>JAGHTY010000040.1 GCA_018065125.1 Candidatus Minthousia equi
TAACAAAAAATATGGATAAAAACACCCTGATTGGATTTGGTTTAATGGCTGCCGTTTTGGTTGGTTTCAGCTATTTTAACCAACCAAGCGAAGCAGAGCGCCATAAAATGGACTCAATTGCACAAGCAAACCAATTGGCCCAGATGAAGGCAGACTCTATTAATGAAATTCAGAAAGCAAAAGCATTGGCTGCACAAGAAGCCAAAATGAATGCACTGAAAAATGACAGTGCCGGCATTCTTTTCCAGGCATACAACGGCAAGGAAGAAAAAGTGTCAATTGAAAACGAACTGGTTAAGTTCGACCTTACTACCAAAGGTGGTGTTCCTTGCGGAGCAACCGTAAAGAACTATACCGGTCAAGACCGTGTTACTCCAATCTCGCTGTTTAGCGATGAAGCAGACAAGATTGGTTTTGCTATCTCTGGCAAGAATGAGAATGTAGTAACTAACGACCTGTTCATGCAGCCTGTAGAAAAGACAGATTCTTCTGTTACCATGCGACTGGCATTGGGTGCAGGACATATTGATTTTGCATACAAGCTGCTGAAGAACAGCTACATGATGAATCTGACCATTAAGGCAGAAGGCGTAGCTAACTATTTTGCTCCTACGACAAAGAGCATGGCGGTGAGCATGCACGCAAAGGTAAAGCAGTTGGAGAAGGGTTATTCTTTCGAAAACCGCTACTCTACCCTTACTTACTATGAAAAGGAAGATGGATCTGATTATCTGCGTCAGATGGGTAACGACGATGAAATGCCTGAAGAATCTTTGAACTGGATAGCATTCAAGAATCAGTTCTTCAACACAACCATCATTGCAGATCAAGATTTCGAAGCTGCAAAACTGACTTCTGTTCAGTTGCCAGAGAACAGTGGTTATCTGAAGGAAATGGATGCACAGGCAAACACCTTCTTCGACCCAACTGGTGCACAGCCTACCACAATGCAGTTCTATTTTGGTCCTAACCACTTCAACACCTTAAAGGCAAGCAACAAATTGTCAACCGGTAAGAAAGATTTGGAACTGGAAGAACTAGTAGACTTGGGTTGGCCACTATTCCGTTGGATTAACCGTTTCTTCACACTTTATGTATTCGACTGGCTATCTGGCTTTGGCATGAACATGGGTATCGTACTGTTCATTATGACCATTATCCTGAATGCCATTGTATTCCCATTGCGTAAGAAGTCGTACATGTCATCTGCCAAGATGCGTGTATTGAAACCAAAAATTGAGGAAATCAATGCCAAGTATCCTAACAAGGAGGATGCAATGCGCAAGAATCAGGAAGTAATGCAGTTGTACTCTCAGTATGGTGTAAGTCCTATGGGTGGATGTTTGCCAATGCTGATTCAGATGCCAGTATGGATTGCCATGTTCAACTTTGTTCCTAACGCAATCGAACTTCGTCAGCAGAGTTTCCTTTGGGCAGATGACCTTTCTACTTATGACGACCTGTTGAGCTGGAGCGGACATATTTGGGGATTAGGTGATCACCTGAGCATCTTCTGTTTAGGCTTCTGCGCTACAAACATCATAAACTCTGTCATCAGCATGCGTCAGCAAGACAATGGTGCTAACCCACAGATGGGTGCCATGAAATGGATGATGTATCTGATGCCTGTCATGTTCTTCTTCATCTTCAACGACTACTCAAGCGGTTTGTGCTGGTACTACTTCGTGAGTGGTTTGATGGGTGTAGGCGTTATGTGGTACCTGAAGAAGCGTACCAACGATGCAGAACTACTTCAGCAGTTGGAAAAGCGTCGTGCAGAGAAGAAAATGGAAGCTGGTCCAGGAAAGGTAAACATGACTGGTATGGCTGGCAGATTGCAGCGTTTGGCAGAACGTCAGCAGGAATTGCAGCGCCAGCAGCAACAGAAGAAGAATCAATAAAGCATTTTGACATGAAATCTTATAAAATGGCTATTTTAGCAGCAGGACTAATAGCAGCATCACATGATGCCGCTGCACAAAGCGATGCTCCATTTATTGGAAAACACAACATTGCTATAGAAAATGGACGAATGACCCCAGAAGCCCTTTGGGCCATGGGGCGCATCGGTTCATCAAAGGTTTCGCCTGATGGTAAAACCATTGCCTACACCGTAACTTACTACAGCAAGGAACAAAACAAGAGTCACAGTGTTATTTACACCATGAATGCAGATGGCAGCAACAACAAGATGCTGACTACCATTAAAGGTGGAGAATACGAGCCAACATGGATTAAGAATGGCGCAAAGATTGCATTCCTTACTGCTGATGAAAACGGCACAATGCAAATCTTTGAGATGAATGCTGATGGTAGTGAACGCAAGCAATTGTCATTCCTGAAAAAGGATGTAGAAGGTTTCAGTTTCTCACCTGACGGACAAAAGGTGCTATACGTAGCATCTATTCCATATCATCACAGCATCCAGGAGAACGATGCCGACCTGCCAAAATCTACAGGTATGGTAGTTACCGACCTGATGTACAAGCATTGGGATGAATATGTAACTTCTATTCCACATCCTTATGTTACCAATTTTGTTGATGGCAAAGTAACAGAAGAAGGAATTGACTTGTTGCAAGGTGAAGGATTTGAAAGTCCTATGAAACCATTTGGCGGAATGGAACAATTGGCATGGAGTCCTGATTCAAAGACCATCGCCTATACCTGTCGCAAGAAAGAAGGCAAGGAATATGCTTTCAGCACAGATAGCGACATCTTCTTGTATGATGTAGCAACAGGAAAAACAGAGAATCTTTGCAAAGACTATACTGCAGACAAGAACATGGGTTACGACATCAACCCTGCCTTCTCACCAGATGGTAAGCTTATCGCATGGCAAAGCATGGAGCGTGATGGTTATGAAAGTGACCGTAACCGTTTGTGCGTAATGGATTTGCAGAAGCACACAAAAACCTATGTTACCGAAGATTTTGATAGTGGCGTAGATGGCTTTGTGTGGAATAGCGACTCAAAGAGCCTTTATTTCTATGGTGTTTGGCATGGTGTTAGCATGATCTATTCTACCAACCTGAAAGGTAACGTAAAACAGATTACTGAAGGTCAGTACGACTTTACCATCTCACAATTGATGGGTGACAAGTTGCTGATTGGCCGCCACAGCATGATGGAACCTGACGAACTTTACACTTTAGTTCCTCAAACAAAGAAAATCACTCAGCTAACCACAGAGAACAAGCACATCATGGATCAGTTGCACAAAGGAAAAGTTGAACCTCGTTGGACAACAACTACCGATGGCAAGCAAATGCTTTCATGGGTAATCTACCCAAGCGATTTCAATCCAAACAAGAAATATCCTACTCTGCTGTTCTGTGAAGGTGGACCTCAGTCACCAGTAAGTCAGTTCTGGAGCTATCGTTGGAACTTCCAGATTATGGCTGCTAACGACTATATCATCATTGCACCTAACCGTCGTGGTCTTCCAGGATTTGGTCAGGAATGGCTAGAGCAAATCAGTGGTGATTATGGTGGTCAGTGCATGAAGGATTATCTCACCGCAATCGATGACCTCTGCAAGGAAAGCTATGTAGACAAAGACCGTCTGGGTTGTGTAGGTGCTAGTTTCGGAGGTTTCTCTGTTTATTGGCTGGCAGGTAATCACGACAAGCGTTTTAAGGCATTTATTGCACACGATGGTATCTACAACATCGAGCAGCAATATGTAGAAACAGAAGAAATGTGGTTTGCACAATGGGATATGAAGGGTGCACCATGGGAAAAGAACAATGCTGCAGCACAAAAGACATTTGCCGCTTCTCCTCACCTGTTTGTTGACAAGTGGGATACTCCTATCTTATGTATTCAGGGAGAAAAAGACTTCCGCATTACTACAAACCAAGGCGAGAGTGCATTTAACGCTGCAGTTATCCGTGGCATCCCTGCAGAATTGCTTCAGTTCCCTGATGAAAACCACTGGGTATTGAAACCACAGAATGGTATTCTATGGCAGAGAACTTTCTTCCGCTGGCTGGATAAATGGCTTAAGAAATAAATAGAAAAAAGATATGACAACAGTATTAAAGAAAACCATTCGTGATTCAAAATCTGCACGATGGATTGCTCTTATAATAGTATCGTTTACTATGATGTGGGGATATTTCCTCACCGATGCCATGTCGCCACTTATGGATATGCTTGGTGTATCTATCGAGCAGGGAGGTATGGATTGGAGTGCCAAAGACTTTGGCTGGTTCAACAATGCTTATATGTGGCTCAACGTGTTCTTCCTGATGCTGATTTTCGGAGGAATCATTCTCGACAAGGTTGGCGTTCGCCTAACAGGTCTTGTTTCGTGTGTCTTCATGGTAGTAGGCGCCGGAATCAAGTATTATGCAGTTGAATACATTGCCCCTGGAGGTGAAGCTGTTGTAAGCATTGATTGGTTAGGACTAGAACTTAACAAACAGGTACTTGTTGCTTGTATCGGTTACGCATTGTTTGCTGTTGGTACCGAGAACTGCGGTATTACAGTTTCAAAGGTAATCGTAAAGTGGTTTACCGGCTATGAGCTTGCACTGGCAATGGGTGTTCAGGTAGCTGTGGCACGATTAGGTACTGCAGTTGCACTGGCAATCAACCCAATCATTGTATCAAACTTCAGCATGTCAACTCCATTGCTTTTGGCATTGGTGCTTTTGGTTGTTGGCCTTATGGCATACATAGTGTTCTGTGTAATGGATAAGAAGCTCGACAAGCAAGCAGCCGAGGACAAGACAGAAAACGATGAAGACACATTCAAGGTTAGCGATTTGAAGTTGATTCTAACAAACAAGGGTTTCTGGCTCATTGCATTGCTTTGCCTTTGCTTCTACTCTGCAGTATTCCCATTCATGAAGTACGCTTCTTCACTGATGATTAATAAATATAATGTAGACAGTTATTGGGCAGGTTTGCTGCCAGCACTTATTCCTTTCGGAAACCTTTTCATGACTCCATTATTCGGAAGAATCTATGATAAATATGGCAAGGGAGCAACTATCATGATGATTGGTTCTGTATTGCTGATTCTTGTTCACGTGCTGTTTGCCTTGCCAGTTCTTAACTACTGGTGGTTTGCTGCATTTATCATGTTGCTTCTGGGTGTGGCATTCTCGCTTGTTCCATCAGCAATGTGGCCAAGTATGCCAAAAATTGTTCCACTTAAGCTATTAGGTTCGGCCTATGCACTTACCTTCTGGATTCAGAATATTGGTCTTGGAGGTGTGCCATTGCTCATTGGTATTGTATTGGAGAATTATTGCACAAACGGCACTGTGATTCGCGATGGCGTAGAGTTGGATCAATACGACTATACCATTCCTATGTGCATTTTTGCAGTCTTCGGTATCATAGCACTTATCCTGGCATTCCTATTATTAAGAGAGGATAAGAAGAAGCATTATGGTCTTCAGGAGGCTAATATTAAGAAATAATTATAATTAATAAATACACTTATGTTTCAAGTACTATCAACACCATGGATTGTAGCGTTGTTTGCGCTATGGTTCTATTTCCTGTACACCTCGTACAAAGGCCAGCCTAAAGGTCTTTGGGCATTGGCAGTAGCCAATACAGGTGAACGATTTGGTTATTACACAATGCTTGCAGTGTTCGTAATGTTCTTGCAGGCAAACTTTAATTTCGATGCCGGAACAGCAGGTTTCATCTATTCATCATTCCTGATGCTGGTTTATTTCCTTCCTCTGTTTGGAGGTATGCTGGCAGATAAGTTTGGATACAGCAAGATGGTAACCATTGGTATCTTCATCATGTTTGCTGGTTACTTGGTATTGTCTATTCCATTGGGTTCTAACTTGGTAGCCATGATTGCAATGGGTGCTTCATTGCTGCTTGTAAGCCTTGGTACTGGTTTGTTCAAGGGTAACCTGCAAGTAATGGTAGGCGACTTATACAATCAGAAGGAATATGCCGACAAGCGCGACTCTGGTTTCTCTTTGTTCTATATGGCTATCAATGTTGGTGCATTGTTCGCTCCTACTGCTGCCATTAAGGTAAGAGAATGGGCCATGACAGCCTTGAATGCAAGCGAAGGCGACTCATATCACTATGCATTTGCCGTTGCATGTGCATCTTTGATCTTCAGTATCGCTGTTTACTACCTTTGCCGTCCAACCTTCAAGCATGTCATTACTTCAAATAAGAAGGAAGACAAGAAGGCTGCCGAAGTAGTTGACAACCTCTCTCCTGCTGAGACAAAAGAGCGAATCATCTGTCTGTGTCTGGTATTTGCAGTAGTAATCTTCTTCTGGATGGCATTCCACCAGAATGGTCTTACCCTCACCTACTTTGCACGCGATTATACGGCTACAGCATCTTCTGGTGTTGAAAGTATGATGTTTGATGTTCGCAACCTGCTGGCAGTAATCTTCATTGTCTATGGTTTGTTTGGCATTTTCCAGCAGAAGGGTATGACTCGCAACGTTGCAGTCTTGATGCTGCTTGGCGGTGCTGCCTTCCTGGCATTCAGCTATAACGACGTTGCAGACAGCACAAAGTTGAATCCTGAAATCTTCCAGCAGTTCAATGCATGTTTCGTTGTATTGCTTACTCCTGTGAGCATCGCATTGTTCAGTGCATTAAATAAGAAAGGTAAAGAACCATCTGCTCCAATGAAGATTGGTATGGGTATGCTTGTTGCTGCAGTTGCATACCTGCTGATGACCATGGGTTCTATGGGTCTTCCTGCTCCTGAGGTAGATGCAGCTGGTAACCCATTGCATATGGCCGATGCAACACCAAACCTATTGGTAAGCACCTATCTGATTCTTACCTTTGCTGAGTTGTTGCTGTCTCCTATCGGTATTTCATTCGTTACAAAGGTAGCTCCTCCAAAATACAAGGGTATGATGATGGGTGGTTGGTTCGTTGCAACAGCAATTGGTAACTTCCTTGTATCAATTCCTGGATTCCTTTGGGGCAACGACCTTTCACTGGTATGGGGTGTACTGATGGTTATCTGCCTTGTTGCAGCTGCCTTTATCTTCTCTATCCTAAAGAGATTGCAGAAAGTTGCATAATTCATAATCAGAAACTATAGAAAAAGAGGTGGTATTTATACTGCCTCTTTTTTTGCTTGATAGTAAAAAGGGTTATACTATGAAAAACAATATTCTTCCAGACAAATAAAAAACACAAGCATCATGTAATGAAAATCATTTACACAATGCTTGCGTTTAGAAATACCTATATTATATAAGACCTATTTGTTCTTCAACTTTTGAAGTTGATCTTGTGTTATCTGAATAGGTTTTGTAGATTTTACAGCGGAGTTTGATTCAGGAACAGTAGGTTTATCCTTGAAAACTACCATCTTAATACCATGACGAACCACTTCGATGTCAATATCTGCAGGACCAATAACAGGGTCGCCATCATAATGCATCACACCTGGTTCATCACGATGAATATGCAGTTTTGTGGTGCGAATCAAAGTTGAACGCTTGTTGTTACCAATCTTCCTGTTAAACATCTGGTAGATAACCTGAGGAGAATCAACCAAAGGAAATGGTTTCAGGATAGTAACATCCAGCAAGCCATCGTTCATTACAGCATGTGGAGTTACAAAGAAATTATTGCCGTATTGTGATGCATTGCCACAGGTTACAAGATAAAATGTATCTTCGTACACATTACCTTTATCATCCTCAACCGTATAGTGTTCCGACTTGTATTTCAATCCCTCTTTTACGGTAAGCTGCATATACTTAATAAAGCCACGCTTACCAGTTTGAGCAAACTTATATGATACATTTGCATCAAATCCCACGCCACATGTGCAGAAAAATGGCTTGCCATTGATGAGGCCATAATCCATATCAACAATCACACCATTATTAAATACATCCGCAGCACGCTTTGCATTTACGGGTATGCCAAGATGACGTGCCAATCCATTTCCAGAACCACATGGGATAATTCCTAAGGCTGTATCTGTATTTACAAGAGAAGAACCAACTTCGTTTACAGTTCCATCACCACCTATTGCTGTAACTATATCAATACCCTTCTTTACAGCATCACTTGCCAACAGCCTTGCATGGCCAGCATACTCTGTATAAGCAACTTCCCACTCATAAAGATCCTTATTAAGGTTCTTTTCAAGCGTCGCCAAGATTTGCTTTTTATTTGCTGTTCCAGATATTGGATTAACAATAAATAGAATTTTCTTTTTCATTTCGGGTGCAAAATTACTGCAAATAAATTGTACTATCAATATTTTTTTGAAAAAAACACGTTAATAAAGAAATAAATTCGTAAATTTGCACCGTTTTTGAACTAATAGATAGTATACTTAATCGGAACGTATTGATTACGACCTGATTCTACAAAAAACGATATGGGATTATTACAAGACAAATTAGCAAAATGGGACCAGCCACAACAGTTCATGGCTCAGGGAATATATCCATATTTCCGTACTATTGACAGCCATCAGGACACTGAAGTTGAAATGGATGGCCAGAAAGTGCTGATGTTCGGCTCAAACTCATACATGGGCCTTACTTATGACCAGCGTATCATTGACGCTGCCATTGCAGCAACCAAGAAATATGGTACTGGTTGTGCTGGTTCTAGATTCCTTAACGGAACATTAGATTTGCACGTACAGTTAGAGCATGAATTGGCAGAATTTGTGGGTAAAGACGAAGCTTTGGTTTACTCTGCAGGTTTCAATGTAAATGCTGGTGTTATCAGTTGTATTACCGACCGTAACGACTATCTGATCTGCGATGAACGTGACCACGCTTCTATTGTAGATGGTCGCCGTCTTTCATTCTCTCGTTGCTTGAAGTACAAGCACAATGATATGGAATCATTGGAGGAAGAATTAAAGAAGTGTAATCCTGATTCTGTTAAGCTGATGGTTGCCGATGGCGTTTTCTCAATGGAAGGTGATTTGGCACCTCTTCCTCAGATGGTTGAGTTGAAGAAGAAGTACAATGGTAACATCATGATTGATGAAGCTCATGGCTTAGGCGTATTTGGTAAGAACGGACGTGGTGTTTGTGACCACTTTGGCTTGACCGATGAAGTTGACTTGATCATGGGTACATTCAGTAAGTCAATGGCAAGTATCGGTGGTTTCATTGCTGCTGACAAGGAAATCATTAACTGGATTCGACACAATTCAAGAACCTATATCTTCAGTGCTAGTATCACTCCTGCTGCTACCGCAGCTGCTATGGAGGCACTTCATATCCTGAAGACCGAGCCAGAGCGTCAGGAAAACCTGTGGAAGATTACCAACTATGCATTGAAGAGCTTCAAGGAAGCAGGATTCGAAATCGGTGAAACCGAGAGTCCAATCATTCCTTTGTATGTTCGTGATACAATCAAGACCTTCCAGGTTACTCGTGTTGCATTCGACAACGGAATCTTCATTAACCCTGTTATTCCACCAGCATGTGCTCCTGAAGATACTTTGGTACGTGTTGCATTGATGGCAACTCACACTAAGGAACAGGTTGACCGCTGTGTTGATGGTTTGGTTAAGGCATTCAAGGCAGTTGATATTCCTTTGAAGAAGTAATCTAAACACACAATATATTAAAAGAGAAGGGTCACTCCTTCTCTTTTTTTTGTAAAAACATGCTTTCAAATTTGGTGATTTAAGAATAAGTAACTACCTTTGCATCGCTTTTGGAAAGCAACGGGGTGTAGCGCAGTCCGGTTAGCGCACCTGCTTTGGGAGCAGGGGGTCGTGGGTTCGAATCCCGC
>JAGHTY010000158.1 GCA_018065125.1 Candidatus Minthousia equi
CTGCTGCATGGCACAATCCCAGGCAGCCAGCGGCGAAGCACACCGCCACAGATAACTGGGCTGCGGGTCGGGCAGTAAGTATCTGCGGCAAGTCACCACACCCCGACTCTCAATGCGAAAGAAAGCGTGTGGTGCCTGGCAGAAACCATATTGCAGGCGGTTGCCCATGCCATCGAAAGCCGAAAGCAGCGAACAGGCAGGTTCGGTTAGCATCTGCTGTTGCTCCAGGTGCTGGCAGTCATTCTCGCAGGGAATCATCCGGAACTTGAGCGAGTGGCCATGGATGGCAGGGCTGAAGGTGGAGTGTTGGTAGAATCTGTACGAATAGCGTTGTTCTTCCATTATACTTTCACTAACAGACACAAAGCCTGGAGAATCTTATCTTTGTACTCCTGCTTATGTTCATCATACGACTGCTTGTCGTTCAGCAGCTGTTGGAAGTGCTGCGCCTGCACCTGGTCGAACAAGTCGGGTTCAACAGTCATGAAATCCTTCAGAATATCCCAAGCTTCGACGATACGGTAATGCCCATATTCGAACCGGATGTTCATGTCCAGATGTTCCACCAGACGGCCAATCTCCAGGAACGCATAGACCCGTCCGGTGACTCTTTCGCGGATGGAACCCCAGAACGCCAACAGCCAGTCGGTAATAGGCTGTAAGTTGGTGATATTCATCTCCTTCATTTCGGCTTCGCGGCGAATCAGGTCGCGGCACATCTCAATGTAACTGAATGACTCCGAATAGATTTGCGGACGCAGCACGATGGCATTGTCCATCATTCGTTCGATGATGAATCGCAGTGAAGTAACCGTTTCGGGGTTGTAAATCTGCTCCATCATCTGGTAGCTGGTAGTGAAATCGTTTGATACATAAATGTCCAGTTTTTCCAAGAATGTGCTGTAAGGTTTTTCGCCCACTGGCACATCCAGCACCTCATCATAAGCCTTGCGCATGAGGTGCAGAAACAAGTATCCGCGTTCGGCATATCGGCCCAGCCAGAACAGTTGGTTGGCATTATTGGCACTGATTACTTTTTCCATATTCTTCAGTCAGATTATTACATGAATAGATTTATTTCTCCATCACCCAGGTGTCCTTGAATCCGCCACCCTGCGATGAGTTTACCACAAATGAGTTGGGGTTGCGAGAGAATCGGGTAAGGCCCGACTTCCACACCTTGGTTTCGCTGCCCGTGATGACAAACGCACGCAAGTCGCACTTGCGAGGCGAAGGCTGTCCAGTTTCGTCGATAATATCCAAATCGATGAAATCCACCACCTCCTGCGCAATCCAGCGCCGAGGATCCTCGATGATCAGTTTCTTAACCTCTTCTATTCGCTCGGGCGTCATGTCGCGGCCGAACATCACACCATAGCCGCCAGCCTCGGCCACATCCTTGATAACCAACTTAGAAATGTTTTGGATGATATAGTCGAAATCCTCGGGGAAGAACGGCAAATAAGTAGGCGCGTTGTGCAGGATAGGCTCCTCGTTCAAGTAATACTTCACCATCTTAGGCACGAAATAATAGATTCCTTTGTCGTCGGCCACGCCGTTGCCCAAGGCATTGATAACACCCACATTGCCAGCCCGGTAAGCCTCCATCAGGTTGGGAACGCCCAGCAGCGACGACGGTTCGAAAGCCAATGGATCCAAGTACTCATCGCTTACGCGACGATAGATGGCGCCAACCCGCTCCTTTTGGTTGTAAAGTCCCATGTAGTACCCCTTACCGTCCTCTACAATCATGTCGCCCGGGAAGGCCAGCACAGCACCCGTCTGTTCGGCCAGGTAGGAATGCTCGAAGAACGCCGAGTTGTAACGACCCGGGGTAAGGATGACATTGATACCACGCCCATCGTTGATGTAATCCATCATTTCGCGCAACAGGGAGCCATAGTTACGGTTGTCGGCCACCAGATTATCGCGGAAAGTCTGTGGAGCCGCCTTGCGCGTAACCTTTCGGGCAATCATAGGATACGAAGCCCCCGAAGGAATACGCAGGTTGTCCTCGAGAATGAGCCAACGTCCATCCTTGGCCTGTACCAGGTCGATGCCCGCAATATGCGCATACACCTGTTTGCTGGGAGTAATTCCTTCGCATTCAGGCATGTAGCCTTTGCTCTCGTAAGTAAATTCTTTGGGAACCACTCCATCTGCAACAATCTTTTTGTCATGATAAATATCGTAAAGAAACATATTCAGCGCTTTGACACGCTGAATCAGACCACGTTCCAGCATAGCCCATTCATCGGCAGGGATTTGCCGGGGAATAGCATCGAAAGGAAACAACTGTTCATTGAACACTCCATTTTTGTAAACACCAAAACGCACACCGAAACGCTCCATCCATCGGTTTACCGAATCACGGCTTTTAAGAAGCTCTTCCATAAAAATGTTACCTTATAAACTAATTAACTTGTATTATGTTCGTGAAAACGGTGCAAAAGTAGAAAAATGACATGAAACAACCAAATAAAATGACACATTTATTTTGTAAAACCATAAATTTATGTCTTTTTGTTCGATAATATTTCTAATTTTTAGGATGGAACGTCTATTGACTGACAATTTTTATGTATATTTGCAAAGTGAAAGAAATTGAGTGAAACCCAAAAACACCTTACTATAATGAATATCTTATTGACAGGTGGTGCCGGCTATATTGGCAGTCACACCATCATTGAATTAGACAAGGCTGGCCATAGTGTGGTAGTTGTGGACAACCTGGTAAATTCCAAACCTGAGGCTTTAAAAAGAGTAGCTCGTATCATTGGCAAAGAGATTCCTTTCGTGGAAGCCGATGTACGCAATCGAGCAGCTATGGAGAACGTATTCAGTACGTATGACATTGATGCGGTGATTCATTTTGCCGGACTGAAAGCAGTAGGCGAGAGCGTGTCAAAAC
>JAGHTY010000080.1 GCA_018065125.1 Candidatus Minthousia equi
CTGACTATGTAAAGAACATGGTAACTGGTGCTGCTCAGATGGATGGTGCTATCATCGTAGTTGCTGCTACTGATGGTCCTATGCCTCAGACTCGTGAGCACATCTTGTTGGCTCGTCAGGTAAACGTACCTCGCTTGGTTGTATTCTTGAACAAGTGTGATATGGTTGACGATGCAGAAATGTTGGAGTTGGTTGAGATGGAAATGGGTGAATTGTTGGCTCAGTATGAGTTCGAAGATGATACCCCAATCATCCGCGGTTCTGCACTGGGTGCATTGAACGGTGTTCCAGAATGGGAAGACAAGGTTATGGAGCTGATGGCAGCTTGTGATACTTGGATTCAGGAGCCAGTTCGTGATACTGATAAGCCATTCTTGATGCCTGTTGAGGACGTATTCTCAATCACTGGTCGTGGTACTGTTGCTACTGGTCGTATCGAGACTGGTATCATCAAGGTCGGTGACGAAGTTCAGATCTTGGGTCTGGGTGAGGACAAGAAGTCAGTCGTTACTGGTGTTGAAATGTTCCGTAAGTTGTTGGATCAGGGTGAAGCTGGTGATAACGTTGGTCTGTTGCTTCGTGGTATCGATAAGCAGGAGGTTAAGCGTGGTATGGTTATCACTCACCCAGGAGTTATTAAGCCACACAAGGGCTTCAAGGCTGCTATCTACGTTTTGAAGAAGGAAGAAGGTGGTCGTCACACTCCATTCAAGAACAAGTATCGTCCTCAGTTCTATCTGCGTACTATGGACTGTACCGGTGAGATTACTCTTCCAGAGGGTATCGAAATGGTAATGCCAGGTGATAACGTTGAGATTACTGTAGAGTTGATCTACGCAGTTGCTTTGAACGTTGGTCTGCGTTTCGCTATCCGTGAGGGTGGTCGTACCGTAGGTTCTGGTCAGATCACTGAAATCTTTGACTAATCAATACTAGTCATATAGGTCTCCCTGAAATATTGGGAGACCATCCTACGGGAATAGCTCAGTCGGTAGAGCACTGGTCTCCAAAACCAGGTGTCGGGAGTTCGAGCCTCTCTTCCCGTGCAAAAATAAAGAGAATATGTTTAAGAAGATTGCAAAGTATTGTAAGGAATCTTACGATGAACTTGTACATAAGGTTTCGTGGCCTTCTCGTTCTGAATTGACAAGTAGTGCAGTGGTTGTTTTATTTGCTTCCCTATTCATTGCGCTTGTTATTTTCGGACTGGATACAGTGTTCGATTTCGTAACCAAGATTGTTTATCCTAATTAATTAGTGGCGATGGCTGAGATCGAGAAGAAATGGTATGTTCTCCGTGCTGTAAGTGGCAAGGAGGCCAAGGTGAAGGAGTATCTCGAAGCAGAGATAAAAAACGGACTCCTTGGCGAATACGTGTCTCAGGTATTGATCCCTGCTGAAAAAGTCGTTCAAAACCGTAATGGCAAGAAAGTAGTGAAGGAAAGAAACATCCTTCCAGGCTATGTTTTGGTAGAGGCTGCACTGGTTGGTGAGGTGGCACATGATTTGCGAAATACTCCTAATGTTGCTGGTTTCTTGGGTGGTTTGGATAATCCAACTCCACTACGCCAGTCTGAGGTAAATCGTATGCTGGGCACAGTTGATGAGATGCTTGTTCCAACAGAAGAAGTCAATATTGATTATGCTGTTGGTGAGAATGTAAAGGTAACGGATGGCCCTTTCAATGGTTTCAATGGTGTTATCGAAGAGGTAAGTGCCGAAAAGAAGAAGTTGAAAGTTATGGTCAAGATATTCGGGCGTAAAACTCCGCTCGAATTGAGTTTTGTACAAGTTGAGAAAGTATAACACATTTGTTACTGTGTTAGATTTCTCGAAGATAATTAATATATAAAACGGAAATTAAAATGGCAAAAGAAGTTGCTGGATTAATCAAATTACAGATTAAAGGAGGCGCTGCAAATCCATCTCCTCCCGTTGGACCTGCTCTGGGTTCAAAGGGTATCAATATCATGGACTTCTGTAAGCAATTCAATGCCCGTACTCAGGACAAGGCTGGTAAAGTATTGCCTGTTGTAATTACATATTACGCAGACAAGTCTTTTGACTTTGTAGTTAAGACTCCACCTGCTGCAATTCAGTTGATGGAAGCTGCAAAGGTAAAGGGTGGTTCAGCTGAACCTAACCGTAAGAAGATTGCTTCGGTTACTTGGGAACAGGTAAGAACAATTGCTCAGGACAAGATGTCAGATTTGAACTGCTTTACCATCGAGTCAGCTATGAAGATGATCGCTGGTACTGCTAGAAGTATGGGTATTTCTGTTACTGGGGATTTTCCCGCATAATTAATAAACTTCAATTAGAATGAGTAAACTGACAAAAAATCAGAAGTTGACTGCAGGTTTGGTTGAAGCAGGGAAGGCCTACACTCTTGCAGAAGCAGCAGAATTGGTAAAGAAGATTAGCTTTACTAAGTTTGATGCTTCAGTAGATATTGACGTACGTCTGGGTGTTGATCCCCGTAAGGCAAATCAGATGGTTCGTGGTGTTGTTTCATTGCCTAATGGAACTGGTAAAGTTACACGAGTTTTGTGTCTTTGCACACCTGACCAGGAAGCAGCCGCTAAGGAAGCAGGTGCCGACTATGTAGGTCTGGACGAATACATTGAGAAAATCAAGGGTGGTTGGACTGATGTTGATGTTATCATCACTATGCCATCAATCATGGGTAAACTTGGTCCTTTGGGCCGCGTGCTTGGTCCTCGTGGTTTGATGCCTAACCCAAAGAGCGGTACTGTAACAATGGATGTTGCTAAGGCCGTAAAGGAAGTAAAGCAGGGTAAGATCGATTTTAAGGTTGATAAGACTGGTATTGTACATACTTCAATTGGTAAGGTATCTTTCAATGAGCAGGCAATCCGTGAAAATGCTAAGGCATTTATGGATGTTATCCTGAAATTGAAGCCATCTTCTGCAAAGGGAACATATGTAAAGAGTATTTATCTTTCTAGTACAATGAGCAAGGGTGTCAAGGTTGACCCTAAGTCTATTGACGAGAATTAATTAATTAAAAAGAATTATGAAGAAGGAAGATAAAGTTACCGTTATTGCCTCTTTGACAGACACCGTTAAGGAATATGGTCATTTCTACTTGGTAGACGTTACCGGTTTGAATTCTTCTGCTACAAGTGACTTGCGTCGCAAGTGCTTTGGTCAGGAGATCAAGATGGTAGTTGTTAAGAACACCATGATGCAGAAGGCTCTTGAGGGTTTGAGCTCTGAATTTGAGCCATTGTTCCCTTGTTTGAAGGGTACTACTGCGGTAATGTTCTCTAAGGTGGCTAATGCTCCTGCTAAGTTGCTGAAGGAAATCCAGAAGGAAGGTTTCCCAGCATTGAAGGGTGCTTATGCAGAAGAGGGAACCTATGTAGGTGCAGATCAGCTTGCTGCTCTGGCTTCTATCAAGAGCAAGAACGAGGTTATTGCCGATATCGTTGCTCTGTTGCAGTCTCCTGCAAAGAATGTACTTTCTGCCTTGCAGTCAGGTGGCAACACCATCCACGGTGTGCTTAAGACTCTTGGTGAGCGTGCAGAATAATAATTATTACACAATTAGTAAAAACAAATTAAAATTATACAATCATGGCAGATTTGAAAGCTATTGCTGAAACTCTTGTTAACTTGACAGTTAAGGAAGTTAATGAACTTGCAACCATCTTGAAGGATGAGTACGGAATTGAGCCTGCTGCTGCAGCTGTTGCTGTTGCTGCTGGTCCTGCTGCTGGCGAGGCAGCCGCTGAAGAGAAGACCTCTTTCGACGTAGTATTGAAGAGCGCTGGTGCAGCTAAGCTGCAGGTAGTAAAGGCAGTTAAGGAAGCTTGTGGTCTTGGCTTGAAGGAAGCTAAGGACATGGTAGACGGTGCTCCTTCTGTATTGAAGGAAGGCGTTGACAAGGCAACTGCTGAGGCTTTGCAGAAGGCTTTGGAAGAGGCAGGTGCTGAAGTTGAGTTGAAGTAATTCATCTTTACATATAATTTAGGGTAAAGGATCCTCTGGATGAGGATTCTTTACCTTTTTGTGTCTTAGAAAAATCGTTTTCAGAAATATTTAACTAAATGGCTTCAATTAAAGATAATCAAAGAGTAAGCTTTGCATCTATCAAGGCGCCGATGTCTTATCCCGACTTCTTGGATGTACAGTTGAAATCTTTCAGGGATTTCTTGCAGTTGGACACCCCACCAGAGGAGCGTAAGAATGACGGTCTTTACAAGGTGTTTGCAGAGAATTTCCCTATTGCAGATACTCGTAACAACTTTGTCCTGGAGTTCCTGGATTATTACATTGACCCACCTCGCTATTCTATTCAGGAGTGCTTAGAGCGTGGTCTTACCTACAGTGTACCATTGAAGGCAAAATTGAAACTGTATTGTACCGACCCAGATCATGAAGATTTTGATATGGTGATTCAGGATGTTTTCTTGGGTCCTATTCCTTACATGACAGACAATGGTACTTTCATTATCAATGGTGCTGAACGTGTTGTTGTTTCTCAGTTGCACCGTTCTCCTGGTGTATTCTTTGGATCAAGCGTTCATGCTAATGGTTCTCAATTGTACTCTGCACGTATCATTCCATTCAAGGGTTCTTGGATTGAGTTTGCTACCGATATCAACAACGTAATGTATGCTTACATCGACCGTAAGAAAAAGTTGCCTGTAACTACATTGTTGCGTGCCATTGGTTTTGAGAACGATAAGGATATCCTTGAAATCTTTAACCTTGCAGAAGAGGTTAAGGCCAATAGAAAGTCACTGGAAAAGTACGTAGGTCATAAGTTGGCAGCTCGTGTTTTGAAGAGCTGGACAGAGGATTTCGTAGATGAAGATACCGGTGAAGTAGTTTCTATTGAGCGTAATGAAGTAATTATTGATCGTGAAACCATTCTTGAGGATCATCACATCGATGAAATCGTTGAAAGTGGTATTTCAAGTGTATTGATTCACAAGGAAGAATCTGGTTCTAGCGATTTCTCTATTATATTCAATACTTTACAGAAGGACCCTTCAAATTCAGAGAAGGAAGCTGTATTGTATATCTATCGTCAGTTGCGTAATGCAGACCCTGCTGATGATGCAAGTGCTCGCGAAGTTATTAACAACTTGTTCTTCTCAGAAAAGCGTTATGACTTAGGTGAGGTTGGTCGTTACCGTATCAACAGAAAGTTGGGCTTGGAAACATCACAGGATGTTCGCGTATTGACCAAGGAAGATATCATTGAGATTATCAAGTACCTGATTGAGTTGGTTAACTCAAAGGCAGTTGTTGATGATATCGACCATTTGAGCAACCGTCGTGTTCGTACTGTAGGTGAACAGCTGGCAAATCAGTTCTCTGTTGGTTTGGCACGTATGAGCCGTACCATCCGCGAGCGTATGAACGTTCGTGACAATGAAGTGTTTACTCCAACTGATTTGATTAATGCTAAGACTATTTCTAGTGTTATCAATTCATTCTTCGGTACAAATGCATTGTCTCAGTTCATGGACCAGACCAATCCATTGGCCGAGGTAACCCACAAGCGTCGTTTGTCTGCCCTGGGTCCTGGTGGTTTGTCTCGTGAACGTGCAGGTTTCGAGGTTCGAGACGTACACTATACTCACTATGGTCGTTTGTGTCCTATTGAGTCTCCTGAAGGTCCAAACATTGGTTTGATTTCTTCTCTTTGTGTATATGCAAAGATTAATGACCTTGGTTTCATTGAAACTCCATATCGTGTTGTTAACGACAGTAAGGTAGATTTAACCGATGATGGTATCAAGTATCTTACTGCAGAAGAGGAAGAAGGCTTGATCATTGGTCAGGGTAACGCACCATTGAATGACGATGGTACATTCATCCGTTCAAAGGTTAAGTGCCGTCAGGATGCAGATTATCCAGTAGTTCCTCCATCAGAGGTTAACTTGATGGATGTTTCTCCTCAGCAGATTGCTTCAATTGCAGCATCCTTGATTCCTTTCTTGGAGCATGATGATGCTCACCGTGCATTGATGGGATCTAACATGATGCGCCAGGCAGTTCCATTGTTGCGTCCTGAGGCTCCAATTGTAGGTACTGGTATTGAGAAGCAGGTTTGTGAAGATTCTCGTACTATGATTACTGCCGAGGGCGATGGTGTTGTAGAATATGTTGATGCTACTACTATCCGTATTAAGTACGACCGCACAGAGGAAGAAGATTTCGTAAGCTTCGAATCTGCTGTTAAGGATTATGTTATTCCTAAGTTCCGTCGTACTAACCAGAATATGACCATCGACTTGCGTCCAATTTGCGAAGTTGGTCAGCGTGTTGCCAAGGGTGATATCCTTACCGAAGGTTACTCTACCGAAAATGGAGAATTGGCATTGGGTAAGAACCTGTTGGTTGCATACATGCCTTGGAAGGGTTACAACTATGAGGATGCTATCGTATTGAACGAGCGCGTTGTACGTGAAGACTTGCTGACTTCTGTACACGTTGAGGAATTCTCATTGGAAGTACGTGAAACCAAGCGTGGTCAGGAAGAGTTGACAGCTGATATCCCTAACGTAGGTGAGGATGCAACTAAGGATCTGGATGAGCAGGGTATTATTCGTATCGGTGCTCGCGTTCAGCCAGGTGATATCATGATTGGTAAGATTACTCCTAAGGGTGAGAGTGATCCTTCTCCAGAAGAGAAGTTGTTGCGTGCCATCTTTGGTGACAAGGCTGGTGATGTTAAGGATGCTTCTTTGAAGGCATCTCCATCATTGAGCGGTGTTGTTATTGGCAAGCAGTTGTATGCCCGTGCACAGAAGAATCGTTCAGACAAGGCTGCCGACAAGGTTCGTTTGGCTAAGTTGGATGATGAATATAACACAATC
This sequence comes from Candidatus Minthousia equi, assembly GCA_018065125.1. Lineage (GTDB taxonomy): Bacteria > Bacteroidota > Bacteroidia > Bacteroidales > Bacteroidaceae > Minthousia > Minthousia equi. The sequence continues at coordinate 6,858 of JAGHTY010000080.1, forward strand.
TTCGATGACTTGAAGAAGGTTTTGGTTGACAAGTTGTTGACCTTGACTCAGGGTAAGCCAGCAGTAAGCGTAAAGGATTATCTGGGTGCCGACATCGTTGCCAAGGGTGCAGAGATTACTGCTCAGGCATTGATGCCTCTGGATTTCACTTGCGTACAGTTGAGCAAGTGGACTGCAGATGCTCATACTAACGATATGATTCGCGACTTGATTGTGAACTACATCAAGTGCTACAAGCAGAAGGATGCAGAATTGAAGCGTAAGAAGTTTGCTATCACCATTGGTGATGAACTTCCTTCTGGTATTCTTCAGTTGGCTAAGGTTTACATTGCCAAGAAACGTAAGATTGGTGTTGGTGATAAGATGGCAGGTCGTCACGGTAACAAGGGTATTGTTTCTAAGGTAGTTCGCCAGGAGGATATGCCATTCTTGCCAGACGGTACTCCTGTAGATATCGTATTGAACCCACTGGGTGTGCCTTCTCGTATGAACATCGGTCAGATTTTCGAGGCTGTTTTGGGTTACGCAGGTAAGGAGTTGGGTGTTAAGTTTGCTACCCCAATCTTCGATGGTGCATCATTGGATGATTTGTGTACTTGGACTGATAAGGCAGGCTTGCCACGCTACTGTTCTATGTATTTGTATGATGGTGGTACCGGTGAGAAGTTCGACCAGCCAGCTACTGTAGGTGTAACCTATATGTTGAAGTTGGGTCACATGGTTGAGGACAAGATGCACGCACGTTCAATCGGTCCTTACTCATTGATTACTCAGCAGCCATTGGGTGGTAAGGCACAGTTCGGTGGTCAGCGTTTCGGAGAAATGGAAGTTTGGGCTCTGGAAGCATTCGGAGCAGCACACGTTCTTCAGGAAATCCTGACTATTAAGTCTGATGATGTTGTAGGTCGTTCTAAGGCTTACGAGGCAATCGTCAAGGGCGAGCCAATGCCAACACCAGGTATTCCAGAATCTCTCAATGTATTGTTGCATGAGTTGAGAGGACTTGGTTTGAGTGTTGTTTTGGAATAATCAACTCTTTACAATAAAATATACAAAAGTATGGCTTTCAGAAAAGAAAATAAGATAAAGAGTAATTTTACAAAAATTACCATCGGCCTGGCCTCTCCTAATGAAATTCAGGAGATGTCAAGTGGTGAGGTGTTGAAGCCAGAGACTATCAACTACCGTACCTACAAGCCAGAACGTGATGGTTTGTTCTGTGAACGAATTTTCGGTCCTACCAAGGATTATGAGTGCCATTGCGGTAAGTACAAGAGAATCCGTTATAAGGGTATCGTGTGCGACCGTTGTGGTGTAGAGGTTACAGAAAAGAAGGTTCGTCGTGAACGTATGGGTCACATCGAATTGGTTGTTCCAGTAGCGCACATCTGGTATTTCCGTAGCTTGCCAAATAAGATTGGTTACCTGTTGGGTATTCCTTCAAAGAAGTTGGATGCTATCATTTACTACGAGCGTTATGTTGTTATTCAGCCAGGTTCTATGGGGCCAAAGGACGAGAACGACACCCGCACAATCGCCGATGGCGTATATCGTCAGTATGACTTGCTGACTGAGGATGAGTACTTGGATGCCTTGGATAAGTTGCCAAACAATGACGCGTTAGAGGATTCTGATCCTAACAAGTTCATTGCCAAGATGGGTGCCGAGGCTATTCAGATGCTGTTGTCTCGCCTGGATTTGGATTCATTGTCTTTCGAATTGCGTAATCGTGCAAACAGTGATGCTTCACAGCAGCGCAAGACCGAGGCTTTGAAGCGTCTGCAGGTAGTTGAGGCATTCCGTGCAAGCCATGGTGCTAACAAGCCAGAATGGATGATCATCAAGAATGTACCTGTAACTCCTCCAGAGTTGCGTCCATTGGTACCTCTGGATGGTGGCCGTTTTGCTACTTCCGACTTGAACGACCTTTATCGTCGTGTTATCATCCGTAACAACCGTTTGAAGCGACTCATTGAAATCAAGGCTCCAGATGTGATTCTGCGTAATGAAAAGCGTATGCTTCAGGAGGCTGTTGATTCATTGTTCGATAATAGCCGTAAGAGTTCTGCTGTAAAGAGCGAGGCTAACCGTCCATTGAAGTCTTTGTCAGACTCATTGAAGGGTAAGCAGGGTCGTTTCCGTCAGAACTTGCTGGGTAAGCGTGTTGACTACTCTGCACGTTCAGTAATCGTTGTTGGTCCAGAGTTGAAGATGGGTGAGTGCGGTTTGCCAAAGTTGATGGCAGCCGAATTGTACAAGCCATTTATCATTCGCAAGCTTATCGAGCGCGGTATCGTTAAGACTGTCAAGAGTGCAAAGAAGATTGTTGACCGTAAGGATGCTGTAGTTTGGGATATCCTTGAGCATGTAATGAAGGGTCATCCTGTATTGCTGAACCGTGCACCTACATTGCACCGTTTGGGTATCCAGGCATTCCAGCCTAAGATGATCGAGGGTAAGGCAATTCAGTTGCACCCACTGGCATGTACTGCGCTCAACGCCGACTTCGATGGTGACCAGATGGCTGTTCACTTGCCATTGAGCAATGAGGCTATCTTGGAAGCACAGATTTTGATGTTGCAGAGCCACAATATTCTGAACCCTGCCAATGGTGCACCTATCACCGTTCCTTCACAGGATATGGTACTTGGTTTGTACTACATTACCAAGTTACGTAAGGGTGCCAAGGGCGAAGGTCATATCTTCTATGGTCCAGAAGAGGCTTTGGTTGCATATAATGAAGGTGTAGTTGACATTCACGCTATTGTGAAGGTGATTGTCAATGACCTTGACGAGAATGGAAACCTCAAGCCTATGATGCGCGAAACATCTGTAGGTCGTGTAATTGCCAATGAGGTAATTCCAGATGAGGTTGGATTCTTCAATGGCGTAATCTCTAAGAAGAGCTTGCGCGACTTGATTTCAAAGGTTATCAAGACTGTTGGTGTGGCTCGTGCCTGCGACTTCCTTGACGGTATCAAGAACTTGGGTTACCGTTTGGCATTCGAGGGTGGTTTGTCATTTAACTTGGCAGATATCATCATTCCAAAGGAGAAGGAAGAAATCATTGCTAAGGGTAACGATGCAATCGATCAGATTACCGCTAACTATAGCATGGGTTTCATTACCGACAACGAACGTTATAACCAGGTAATTGATACATGGACTCACGCAAATGCCGATTTGAAGAAGATTCTGATGAAGCAGATGACTGAGGCTGACCAGGGTTTCAACGCCGTATTCATGATGTTGGATTCTGGTGCCCGTGGTTCTGCCGACCAGATTGCTCAGTTGGCTGGTATGCGTGGTTTGATGGCTAAGCCTCAGAAGGCAGGTGCCGAAGGCGTACAGATTATCGAGAACCCAATTCTTTCTAACTTTAAGGAAGGTATGTCAGTGCTTGAGTACTTTATCTCTACTCACGGTGCTCGTAAGGGTTTGGCCGATACCGCTTTGAAGACTGCCGATGCTGGTTATCTGACTCGTCGTTTGGTTGACGTTTCACACGACGTTATCATCAACGAGGAAGACTGTGGTACCTTGCGTGGCTTGATTTGCACTGCCTTGAAGAATGGTGATGAAACCATTGCTACTCTTGGTGAGCGTATCTTGGGTCGTGTTTCTGTACACGATGTAGTTCACCCTACAACTGGTGAATTGCTGGTTGCTGGTGGTGAGGAAATCACCGAGGCTATTGCTCAGAAGATTGAGGAATCACCAATCGAGAGCGTTGAAATCCGCTCAGTATTGACTTGTGAATCTAAGAAGGGTGTCTGCATGAAGTGTTACGGACGTAACCTTGCTACCCACAGAATGGTTCAGAAGGGTGAGGCTGTTGGTGTAATTGCAGCACAGTCTATTGGTGAGCCTGGTACTCAGTTGACACTGCGTACATTCCACGCCGGTGGTGTTGCATCAAATGCTGCAGCCAATGCACGTATTGTTGCTAAGCACGCTGCTCGTTTGGAATTTGAGGAATTGCGTACTATCGATGCAACTGCCGAGGACGGCACAGCAGCAAAGATTGTTGTAGGTCGTCTGGCAGAAGTTCGCTTCGTAGATGTTCATACCGGTATTGTTTTGAGTACTCAGAATGTACCATACGGTTCTACCTTGTTTGCTGGCGACGGCGAGTTGGTAGAGGCAGGAAAACTCATTGCACAATGGGATCCATTCAACGCTGTAATCATCACCGAAAATGGTGGTAAGATCGAGTTCGTTGATATGGTTGAAAACGAAACCTACCGTGTTGATAGCGATGAGGCTACTGGTTTGCGCGAAATCATCATCATTGAACCTAAGGGTAATGCAAGCCGTTCTATGGCTCCTGCTGCTCACATCAAGGATGAGAATGGTGAGGTAGTTCGTACTTACAACTTCCCAGTAGGTGGTCACATTGCAGTAGAGGATGGTCAGACAGTTAACCCTGGTGACATCATGGTGAAGATTCCACGTGCCGTTGGTAAGGCAGGTGATATCACCGGTGGTTTGCCACGTGTAACCGAGTTGTTCGAAGCTCGTAACCCATCTAACCCTGCTGTGGTTTCTGAAATTGATGGTGAAATCACTATGGGTAAGGTTAAGCGTGGTAACCGCGAAATCATCGTAACCAGCCGCTCTGGCGACCAGAAGAAGTATCTGGTATCTCTGTCAAAGCAGATTCTGGTACAGGAGAACGACTACGTACGTGCCGGTACTCCATTGAGCGATGGTGCTATCACTCCAACCGATATCCTGAATATCAAGGGACCTACCGCTGTACAGGAATACATTGTTAACGAGGTACAGGATGTATACCGTCTGCAGGGTGTAAAGATTAACGATAAGCACTTTGAGATTATCGTACGCCAGATGATGCGTAAGGTAAGAATTGAAGAGGCTGGTGATACCAACTTCCTGGAAGAGCAGATTGTTGACAAGCTCGACTTTATGGAAGAGAACGATCGTATCTGGGGTAAGAAGGTGGTTACCGATGCAGGTGACAGCACCAACCTGAAGCCAGGTCAGATTGTAACTGCTCGTCGTTTGCGCGATGAGAACAGTCAGTTGAAGCGTCGTGATAAGAAGCCTGTTCAGACTCGTGATGCAGTTCCTGCTACTTCTATCCAGATTCTGCAGGGTATTACTCGTGCTGCATTGCAGACAAGCAGCTTCATGAGTGCCGCATCTTTCCAGGAAACTACCAAGGTATTGAACGAGGCAGCTATCCGTTACAAGAGCGACAACCTGCTGGGTATGAAGGAGAACGTAATTTGCGGTCACTTGATTCCTGCAGGTACAGGTCAGCGTGAGTTCGATAAGATTGTTGTTGGCAGTCGTGAGGATTACGACCGTATGATGGCAAATCGTAAGAATGTGCTTGACTATAGCGAAGTTGAACAATAATCGCTTATATAATACGAAAAAAAGTGTGGTTCTTATGAATCACACTTTTTTTGTTTAGACTCATAGTCGCATAGACGCAAAGACGCAGAGTCGCAAAGCTATCGCTTTCGCTTCTTCCCCCTTTAAGGGGGATAAGAGGGGGGCTGACTACAATTCGTAGAACTTCCTGAATGCCTTGATGCAGTATTCATGATCGGCACACGATGCCAATTCCCTTACACTATGCATGGAAAGTACACCATTACCCATGTCTACACCTCGCATTGGCAAAGAAGATGCCAGAATGTTTCCTAATGTGCTGCCACCTGCCACATCACTGTGGTTTACAAACTTCTGGCAAGGAACACCTGCAGCCTTGCAAACCGATTCGAAAACAGCAGACGAAACGGCATCGCTGGCATATTTCTGAGCAGCATTGAACTTAATCACAGGGCCGCCACCCAATACGGGATGATTGGTAGGATCGTACTTGTCGGTGTAGTTAGGATGCCATGCGTGTGCGTTGTCAGCCGATACCATGAAAGCCTGTTCTACGGCACGGTGGAAACCATCCATGTCATCCCCCTGTGCCATTACCAGGCGCTGGATAAGGTTCATCAGGAATGGGCTTCCGGCACCCTGCTTGGTCTGTGAGCCTGTTTCTTCATTGTCGAAAATCGCCATGATGCGTGTGCGCTTTGGTTTTTCGCTGGCACCCATTAGCAAGGCCTCCAGGGCAGCATGTGCCATGGAAAGGTCATCCAGTCTACCAGCCGATATGAACTCATTGTGCAGTCCTACACGGCAACCAGGAGTGGTGTCGTATAGATAAAGGTCAAAGTCGATGATGTCTTCCACCTTTACGTTCAGTTCGGTTGCAATCACATTCAGCAATACTTTTCCGGTGGCAATTTCTCCTGTTCCAATAGCCATCAGTGGCAACATGTCTTTCTGCTTGCTCAGTTTTACACCGTCGTTCACTTGGCGGTTAAAGTGAATGGCAAGGTTAGGGATAATCAGCAGTGGTCGGCGTATGTGCAGCAATCTGCTTTCAGGTGTCATCACATCGTTGGTGCGCAGTATCACACGACCTGCCAGGCTAAGCGGACGGTCGAACCAGGTGCTCATAATCGCACCACCATACAGTTCTGTGTTCAGTGACAGCATGCCACCACGCAGCATTTCTGCATTTGGCTTGATGCGGAAGGTTGGCGAGTCGCTGTGTGCGCAGATGATATGAAATCCACCCTCCGACAGTTTTTCTTCACCCAAATGAAAGGCAAATACTGCCGAGTCGTTCTTTGTTACATACACCTTGTCACCTGCCTTAACGCCATTCATTGGCAGGGTAGGGTCCAATCGCTTAAAACCAGCTTCCTCTAATTGTGTGGTAATGGTTTTTACTGCCAGGAAATTCACAGGCGATTGCTCCAGAAAGTTAATCAGTCTATCTATCATGGTATTGTTTTTTGTATTATCTGCAGCAAAGATAATAAAATGTTGTTTTTATTTACTGCCGTTCAATAAAAATATTTGTTGTTATAATGAAGTTGTTGTTCCGTGCCCCACGGAATTTTGTTCCATCACCACGGAACAAAAATCCGTATAGCATGGAAAAATTGCAGAAATCCTTGCTTCTGTTTTTTTTCTAAGAATTTTGTTTTCACCCGTCACCCGTCACCAATTTGCCTTGAAATCCTTTATTCATGCGGGTTTTGGAAGGTGAATAGAGAAATCTACCCGTCACCCATCCCGTCACCCTAAAGTTATGATTTGTCGAATCAAGAATTAGGATTTTTTTATTTTGTCGTAAGGAAAAGGTGACGGGTAGGG
>JAGHTY010000063.1 GCA_018065125.1 Candidatus Minthousia equi
GTGGTGCCACCAGGAATCGAACCGGGGACACAAGGATTTTCAGTCCTTTGCTCTACCAACTGAGCTATGGCACCATCTTCTTGTGATTTAGCGGGTGCAAAGGTAAGATATTAAATTTGATTGACCAAATTTTTCTTTGATAAAATCATTCTTTGAGCGGATTCCAGCCCTGAGCCTGTAACTCAAACTCATTGCCATCCCGACTGATAAGCGCACATCCCAACTCTTTCTTGGTAATGTGACCTATTGCTTTTACCTCTTTTATCTCCTGTATTTTTTCGTGACAGGCAAGCGGAACGGTGAATAGCAGTTCGTAGTCCTCACCGCCATTCAGTGCGCAGGTAGTTACGTTCATATTCAGTTCCTCGGCCATTACGGCAGTTTGATAATCCAAAGGAATGCGGTCTTCGTAAACGCGGCATCCTACATTACTTTGATTGCAGATGTGCATAAGTTCACTGCTAAGTCCGTCGCTGATATCCATCATGGCAGTAGGTTGGATGCCTGCTTCTGTTAGTTTTAAGATGACGTCTCTGCGAGCTTCGGGTTTTAACTGTCGCTCCAGAAGATATTCCTTTCCGGCAAAGTCGGGTTGTGCTTCTGTGGGTGCTCCGTTTGGTGAGGTTTGCTGACTTTCGAAGATTTTCTTTTCTCGTTCCAGTAATTGAAGACCCATGTAGGCAGCGCCAAGATCACCACTTACGCAGATCAAATCGGTTTCTTTTGCACCATTGCGATAAACCACCTTCTCCTTGTCGGCTTCGCCAATGCATGTGATGCTGATTGCTAAACCTGTAAGCGATGATGTAGTGTCGCCACCAATGATATCCACTCCGTGCTCATCGCATGCCAGTTTCAATCCTGCGTAGAAATCCTCCATATCCTCTATGCAGAAACGTTTGCTCAGTGCTACGGAAACGGTCATCTGCTTTGGCATTCCATTCATGGCGTAGATGTCACTAAGATTTACCATGGCAGATTTGTAACCAAGGTGCTTAAGTGGCATGTAAGTGAGGTCGAAGTGTACACCTTCCATCAGCAAGTCGGTTGTAACCAGCACTTGCTTTTCCGAAGGATACTGAAGAACGGCACAATCGTCACCAATGCCGTACTTTGTGGTTCCGTTCTTTATTTTTAGATCTTGGGTAAGGTGCTTGATTAATCCAAATTCACCCAAGGTAGATATTTCTGTTCTACTCATATTTATATTATGCATTTTGCGCAATCATTTGGCGCATGATTTCTGTCATAAGTGGTTGTGCGGCATCTGCTGCTTTCTGAACTTCCTCGTGAGAAACTTCTACGATTTTTCCTGCCACGCCAAGGTCGGTAATAACACTCACACCAAATGTCTTGATACCGCAGTGATGTGCTACGATTACCTCAGGAACGGTGCTCATGCCAACAGCATCGCCACCAAGAATACGGTACATTGCATATTCAGAAGGAGTTTCGAAAGTAGGACCTTGAACACCAACATAAACACCCTTTACTAAACGAATGTTCTTTTCTGCTGCAATTTCAAATGCCTTGTTAATTAGTTCATGATCATATGTTTCGCTCATATCTGGGAAACGAGGACCGTAATCGATGTTCTTTCCACGCAGTGGATGCTCTGGGAACATGTTGATATGGTCGGTGATTACCATCAAGTCGCCAATTTCAAATTCAGGGTTCATACCACCTGCAGCGTTTGATACAAATAGTGTTTTGATGCCTAATTCGCGGAAAACACGGATAGGGAAGGTTACCTGTTTCATGTCGTATCCTTCATAAAAGTGAAAACGTCCCTGCATGGCAAGGATATCTTTACTGCCCAACTTTCCAAAAATCAGTTTACCGCTGTGTCCTTCTACTGTAGAAACTGGCATGTTGGGGATTTCCTCGTAAGGGATCTCTGTCTTATCCGTGATTTCATCTGCCAGGTGTCCCAAACCGGTACCCAAAATAATAGCAGTGGTAGGACTGGTTGTCATCTTAGCCTTCAGATAGGCTGCTGTTTCTTGTATTTTTTGTAACATAGTCGATGATGGTTTGATTAAATTGTTGGGTTTTATTGTTGAGAATCTCTATTTTGATGGGTAAAACCCATGTTTTTTCTTTAATTGTTGGTGGCAACTCTTTCATGGATTTTAGTCGGGTGCCATCTTTTTCGGTTGTAAGAATGATGGCATCTTTTCCTAATGCCTCCAGTTCTTTTGTTATTTGCAAGGTGTCATCAGCAGTAAACTGATGATGGTCGGGAAAAGATAGATGCTTTGTCTTTTTTGCCGATTTCTCCACATAATCTAACAAGGGTTTTGGATTGGCAATGCCACTTAGCAATAATACGTTTCTGCCCGAGAGTGTAACATTTTCCTCGCCATGTAGCAAATTCTGGGTGCTAGCGTAACAGATATGTGAAAAGTATAATTGCTGATTAGAATTAGGTGCTATCTGCTTCTCTATATTCTGAATTTGCTCGATACTTAATTTCTCTGGACATTTTGTTACGATAATGATGTCTGCTCGGGAACTTCCTTTTCTTGATTCGCGCAAGCGACCAGCAGGCAGGATGGCATCTTTCCAGTAAGGACGATTGTAATCGGTTAGCAAGATATTTAATCCTCTGTTTATGTATCTGTGCTGATAGGCATCATCCAAAAGTATTGTCAAAGGTGTTTCTGTCTTAAGAATTTCCTGAACGCCATGGCATCTGTTGGCATCAACTGCCATCATGATATCAGGAAATTTTTGCTTCATCTGGTAGGGCTCATCTCCCAATTCTGGCATGGTGGAGTGGGGAGTTGCCAGTACAAATCCTTTTGTACATCTTTTGTAACCTCTGCTAAGAACTGCCACTTTACCTAATGGTTGCAACAGCCGGATGAGGTATTCGGTATGAGGGGTTTTCCCTGTGCCTCCCACAGATAAGTTTCCTATGCTAATGATAGGAAGGTTGAACGATTGGGATTTAAGAAAACCCCAATCGAACATTTTATTTCTTATTCCCGCCCCTAATCCGTATAACCAGGAAAAAGGGTAGAGAGGATAGCACACGGATACTTTACTCATTATTTAATGATTAGCTTGTATGGTAAAGCTGCCTTGATGGTAGCCTTTGAACGTAGCACGTTCAACATGCTTACTAGGTTATAATACTCACCAAATGACTGCTTTAACTTTGCATCGATGTAACTGCTAGAAGATGTTTCTAAACCCAGCAATCCTTCAAGAACATTGCTTCTTGCAGGGTAGGTGGCAATGCTGCAATCAGCAACCTTTGCCAACTCGCGAGCCTTTTGGATAGCTTCTGGTAAACCTCCTAGCTTGTCTACCAAACCATTTTTCAATGCCTGATTTCCTGTCCATACACGTCCTTCTGCAATTGCCTTGATTGCATCTTTTGTCATCTTTCTACCTTCTGCACAGCGACTTACGAATAGTTCATATCCTTCGTTAATGCGGCTTTGCATGATGGCAGATTCTTTTTCATTCAAAGGACGAAGAGTATTGCCGAAATCGCCAAATTCATTGGTACTTACGCTAAATGCATGAATACCAACCTTGTTTTCTGCCAAGTCGCTTGCGTCAGGAATCATGCCAAAGATACCGATGCTGCCGGTAAGAGTGGTTGGTTCTGCAAAAATGTAACTTGCAGGACTTGAGATATAGTAACCACCACTAGCTGCATAATCACCCATTGAAACTACCACAGGTTTTTCTTTCTTCAATGCCACAATTTCCTGCCACATCTGTTCTGAACCATAAGCATCACCTCCAGGTGAACTTACGCGCAGCACAACTGCTTTCACGTTTTCATCATCACGTAGTTTGCGCAGATCCTTGCATACTTTTTTGTGGTCAATCACGCCTTCGCCAGTACCGTCAGAAATCTCACCATATGCATAGTAAATGGCAATTTCTCCGTCGCGATTCTTATTTGGTTTTGCTGGTGCACCAATCATCTGTTCCATGTAAACAGAATTATAGCGCTCGCTTTCCTCCAGTTTCATCATGTTCGAAAGTGTCTTCTGAACTCCCTCGCTGTAAGTTTGCTTATCAATCATTTTGATTTGCTTGAACACTTTTGCATCGCTCAACATCAATCCACGATTAGCATAAGCCTGCAGAGAATCTGCGGAAATGTGACGTGCTTTGCCAACTTCAGCAACAATGTGTGTCCAGATATCGCCGGTGTATGATTGAATCTGTTCGCGATTTGCTTCGCTCATCTCATTCAGCATGAATGGCTCAACAGCCGATTTATAGGTACCAACCTTGAATATCTGCATTTTTACACCCAGTTTATCCATAATGTCCTTGTAATAAATAACCTGGCTGCCTATTCCACGCCAATCTACAGATCCTTGTGGGTTAAGCAACAAAGAGTCGGCAGTAGTGGCAATGTAATAGCCTAACTGAGAATAATTGTCAGCATAACTTAAGATAAACTTGCCCTCCGACTTAAAGTCGATTAACGCCTTGCGGATAGCTTCTGCCGAAGCAGGCATCATCGATGCATTGTCATCCTGCAAGTATATACCCTTGATGTTTTCATTTTCTTTTGCCATCTTGATGGCAGAAAGAATGTTGTCCAAACCAACATTCTCTTCCTGACCGGCAGAACTTAATAAACCTCCGAAAGGATTATCTGCAGCTCTTTCCTCAATGTTTCCTTTCAGCTTAAGAACAAATACACTATTTTTCTCAATAGATGCAGAATTACTGCTTGAAGTTAGCGCAGAAACCAACCACAGACCGCAAAATGCTATCATAAGAATAGAAAAAAACAGAAGGCCTGTCATTGTGGCCAGTACATTTTTAAAGAAATCTTTCATTTTTTGTAGTTCTAATAATTTTGAAAGCAAAGATAAATGAAAAAAATGAGAACGCGGTAATTCTTGGCAGATTAATGTGCCCTTTTATATATATAATATAGGTATC
>JAGHTY010000201.1 GCA_018065125.1 Candidatus Minthousia equi
CAGAAATGCTCCTTTTTTTTATTCCAACGCCTGTTTCAAATCAGCAATCAAATCCTCTTTATCCTCAAGACCGCAAGAGATGCGGACCAAACCAGCAGGAATTCCAGCAGCTTCAAGCTGTTCATCCGTCATTTGGCGATGGGTACTGGTAGCAGGATTCAAGCAGCAGGTACGAGCATCCGCTACATGCGTTTCAATGGCAGCCAGCTTCAGTCGCTTCATGAATGCTTCGGCAGTAGGACGACCACCCTTCAGCACAAAGCTCACAACACCACAGCCACCATTTGGCATATATTTCTTTGCTATCTCATAATACTCATCAGAAGGCAATCCAGGGTAGTTTACCTTCTCTACCATAGGATGAGTAGAAAGGAATTCGGCTACAGCCTGACCATTCTCAACGTGACGAGGCATACGAACGTGCAATGACTCCAGTCCAAGGTTCAGGATGAAGGCGTGCTGAGGACTCTGAATACAGCCAAAGTCGCGCATCAACTGTGCAGTACACTTTGTGATGAAGGCACCTTCCTTGCCAAATTTCTCGGCATAGGTAATGCCATGGTAGCTATCATCTGGAGTACAAAGTCCTGGGAACTTATCTGCATGAGCCATCCAGTCGAATTTACCACTATCCACAATGGCACCACCTACAGCAGCACCATGGCCATCCATATACTTTGTGGTAGAATGCGTTACGATATCTGCACCCCATTCAATTGGGCGACAGTTCACAGGAGTAGGGAAGGTATTGTCCACAATCAAAGGCACCCCATGCTTGTGAGCCACACGTGCAAACTTCTCGATGTCCAATACGGTTAATGCAGGATTGGCAATGGTTTCGCCAAACATCACACGGGTATTATCCTGGAATGCTGCATCCAGCTCTTCCTCGGTAGCAGTAGGACTCACAAAGGTAACGCCAATGCCCATCTTTGCCATGGTAACGCTAATCAGGTTGAAGGTACCACCATAGATGCTTGATGAAGCAACGATATGACTTCCACATTCGCAGATGTTGAATAGCGCAAAGAAGTTGGCAGCCTGACCGCTACTGGTCAGCATAGCTGCAGTACCGCCTTCCAGTTCGGCAATCTTTGCTGCAACATAGTCGTTTGTTGGGTTCTGCAAACGGGTATAGAAGTATCCGCTTGCTTCCAAGTCGAACAACTTGCCCATATCCTCACTTGTATCGTACTTAAAGGTTGTGCTTTGCACGATAGGAATCTGTCGTGGTTCACCATTTCCTGGTGTATAACCAGCCTGTACACATTTTGTATTCAGTTTCATTATTCTATATGATTATTTTTCGTTTATATCCTTGTTATATTTCTTGAAAAGGTCGCGCGCATTGGTGGTAAAGATGTTCATCAGTCGCTTCTCCTGTGCATTCAGGGTGATGGTGGTATCATTTACCGGATAAACACGATAGTTCTTGTGTCCAGAGATAGGAGGACGAGAAACCCAATGCATCTGATAGCTGCAATCAGTCATTCTGGTCTTGCCCTTTTCCTTGGTAAGTGTCATGTTCACCATCAGGCCACCATCTGTATTGGGTTTCGACTGGTTCGAAACATAATTACCCAATGAATATACCACCAGATGCTTGTCGCCCAATGAGTCGGTACGCACCTCCAATGGTTCTACCACATGAGGGTGACCACCAATTACGTGTGTAACACCCTTGTCCAAAAGGAATTGTGTTAGGCTTCTCTGTTCTGCATTCTCTCTAAGGGCATATTCTATACCCCAATGCATAAAGGCGATAATGGCATCTGGCTGCATTGCCTTTGCCTTCTCAATATCCTGTTCAATCTGCTTTCTGTCAATCAGGTTCACAATATTTGGCTTTGGAACAGGAATGCCGTTGGTATCATAGGTGTATACCAGCAAAGCCAGTTTAAATCCATTCTTTTCAAGCAGATAAGGGTATTTCTTATCTCTATCCTCCTGATTTACGTAAGTTCCCAGATGAGGAATCTTTAGTGAATCCATCTTCTCAATGGTCATCTTGATACCCTTTGCCCCACGGTCCACACTATGGTTGTTGGCAGTAAGCAGAACATCGAAACCAGCATCCTTTACAGCATACAGATACTCATCTGGCACACAGAAGCATGGGTAGCCTGAGTAGGGTGCTCCAGCAAGGGTAGTCTCAAAGTTGGCAATGGCAATGTCTGGCTCACTCACAATAGGTTTCACAAAGCGGAAAACCTCTTCAAAGTCGTACTTGCCATTCTTTAATGCTGCAGTAATCTGTGGCTTATGACTCATCAGGTCGCCAGCAAAGAGTATGGTTAGGGTCTGAGGTTTCTCTTCCTTTACCTCGGTAGAGTCGGCATTCACTACAGGAGCCTGAGCCTTTGTCTCACAAGAAGCAAACAGCATCAGCATACCCACAGCAAGGCACGATGCCAATGAACGCATGCGCTCGTATCGTCTGCTCTTCTTTCTGTTTCTAATTAACAAAATAACAATTAACAATACCAAGGCACCAGCACCACCTATTATGTAATACAGCAGGTTGCTGTCTGGGCTTGAAGCCTCAGAGTCAACAGGTCCACAAGTCAACGAGTCAACAAGTTCCTTGTCTGTAGTCTGTAGTCCGTTGTCTGTAGTCTGTAGTCCTTTCATAGGATACTTATATTCCACCTTGTAGATATTTACGGCATTGCCACCTCCATGCTTATGTCCTTGTGAGGTTACGAATACATACTGGCCATCACTACTCACGTCAAGTCCCACAGGGAAGCTGTCGACAGCAATCTTACAGATAGCCTTCATCGTTTCGGTATCTACCACATACAGCATGCTCTCGTTGTTGCAAGCAGCAAAGATATACCTGCCATCTGGTGAAGCAGAAATGGTTCTTGCTCCCGATCCCACCTTGGCTGTTTCCCAACCATTTACATGGGTAATCTTGTTCTTGAAGTCCTTAAAGCTTTCGATGAACTTATCTAACTTAATTCGTTGAACATGACCACTCTTATTGGCACTAAGATAAAGGTAATCATTCTTTAGCAAGATATGTCGTGTGTTGGCCAGCATACCATGAACACGTCCCAGATACTGCCTGTTAGGAATGTCGATAACGGCAATACCGCCACCACCTCCCATGCAGCCCACCAGCAGATACTTGTTATCGGGTGTAAACACGGTTCCACGAAGGGCATAGCCACTTCCGCTATCTCTGTCCACACTATGATCCAGCGGATAGTTCAGTTTCAGCTGGTAATCCACCACCAAAACCGATACATAATGCCAGTCCTCTGGCTTGCTGCTGCTAATGTCAATCACACCCACGGTATTGTTTCCCCAGTGCGAAACGGCAATGTAGTTGCCATCGGGTGAGGTGTTGATCATCTTTGGCAGCGGACCAGTTTCCATCAGTCGGATGATGGTATCATTCTGGGTATCAATAACAGATAGGGCAGAAGGGTCTTGTGCGTTAATGTCGAACGACCTGCGGTAATATGGCACCCACAGGTACTTTCCGTTGTGGCTGAAGGTACTCTCCACAGGCTTGCCCATGAAGGTGTTGTTCTCCTTGTAGTGTGTCCAAGGGAAAAGGCCAGATGGTTTGCTCCATAAAGATGCATGACTCTCGTCAAACCTGTGATGAATAGCCTTTATCTTCGTATTTGTCTCAAAATCATACGCAACGGTTGTTCCACCCTCCAGAGAGTTCACATAGTATTTCTTCCCATTAGGATGAATGTGTACCGATTTAGGACTCAGAATGTCCTCATCATGTGTTTCCTTGTCGTTCCAGGCATAGTTCTGCTTCTTGCCAATCAGTGTAATCGTCACATCCTTGTTAGCATCCTGCACGCTTGTTCCAATCTTTGGATGCACCAATGTTTCTTGTGCGTTTATAGGAGTCGCAAAGACGCAAAGACACAAAGTCGCAAAGACGTTATGTCTTAAAGACGCAAAGCTGAGAGATCGTAATGTTTCAGGTATCATATAAGTTTCATTTTTTAGTCATAAAGACTTAGAGTCGCAAAGACGCAAAGCAAAAGAGCTTTGAGTCTCTGTATCTCTGCGACTCTGTATCTCACTGTTCTTTAAGAGTATTTTTTAATTTTATTATTCCAGAAGATATTTTCTTGATTTGCAATTGAAGATCACCTCTTTCTTCAATAGTACAAATCTGAAAATCTTCACATAGATAAAGCATGCTGTTAACTTCTGAGCAACTGCCCCTTGCAATATTTAGGAAGTTTATGAATTTTGCATCTGTTCCAGAATCAAATCCTTCTGCAATATTATTCATAATAGAAACCGCAGCTCTTTGAATTTGATCTTTAAATCCCCAATCTTTACAATTCTTCATTAAATTGTAAATTGCATTGACCAAGGTTCTGGATTCCTTCCATATATATAGGTTCTCTATTTGTCTTTCCATTCTCTGCTCTGTGTCTTTGCGTCTCTGCGACTTTGTGTCTCTGCGACTTTGTGTCTCTGCGACTTTATCAGTCTCTTCTAAAAATATCTCTTGTATATACTTTTTCCTCACAATCCGCAAGGCAGTCGTCATAACGGTTCGCAATGATGGCATTGCTCATTTGCTTGAACTTGGTCAAATCGTTCACAATCTGCGAGCCAAAGAAGCTATCGCCATCGGTAAGGGTTGGTTCATAGATGATTACGTTTGCCCCCTTAGCCTTGATACGTTTCATGATACCCTGGATAGAGCTCTGACGGAAGTTGTCGCTATTGCTCTTCATGGTCAGTCGGTACACGCCAATGGTAACCCCTTCACGGTTTCCTGCATACTGATTGTCGGATGAGTAGCTATACCATCCAGCCATCTTCAGCACTTGGTCGGCAATGAAATCCTTACGGGTGCGGTTACTCTGAACAATGGCAGTCATCATGTCCTGTGGCACATCCTGATAGTTGGCCAGCAGCTGCTTTGTATCCTTTGGAAGGCAGTAGCCACCATAGCCAAAAGAAGGGTTGTTATAATGTGTTCCGATTCGTGGATCCAGTCCCACGCCACGGATAATGGCTTGCGAGTCAAGGCCTTTCACCTCGGCATAAGTATCCAGCTCATTGAAATACGATACGCGAAGTGCCAGATAGGTATTGGCAAACAGCTTAACTGCCTCGGCCTCTTTCATGCCCATAAACAAGACCCTCTCTCCGCTCTCCCTTAAAGGGAGAGAACCAGATGGATTCAGCTGTTCGGGGATGGCAGAACCTTCTATCAAGAGACTGGCGAAAGTACACGCAAAATCCTCGGCCTTTGGGTTACCAATGGCATTGATGGCAGCATTCTCTTCGTCAAACTCTTGGCCCTCAATATGCTTAGGATATCCCACAATGATGCGTGAAGGATACAGGTTGTCGTATAGTGCCTTGCTCTCGCGCAAGAACTCAGGAGAGAACAGCAAGTTGAATTTCTTGTCCTTAAAATTAGGATCCAGCAAGAATCTCAGGCTGTATTTCTTGTATAGCGAACGGCAATAACCCACAGGAATGGTACTCTTAATCACCATTACCGCTTCGGGATTAACGCTCAGCACCAAGTCAATCACATCCTCAATATGATGGGTGTCAAAGAAGTTCTTCACCGGATCATAGTTGGTTGGGGCTGCAATAATCACAAAGTCGGCATCCTTGTAGGCCGATGCACCATCCAGTGTAGCGGTCAGGTTCAGTTCCTTCTCTGCAAAAAACTTCTCGATGTAGTCATCCTGAATAGGAGAGATGCGGTTGTTAATCTTCTCTACCTTCTCTGGAATAACGTCAACTGCTGTTACCTGATGTTTCTGAGCCAGCAAAGTGGCCATACTCATACCCACATATCCCGTACCTGCTACGGCTATCTTGATGTCCTTAAAGTTTCTCATATTAAAAATTTTTATGCAAAAATACGATTTAATATTTATATTTTGTTACTTTTGCACATATTAAATACGTACTATGATTGCATTTTCTATAATTCTTGACGTTATATTGCTGATGTGGGCACTTTTCGCCATAAAGCGAGGGGCGCTTATGTCGTCACGCAACAAATGGTGGCACGCCATCGGTTCGGGCATCAAGCACAAGCATTTTGTCATGCTTTTGCTCATCACCGGCTTTTGTTATCTTGCTTGTATCAATGTGCTGAATCAGGCCAGTCTATGGAAATTCCTGGTGCTTTGCCTCTTCTCTGTTATGGTGTTCTCTGTTGCCAATTCCCTGAAGAAGATCCTCATGCAGGATGAGCGTTGCCAGAAAGACGCGTTCAACTTTGTGCTGCAAACCCTTATGTTGCTGTCGGTTGGCGTGCTGATCATCGGCTCGGTTGTGGTGTTCGACATCAATAGCGACAATTTCGTTGCCTTTGGTATCCTTGCCACCATTCTTGGATGGATCTTCCAGGATGTAATAAAGGGTGTTGTAGCCTATTACCATCTGCATTTCAATGGATTGCTGCATATTGGCGATTGGGTAGAGATTCCCAAGTATAACATCGAGGGCGAAGTAAAGGATATCAGCCTTGTTACCGTAACGGTTATGGGCATGAACAACTCCTTGTCCAGTGTGCCCACTGCCGAGATTCAGGCCGATCATCTTCGCAACCTGCAGGATGTGTTCAGCGGAAAGACAAGCGGAAAGATTGTGGATGAGAGTTTCCACATCGATTACGAGTCGGTACATACTGTGGATAAGGACGAGCTGCTTGCCATCTGCAACAAGCTGAAGGAGGAGGGTAGTGACATCATTGCCCTTGAGCATGTAGATACACCCGTTCTCAACGTGCATCTGCTAAGAATGTATTTGCGCCACTGGCTCATGAATCACCCCAAGGTTTCGCGCAAGCCATGGCTCATCGTTAGCCTGCTCGATCCAACCGAGATGGGTATTCCACTTATCATCAAGACCTATCTTACCGATGTTACCTTTCAGGAATTTGAGATGTCGCGCTCACTGCTTAACGAGTACATTCTCATGATGATAGAACTATTTGGATTGAAGGTTTACCAATACAGAGACTGATGCAGAAGAAAGAAGAAAACTTGTTCGGTACCGACCATATTGGTGCTACCGCTCGCAATATCATACTCAACCAGCTTGAGCAGCCGCTGGATGGAAAGGGCATTCGTGCCAACTCCACCCAATATGTGCATATCCAAACGGTTGGTCACGATGAACTGATGATAGCCCTTGTGCGTCAGGCACTTATGTTGTGCCATTTCCCTAATTTCCACGATGAGAAAGAAGCGTGTCGCACACGTGTCACCATTCTTTCTACCCAAGAGCACAATCTCAAGAGCCTGAATCTTGGAAATGTGCTGGATGTGTGCCCATGGAAACTTCAGAATGCTCAAGGTGAGGTTATCTCGTGTGGCAATCTGCAAGGGTCGTTTGTGGATGTGGAGTTCTGCTTTGTCGAGCTCGAAGCAATCGATTATGGCACTTATCTTCTTAACATGCAGCAAGATGAAGATGCCATTACCACACTCTTCACACCTGCCGATATTCTCGAAGCATCTGTATTGGCCGAATTAAAGCATCAGCTTTATCAGGTGCATGTGGTAAATCAGAATACAGCATCTGCAAGCACTATGGTTGACGTGAGTATGGCGCAACAGGTAAACATGGTGTATTATGCCAGTACCTATACAACCCTTATCCGCCCTAACGACATCGACAATGTAAATCAGTACATCCTGCCTTTGCAAACCTTCATCTACCACACCCCCCAGCGCAAGGTAGAAAGCGAGTGGAAAAAGGTGAGCGATGTGGCTTTGAAATGGTCGAATGTGTATTGTGCCGACTGTTTCCCATACCGACTGAAAAGCATTGGCGTTACGAAAGATACACCCAAGAAAGAGATTATCGAGGCCGTTAAGTACAATCTAGCCGACTTAACCCGAACCGAGCATGCCCGCTGGAACATGGAGAAGCTGCTCATGGGTTTCCGTCCGCTTACCCCTCTGGAACTCTATTACGATGAACAGCTAAGTGTTACCGAGTCGCCCCTTTACCGAAAGGCCCTCAAGAAACAGCACATCCACATCGATATCTGTTCGTTCCGCACCCTTCGCCGTATCGATCCCGATGCCATCAAATACGATGCCTTCATGATGCTTGCCATGAGCGAAATCATGAACCGATAGCTTATGAAAGATTACAAATTTGAAGTATGCGCCAATGGAGTGGCTAGTTGCATAGCTGCACAGGAAGGGGGTGCTGATAGAGTAGAACTTTGTGCTGGAATACCAGAGGGAGGCACTACTCCATCGGTGGGAGGCATACGTTTGGCACGTAAAAAGCTGGATATTGGTTTAAACGTGATTATCCGCTCGCGAGGGGGTGATTTTCTTTATACAGAGGATGATATTCGCGAGATGATAGAGGACATTCATGTTGCGAAAGGTGAGGGTGCCGATGGTTTGGTGTTTGGTTGCCTAAATGCAGAGGGTGATATCGACATTTCTGCTATGGAAAAACTGATGCAAGCAGCAGGAGATACCCCTGTTACTTTTCATCGTGCATTTGACTGTTGCAAGGATCCTATCAAGGCTCTTCACGAGATAGAGGAGTTGGGATGTGTGCGCATCCTTACCTCGGGTCAGCAGCCTACAGCAGAAAAAGGTATCTCGCTACTGAAGCAACTGCAGCAAGAAGCTAACCTTATTATAATGGCTGGCTGTGGCGTGAATGAGAACAACATTGCTCGTATTGCCCATGAAACGGGTGTGCGTGAGTTTCACTTCTCTGCACGCGAGGCATTCCCATCGTTAATGCAGTATCGTAATCCTGATGTCTATATGGGAAACCCTGATGCAGAAGAAGATACGATAATGGTAACTTCTTCTGCAAAAGTAAAAGCTACTATTGAAAAAGCTTTTTCTTTTCCGTAAATTGATGCTTTCTTTTCTTTCGTGCAAACGAAAGATAAGAAACAAAAGAAAGGTTGCTCGCTGCGTCTCCAGAAGCTAAAAAGTACTTTCAATTGCTAAGTCGCAAAAACTCGTGCTTCGCACTCAAACAGTTTGCGCCTCTTACGCAATTACAAGCACTTTTCTAAACGCTTCTTCCGCCAAGGCGAGTTACTCGAATACAGCAAGTAGATAGGCATTATGGAAATTCCGTAAAGAAAATCAAGCTTTATGAGGAAAAGGAGCGGGAACTGTTTGAGCGAAGCGAGTTTTCGCGCTCCCTGAATAAAGTGAAGACTTTTAGGAATTTACATACAGCCTTGAATTTTCCTTTGCTTCGTTTCCTTTGTTTCAAGACAAAGGAAATGAAGAGAAGAAAGCGAGGTAAGCAAAAAGAAAGAAATAAAAAATGAAAATAATGTGATATAAAATATATGATACACCTATTAAATAAAAAAATTAAAAAGCTATCGCCATCGCTATCATTTACGCTATTGCTTTCGCTATGGCTATCGCTTTCGCTAACTTCTTGCAACTCCGCAAAGGAGAGTTGGAGGGAGAAAGCAGAGCAGGTGCTGAATGAGCGAAAGGAAATCCTGAAGGAGGGGAACCTCTTTGCGATACTCGATAACAAACAGGTGAAGGAGGATGAAAAACCTTTACTTGAATTTTTGTATGCATATATGCCATTAGGAGATGTGGCAGATTATGATGGGGAGTTCTGGTTGGGTAATGTGCGTGAGGCAATGGCTGCAAGAAAAGATGCAAACTGGCAGATGCCAGACGATATCTTCCGTCATTTTGTGCTGCCTCTAAGAGTGAACAACGAGAATCTGGATAGCGCACGATTTGTGTTCAGAAAGGAGATTACCCCAAGGATAAAGGGCATGAACATGCGAGATGCTGTTCTGGAGGTGAACCACTGGTGCCATGAGCATGTAACCTATCAACCAAGTGATGCAAGAACCAGTTCTCCCTTGGCTACACTAAAGACGGCCTGGGGAAGATGTGGTGAGGAATCTACTTTCCTAGTTACGGCATTGCGTTCGGTGGGTATTCCTGCACGACAAGTATACACCCCTCGTTGGGCACATACCGATGACAATCATGCTTGGGTAGAGGCATGGGTAGATGGAGAATGGTGTTTCCTTGGTGCCTGTGAACCTGAACCTGTACTTAATCTAGGGTGGTTTAACTCTCCAGCTAGCAGAGGTTTATTGATGCACACAAAGGTGTTTGGTGATTACCAGGGACAAGAGGAGGTAATGACCAGAACCAACCAATATACAGAGATTAATGTGATAGCCAACTATGCCAAATGTGCTCCTGCAACTGTTATCGTTAAGGATGCTGATGGCAAACTTGCTGCAGGTGCAAAGGTAGAGTGGAAAATCTATAACTATGCTGAATTCTATACAGTTAGTCGCCAAACTGCAGATGAGAAGGGTGAATCTAAACTTACTGCAGGATTGGGAGATATGCTAGTGATGGCATTCAAGGGTGATAAATTTGGGTATAGCAAAGTTACTTTTGGTTCGAGCGATGCTTTAACCATCACATTGAATCATACTGTAGGAGAAGAGTTTGAGGATGATATCGACATCATTCCTCCTATGGAGGGTGCAAATCTTCCTGAAGTGACTCCTGAGCAACGTGCAACCAACGACCTGCGTTTGGCAAAAGAGGATTCTATCCGTAACGCGTATCGAGCAACCTTCCCTAAAAAGGAGGATCTAAGTGCCTATCCTGAGGAAGAGCAAAAGCTGATTCTCACATCCGAGGGCAACTATCAGACGATTATGCACATGCTGAATAATAAGGAGGTGGAACATGATCGTGCTGTGGCAATGCTGCAAACCTTAAGCGAGAAGGACCTGCGAGATGGTGACATGGAGATTTTGTACGACCATCTGCTGAATACACCTGCTGATGTGGATGTGAAGCATATTCTTGCTCCAAGAATTGCGGATGAACGACTCACCCCATGGAGAGGGGATATTCCATTGGCTGTTCTGGAGAAGGAGACAAATCTTTTCAAGGGTCATCCCGAAGCAATCGAGAAGTGGTGTAAGGACAATATTTCCTTACATGACGAACTGACAATTGGTGGTACCTACATGTCGCCAATAGCCGTTTGGAACACACGAGTTGCCGATACAAAATCGCTTCCTGTCTTCTTTGTGGCCATGTGTCGCGCGTTTGAAATGGAGGCTTGGGTAGATGCCGTAACGGGTTATACCTTTTATAAAAAAGATGGTAAGGTGGTAAAGGCAAAACTAACCGAAGTTGATGAGGAGAAGACATTTGATACGGCAAAGCTGCAACTGAACTTTACCCCACAAACATATGTTCAGGATGCAGAATATGTTCGTCATTTTACTTTGGCACACTTTGATAATGAGCACTTTAACTTGCTTACTTATCCCGATTTTGCTCCTTGCAAGGAACTGTTTGGAAAGCCTGCAGAGGTAGAGAAGGGGTATTATCAGCTAACTACTGGTTGCCGACTGGCAAATGGTGGAGTGATGGTACATCTGCATTTCTTTAATCTGGATGCCGACAAGCAGGTTCCATTGGTATTGCGACAGGATGATACCAAGATAAGTGTGATTGGTTCGTTTAACTCTGAAGCAGGATTCAATACTCCTGAGGGTGAAGCAATTACAATACTGAAGACTACTGGTCGTGGGTACTTTGTTGTGGGTTTGCTTGGGGTGGATCAGGAACCAACTAATCATGCCTTGAAAGATATTGCCCTTCGTAAGGCAGAATTAGAGAGATGGGGAAGACCTATCGTTCTTCTTTTCTCGAGTGATACTGATTATCAGAAGTATATGGCACATCCTATAGAGGGATTACCTTCTACAGTTGTATTTGGCATTGATAAGGATCATGTGATTCAGAATGAGATTATTACTGGCATGAAGCTTGCTGCCAACTCTCCATTACCTTTGTTCATTGTGGCCGACACCTTTAATCGTGTGGTGTTTGAAAGCCATGGATACACCATTGGAATGGGAGACAGGATTGTGAAGACCATTTCTGATTAGGGATAAGTGATAAGTGATTAGGGATTAGAGATTAGGGATTAGAGAGTTTCAATAACGGTTTCACGAAATAAAGTTGTGAAAAAGGATAATTATAATAGAAAATAATGTATCTTTGCAAAAAAGAAGAATGCTATGACATTTATCAATGACTTTCATCGCGAAACAGTAGAAAAATGCAAGAAAATTATTGCAGCATCAAAGAGTTTAAAGCTCGACTCACAGAAAGAAGTCATGCATATGAAAGAGATGCACAGACAAATAGCATTACGCTATCCGCACGAGAAATAAATCTTCTGGCGGAAAGCATTTCCAAGGAGTTAAACCTTTGGATTGATTTTAGTGATGTTATTTCTTTTGGTACTCCAGCCCCTAGTGGGGTTGAAAATGATGTGTATTTCGATAATATCACGAATTCAATGATAAAAGTAAACAACCTTATGCTAAGTAAGGACGTTTTATCTTTTCTGAAAAGAATAGAATACCATAATTATTTCTTTCCACAAACTGAATACCATCTTGTTGGATTCACAGGATTTGGCAATGGTAGCATTTATCCCGTTTTAAAGCAAGATTATATTCCAAACGCAACTTATGCGACACATGGTGAAATACTTGACTATATGGAGGCATTAGGTGCAACTTTTGTTGAAGATGCGACTTTCAAGATTGGGAATATTCTTATTAGCGATTTAAGACCTCGTAATGTTCTGAAGAGTATTGATTCACATGATATCTTTGTTATTGATGTAGATTTCAAAGAATTGCCATAAAGCCGTATTTATGAAGAAAACACTATTAATTTTTGCATGCGTAATTGCAAGT
The DNA here is from genome assembly GCA_018065125.1 of Candidatus Minthousia equi. Classification (GTDB taxonomy): domain Bacteria; phylum Bacteroidota; class Bacteroidia; order Bacteroidales; family Bacteroidaceae; genus Minthousia; species Minthousia equi. Next base: position 12,752 of record JAGHTY010000201.1, read on the forward strand.
TTGCCATTACATGCTCAAACAACTTATGTCCCTACTGCTGAGAATCTTGCAGAGAGAGAGGCATTTCAGGATGCGAAGTTTGGAATTTTTCTGCATTGGGGATTGTACGCAATGCTGGCAACAGGTGAGTGGACAATGACCAACAACAACATCAATTATCAAGAGTATCAGAAACTGGCTGGTGGATTCTATCCAAACTCGTTTGATGCCAATGAGTGGGCAAAGGCAATAAAGGATGCAGGTGCTGGATACATCTGCTTTACCAGTAGGCATCACGAGGGATTCTCGATGTGGAATACACAACAAAGTAATTATAACATTGTTAAGGCAACTCCATTTGGAAGAGATGTAGTGGGCGAGTTGGCAAAGGCATGTGCAGATAACGACTTGCGCTTACATCTGTACTATTCGCTTGTGGACTGGTGGAGAGAGGATGCCCCAAGAGGAAGAACAGGATTGGGCACTGGAAGAGATGCTGAAAAAGAGGATTATCCTGCCTATTTCCAGTTCATGAAGAACCAGTTGACTGAACTACTTACCAATTATGGAAAGATTGGCTGTATCTGGTTTGATGGCTATTGGGATCAGGACCAGAATCCATCATTTGAGTGGAACATGAAGGGCTTATACGACCATATCCACAGCATTCAACCTGCTTGTCTTGTAGCAAACAACCATCATATTTCTCCTCTTGAGGGTGAGGATTTCCAGCTGTTTGAGCGCGATCTTCCAGGAGAGAACAATGCAGGATTATCTGGTCAGGAAATCTCGAGATTACCTCTTGAGACATGCGAGACCATGAATGGCATGTGGGGCTATAAGATTACAGATCAGCGATATAAGAGTGGCAAGACATTGATTCATTATTTGGTAGGTGCAGCAGGAAGAGGTGCAAACCTACTGATGAATATCGGTCCTCAACCAGATGGACGACTTCCACAAACTGCCCTCGACCGACTGAAAGAGATGGGCCAATGGTTACGCAAGTATGGTGAAAGCATCTATGGCACCAGAGCAGGAGAGGTGAGTCCTCGCCCCTGGGGTGTTACCACCCGCAAGGGAAATAAGCTTTATGTGCATGTGCTATCGTTAGAGGATGATGCCTTGTTTGTGCCTGTTACAGCAAAGGTTAAGTCGTCTATTTGCCTGAACACCAACGAGAAAGTGAAGGTTACGAATGTTCCGGGAGGTATCGTTATCTCGGGCTTGAAGCAGATTCCTGAAGAGTGGGATAGGATTGTGGTGTTGGAATTGTAATTGCATAGTGAAAGCGATGGCGATAGCGAAAGCAATTGGAACAATAACGATACGCTTCGCTACGATAACGAAAACAATAATCATTAATCGCTAATCTCTCATCACTAATCATTCATCATAAATAATAAGTTGTATTTTTGGCATTTTTACCAAAATTCTATATTTTTGCAAGTGAGTTAAGAGTTGTGAGTAATGAGTTATGGGTATTTGCATGCACATAAAGACTCAAAACTCAGAACCCAAAACAAAAATATATGCATTATCGTGCAACCGATAGTCCATAAAAAGATGATTTTATGAAAGGAATAGTATTAGCAGGTGGTAGCGGAACCCGTTTGTATCCCATCACCAAGGGCATCTCAAAGCAGCTGATGCCAATTTATGACAAACCAATGATCTACTATCCAATATCTGTGTTGATGTTGGCTGGTATTCGTGAGATCCTGATCATCTCAACTCCATTCGACCTTCCAGGGTTCAAGCGCTTGCTTGGTGACGGTAGCGACTATGGCGTACATTTTGAGTATGCAGAACAGCCTTCACCAGACGGTTTGGCACAGGCCTTTACCATTGGTGCAGATTTCATTGGTGATGATTGTGCTTGTTTGGTGTTGGGCGACAACATCTTCCATGGAGCAGGTTTCACCAAGTTGCTGAAGGAAGCAGTTCGTGCAGCAGAAGAAGATAAGAAGGCAACCGTATTTGGCTATTGGGTGAACGATCCAGAGCGATATGGTGTAGCAGAATTTGATAGAGAAGGCAACTGCCTTTCAATTGAGGAAAAACCTGCAAAACCAAAGAGCAACTATGCTGTTGTGGGTTTGTATTTCTATCCAAATAAGGTAGTTGAGGTGGCAAAGAACATCAAGCCATCTGCCCGAGGAGAATACGAGATTACTACCGTAAACCAGAAATTCCTTGAGGATGGTGAACTGAAGGTTCAGACCCTTGCACGAGGATTTGCTTGGCTGGATACAGGTACTCATGACTCACTTTCAGAGGCTTCTACCTATATCGAGGTGCTTGAGAAGCGCCAAGGCCTTAAGGTAGCGTGTCTGGAGGGTATTGCCTATCGCAAGGGCTGGATAGATGAAGATCGCATGCGTGAACTAGCTCAACCAATGCTCAAGAATCAGTATGGTCAATACCTGCTCAAGGTTATTGATGAGATTAAGCAGACTGGTGATCCGAACATAAATTAATTTGTGTCACGAATTTGCGAATTTAAGAATTAAATTAATGAATTCTTATATATATCCTGTAGAAAGTAGAGAACTTATCCGTATTGCAATGCAATTGCATCGAGAATTAGGATGTGGTTTTAAAGAGAAAGTCTATCAGGATGCGTTTGAGGTCCTATTAAAAGAGAATAATATTCCCTATGAGCGTGAGAAACATTTGCAGATTGTTTTTCATGGAATAACATTAGAACATGATTACTATTATGATTTCTTGTGTTTTGGTAAAATTGGTGTTGAACTTAAAGCAATGAATGAAATTGTTGGAGAGTTTGAATCACAGATTATCAACTACATTCATGTTGGAAATCATCAATTAGGAATACTATTTAATTTTGGAGCAACAAGTTTAGAATATAAATGTTTCCCAAACAGAAAAGATTATAATTCTAAAATTCGATAATTCGTGAAAAAAAATATCTCAATATGAATATATTGGTTACTGGAGCTAATGGTCAGCTTGGAAACGAGATGAGAATCATTAGTCGTGAAAGTACAGACAAGTATATCTTCACAGATGTGAATCAGGTAGAAGGTCTTGAGACTACCTATCTTGATATTACTGATTTGGATGCTATCCGTAAGATGGTGGCAGAGAATGATGTAAATGCAATCGTTAATTGTGCAGCATGGACCAATGTGGATGGTGCTGAGGATCCTGAGAAATATGCGTTGGTAGAGAAGCTGAATGCTACTGCTCCTGAGAATCTGGCCATTGCAATGAAGGAAGTGGGTGGTTGGCTAGTTCAGATCTCTACAGATTATGTGGTTGGTAAAGAACCATACAACACCCCATGTAAGGAAGACCAGAAGGGAACCCCTACAGGAGTTTATGGAATGACTAAACTGATGGGTGAGCAGAAGATTATATCAGTTATGAGTGGTACTCAAAACGCTGGAGGCTACATCATCATTCGTACCGCTTGGCTATATAGTGAGTTCGGAAAGAACTTCTGCAAGACAATGCTGAACCTTACTGCTACAAAACCACAATTGAAGGTGGTGTTTGACCAATGTGGTACGCCTACATATGCATGGGATCTTGCAACAGCCATTGTTGCTGCCCTAAAGAATCCTGTAGAGGGTGTTTACCACTATAGCAACGAAGGTGTTACTAGCTGGTATGATTTCACAAAAATGATTCAGCAGATAGCTTTGGAGGTTGGTTACTATGATGGAGAGGATCTTTGCGACATTCAACCTTGTCACTCTAACGAGTTCCCAAGTCCGGTTACAAGACCATCTTATTCGGTTCTGGATAAAACAAAAATCAAGGAAACCTTTGGCATCAAGATTCCTTACTGGACAGATTCATTAAAGACCTGCATCAAGAACTTGAATTCTTAAGGGTTTATGGAGTAATAAGAATGGTGGTTGATTATTCAATCACCATTTCTTTATCTCTTTATCCATATATTCAAATTTCCCTTGATAGGCTTTCTTCAGGCGTTCAACAGCATCAGGGAAACTTAATTGTTCATCTCCATTATTTGCAGAATCAATAGGCCATAGCTTATGATTGGAAGCTTCGGATACGGCTATGTGTTCTGCAGTCTGGTCGATAAACTCGGGAATTGTTGCCAACTTATTCTTTAAAGCATTCCACCTTTCTTTTGCCAAAGCACGGAACTTTGCATCCTTAAATAATGGCTTATAATAAAGTGCATCGATAATGGTGAACCAGTACCAAGTCTGAGGGTAATAGGTTCCCCAGTCGAAATCCCCTACAGGTCCAGCCTTTATCTTACCATTGATATCTTTATGCATATAACAGCTCTTTGGATGATTTGGTTCCCAGTTCTGTGCTAGTTCATAAACAATCCACCAATCTACAAAAGACTGCAAGTCAATATATTCTGTAAACTCACGATTGGCAAAACGAGTTTCATCAGTAAGGGCATCTTCCAATTCGGCTACATAATTCTTAATATAGTTAATCTGAGCATTGTTAACTTCATCTGGATCCTTGAACTGCCATGGCAAGTTAAATTTTGGACTCATAAACTTATTTACCTCATCATAATAGTCGTCGATTTCAAAGATGTAACCACCAGTTATAGCATCTCCAGAGGTAGCATTAGGATCGAGTTCTGCAATATTCACACGATCTGGATCAACCTTAATCTGTTCGCAAAGATAATAGTTACCTAAGTGTTTACCATTCAATATAAGCTCTACAAATTGTCCTTGGGGAGTCCAGTCCAAACTTGTATGGCGAGCAATTTCGAAAGATACCGCATTACGCATTAGGGTGCGATCCATCCAATTGGCTAACAAGCACCAGCGCTTATGCTTGCTCATGCCAAGTATCTTGCTTTTCTTATCCAGCTTTAGGGCATATGGTTTCTTTACATACCACCAAGTAGAATTTCCCCTACCTTTTACACTTAACGTGCCTTCGTAATCCAATGAGCCATCAGGCATTTGAATAGTCATACTGGCTCCTTCCATCCACACAACCTTACTCTTAATATCCTGTTCATTAGGAGTATAGATTGAAACTACTGGCAATCCACTGTTCTTTATTACAATGGTATAATCGTACGATAAATCTCCGCTTACCAAAGTAACTGTCTTGTCGTTAGTAAGATCTATAGTACTATTTCCGCTAGCTAATGGCTTATCTTGAAAATATAGGATACCAGAACTTGCAGAGAAAATAGGAATAACAGAAGACACATCCACAAGATATGGAACATTTAATGTAATGGTTTTCTTTGCATTATCTATTTCTGCCTGATATCCATTTAAGGAGAAAGATGTAAGCAGAGCATCTTGAAATACCAGATCGATAGGAGCAGATAGACCCATTACTCCTTGGGACACAACACATACATTAACTTTCTCGTTTTGAGTAGATTTTGTTTTGTGATGGACAAGTCCCTTAACTCTTCCTATTGCAAATGTACGAATGTTGGTTAGTTCAAAATTAGTAGATGGATTTCCGTAGGCATCCGTAAGCTTAAACATTATGTCGGATGATTCAAGTACTTCATCTGGTTTTACCGAGAATTCTATTTCTGCATCACCTGTTGAACCATACTTGACAGTAAGATTTGTTACCATTGTGACACTAATAGAATGCAATTTTTCTTTTTCTGAACTGCACGCAAAGAACATTAAAATGGTGCAAAATAGACTGATAATTTTGATTCTTTTCATGAGATATTCCGTTAATGTTACAAATATACATTCTTTTTTGTAAATTTGCACCCACAAAAACACGAAAATGAACAAGGCATTATTAAAACTACATATTTCTGTATTGCTGGCAGGTGCAACAGGACTATTTGGGCGACTTGTATCGTTACAGGAGTTGCCACTGGTTTGGTACAGACTTATGCTGACGGTAGTAATGCTGATACCTATCCTATACTTTCAGCATAAGCTGCAGAAACTAGAGTGGAAGAAAGTGATGCAGATTGCGGGAGCAGGAATGTTCCTTGGTGTGCATTGGGTGCTGTTCTATGCCAGCATAAAGGCTTCGAACGTATCGATTGGTGTGGTGTGTTGTGCACTGATTGGCTTCTATACCGCTTTTCTTGACCCCATCATCAACCATCACAAATTCTATTTAAAGGATATCTTCTTCAGCATGCTGACTTTAACTGGTTTACTGCTGATTTTCCATTTCGATACACGCTATCGCCTTGGAATAGCAATAGGTGCTGTATCTTCTTTATTAGCAGCATTATTCAGCATATACAGCAAGAAGGTAACCTCGAAATATCCAGAACTGCCCACAAGTACTTTCGTGAACTATGAGATGATAGGAGGTCTGATGATTATCAGTATTACACTTCCTTTCTATATGAACCTTTATCCAGAAAACAGCATTGTTCCATGCACTACCGACTGGATATACCTTATTATATTGGCACTAGTGTGTACAATTGGTCAGTATCTGTTGCAGATAGGGGCATTGAAAAAGGTATCGACCTTTACCATGAACCTGTCGTATAATCTGGAACCTGTCTATAGCATCATACTGGCAATGATTCTTTTTGGTGAGTCACAAGAGCTGAATTTCTCATTCTATGTGGGATTGGCACTGATAGTTTGTTCGGTGGTGGTGCAGAATTTGATCGCTTCTAGACCCTCTAAATCTCCCTTAAAGGGAGACTTTAAAGATTAATGGGTTGTGAGTTATGAGTTATGGGTTGTGAGTTTAGCAAAAGTATGACATTTTAGAATTATGATGAAGAAGATAATATTTCTACTGCTGATGCTACCAATGATGGTGCAGGCACAACAGATGTATGCCAGCAGAATGGGTGTGATGCCTAATACCGAAAAGGATTGTGCAGAAGGACTAAAGGCAATTCTGAACAAGTGCAAGCAGCAAAAGGCAAAGCAGCTGATTTTGCTTCCTGGGGTATATCATATCCATAGTGCATTGGTTATGAAGGATATGAAGAACTTTGAGGTTGTAGGTAATAACACTACACTGGTATTTCATGATACACCTGTGGCAATAGAACTGGATAACTGCAAGAAGATTACTTTCAAGAATATCAATTTTACCTATGATGAACCCAAGGTAACAGAGTTGACCATTCTAGAGAAGGATGCAGAAAAGGTTGTGGCTCAGATTAATGAGAATGACCCATATTATGTGATTAATGGAAGATTTGGTTTTCAGAACAAGGAACTGGATAAGTTCAAGGATCTATGTGTGCTGTATATTCCCGACCTGAAACAATCAAAGGCAACAGATGCATGGAATTTGCTACATGCTCAACATGCAAAGATGTTAGGAAATGGAAAGCTGGAGTTTAGTTGTCCTGAGAAGTTCTCACCTGCAGCAGGAAGTATTATCAAGGTAAGAAATGCAAGAGAAAACCAAGAGGTGATTCGTGTGATGAATGCCAAGAAAACGACATTGGTAATTAACAATGTAGGTTTTCATCACATTGAAGGTCAGAACCTTACACAATACAATGTTAAAAAGTTAAAGACGGTAGGGTTGTAAGTCGCCTTCGGCTTCGGTTTAATTGTCGCTTCGCGACGGTTAAAGGAGTTCAAGAAGTTTAAGGGGGTATAAAAGTCAACAAGTCAACGAGTCTACAAGTATAGGTTTAAAAGAAAACTGACAACAGATTACAGTCTTACGTTCACTATCCGAATGGAGACTGTTGTCTGTTGTCAGTAGTCTGTTGTTAGTAATTAGCTGAAAGATAATTACTTATTATTGTAGAAGTAAATGCCGATAGGACCAACGCCAGTGTTGTACTTGTTCAGACCAACACCATCGGTACCAAACTCGCAGATATAGCCTGCTGCAGAATAATCAGCATAACCATAATCGCTCAAATTATATGAAGATACCCAAATGTGCTTTGTAACTGGGTCAACACCAATTGCACATGGATAATCTATACCCTTAAGATCCATCTTAGTAGTAGCACCTGACTTGGTATCATACTTTGCAAAGCTGATTTCTGGGTTGTAGTAGTTGCAGGTGAAGGTATAGATAGTACCATCTACCAAACTCATTGCATCGGCATTCATGATCTTGGTAGTCTTACCATCTGTAGCCATCTTGTAGAGAGCAGGATCCTCATCATAACCGCTATAATCTGCCTTGTACTTACCCTGAGTAGCCAGATACAAGTTAGTACCATCATTAGCCAAAAGAACTGGATTTGTTGGAACCTCAAGATCGGTTGTCTTCTTGAAGGTAGCCATATCAATTACAGAAACAGTGGTACCAGCACCATATGCTGAGTTAGCAACATACAACTTACCGTTAAGGGCAGTCATACCTTCTGGATAATCACCAACTTCTGCCTTACCATCAGCCTTCATGCTCAAGGTATCAACACGGGTTACGTAACCACCATAGTTAGATACATATACCTTACCATCCTGAGCAACAATGTGACGAGGAGAATTGTCGGTCTTAACCTGGGCCAATGACTTGAAAGTCTTAGAATCGATAATCTCGATGGTGTTCTCGGCACTTACAGCAATATACACTTTGCTACCATATACAACAGCATCATTTGCTGTAAGACCAAGGCTACGACCATTGGCAGCCTTGAAGATACCATTAGTTACCTTATTAGAAACAAAATCAATATAATCCAAAGAACCATCAATCTTCTTGCTCTGGTTACCAGAGTTTACAACGAACATTCCATAGCTTACTTCTGGAACTGGTTTTGGTCCATCTGGATCATCATTGCTACATGCAACAAATGCAAGAGCACTCATGCTCAAAAGAGCAACTTTCAATAAATACTTTTTCATAATTGTAAAAATATAAATTTAAAATGTTAGTATTTCCATAGAATGGATGCTTGCCAACTTCTTCCTGGCA
>JAGHTY010000153.1 GCA_018065125.1 Candidatus Minthousia equi
ATAAATACCTATATTATTTATACAATATTAGGGTCTGAGTTTGTCTACTCAGACCCTTTTTGTTTTTTTTATATTGTTTTCTTTTGTCGCAATATAAAAAATGTCTAAATTTGCACATAGAAATAAAAACACGAAGATGAGAGATACAATTCTTGTTACCGGAGGAACTGGTTTTATTGGTTCGCATACTGTAGTTGAACTACAAAACAGCGGTTATGATGTTGTTATTGTTGACAACTTATCTAACTCAAAGGCTGATGTTGTAGATAATATTGCAAAGATTACCGGAATTAAACCTGCTTTTGAAGAATTGGATTGCCTCGATATGGAAGGCTTAAAGTCAAGAGTGTTTGAAAAATATCCTAACATTAAGGCAATAATTCATTTTGCTGCTAGTAAGGCAGTAGGTGAATCTGTAGAAAAGCCTTTAATGTATTATCGTAATAATTTGGTGTCTTTAATTAACTTGCTAGAGTTAATGCCTAAGTATGATGTAAAGGGTATTGTTTTCTCTTCTTCATGTACTGTTTATGGTCAGCCAGATATTTTGCCTGTTACAGAGGATGCTCCTGTTAAGAAAGCAGAGAGTCCATATGGTAACACCAAGCAGATAAATGAAGAGATTATTCGTGATGCTGTGGCATCTGGTTCACCTATTAATGCTATTCTTTTAAGATATTTCAATCCAATTGGTTCACACCCAACTTCTTTGATAGGTGAAATGCCTAATGGTGTTCCAATGAATTTGATTCCATATTTGACCCAAACAGCTATTGGTATTCGTGAGCAGCTCAGTGTATATGGTGATGATTATAATACACCTGATGGTAGTTGTATTCGTGACTATATTAATGTTGTAGATTTGGCAAAGGCTCATGTTGTTGCTATTTCTCGTATATTGGAGAATAAGCAGCTTGAGCAGGTAGAAGTGTTCAATATTGGTACAGGAAAGGGAGTTTCCGTATTGGAGTTGATCAATGCTTTTGAGAAAGCAACAGGCGTTAAGTTGAACTATAAGATTGTAGGCAGACGCGCCGGTGATATTGAAAAGGTTTGGGCAAATCCAGAAAAAGCAAATAATGTATTAGGATGGAAGGCAGAGACTTCTTTGGAAGATACATTGAAAAGTGCTTGGGATTGGCAAGTAAAACTAAGAAAAGAAGGAATACAGTAAAAAATATATAATCTTGCAATCACTATTGAGTGTAGTTTCTAGTTGTGAAATTGGGATTATGCTTTGATTGCAAAGTTGTTTTGTCGTGTTTTATTTTGTGTTTGTGTTGTTGTGTTCCTCCGACGTGAGTCGGGGGAACATTTTTATTCTAAATCGTCATGATAATCCATATCAAATAGTATAGTGTCATTCCCGATGCTGTCGGCAGGGAGGATTGCAATTTGTGCTTTGATGTCCTCAATGACAGGATCTTTTCTAAGTGATACGGGTAACTTGCTGATTAGTTCGTTCTGTTTTTGAATACTCATTACATGATGAAATCTTCTGAACAGATAGAATCCTACAGGATTATTTATATTACTATTAATTGTCTGAATAATTAGGCTATTTGCTTTGCTATCAAGTTGCTTTACCTGATCGTTTACAGAATCTTCATTGCTACCTTTCTCGTTATTATATACAGCGCTCATCTTGCCATAAATGGCATTTATTTCATTAAGGAAATCTTGATAGCGGTTGTTGTTTTCTGTTCCTGTAATAGATGAAGTTTCAGATAGCTTCATGTTAATGGTTCCATTTTCTAGAAAGAAAGTAGCTCCCTGTTTACTTCCCTTTACTATATATACTACACTACATTCTATTGTAGAGTCTTGTGATCCCTCGAATGTGAATGTATGATTTGTAACTTTTGTTTCGTATAGGGTTTCCATGTTCTGGTCATTTTCCACCTGAAGCATTACGAGGTCTCCATCTGAAGCGTCTGCAATTGTACCATTGATGTGGAAAGAACCTGCATTCTTTTTGTCTTGTGGATTACATGCCATGAATGTAATAGCAAACATTCCACATATGATAGGGTAGAGTTTCTTATGGAACATAGAAAAGGTTTTTGTGGTATAATGTTAAAATCTCAGCCCAAAAGCGATGTTTGGCTAATGGACTGAGATTTCTCTTATTTAATATAATTTGTGCTCAATCTTAAATCAGATACTGCGAACTAATAGACTCATTGTCCATTACTCGACGGATAGTTTCAGCAAACAACTCTGCAATGCTCAGTTGCTTAACTTTAGCGCAACGGTTGCTATAAGGAATACTGTCTGTAAATACAATTTCTTCCAAAGCAGAGTTCTGAACTCTTTCTGAAGCAGGACCGGACATTACACAGTGTGATGCTACTGCACGTACTGTACGTGCTCCAGCTTCTTTCATGACATCTGCAGCCTTTGTGATGGTACCAGCTGTATCAACCATGTCATCAACAATAATAACATCCTTGCCTTCTACGTCACCGATAATCTGCATTGATGCAACCTCGTTTGGTTTGTCACGGTGCTTGTTGCATAGTACCAAAGGAACCTGTAAATACTTAGAATAGCTATTTGCACGCTTAGAACCACCCACGTCTGGTGTAGCAATTACTAAGTTTTCTAGGTTCAGAGACTTAATATATGGAAGGTGAACAGATGATGCATACAAGTGGTCAACAGGTACATCAAAGAAACCCTGAATCTGGTCAGCATGCAAGTCCATGGTAATCAAACGGTCAATACCTGCCACACTCAACAAGTCGGCAACAAGTTTTGCTCCAATTGATACACGTGGTTTGTCTTTTCTGTCCTGACGAGCCCATCCAAAATAAGGAATAACTGCTACGATGCTCTTGGCAGAAGCACGTTTTGCTGCATCAATCATCAGCAAAAGCTCCATCAAGTTATCAGAGTTAGGGAAAGTGGATTGTACCAAGAATACTACACTGCCACGAATGCTCTGCTCGTATGAAACAGAAAACTCGCCATCGGCAAATTTTGTGATATTCAGCTTGCCCAGTTCAATGCCCAGGTGGTTGCATATCTTCTCTGCCAAATACTTGGAATTGGTACCTGAGAATACGCTAAAAGGAAGTTGTGAACTCATTTCTTCTCTAATTTATTAAATCTAATGCAAAGGTACGAAACATCAGTGATAAAGAGAAAAATATTTCCCTAAAAATATAGGGATAACGTGTTTTTTTCTCTATCTTTGTGAACCAATTTATAACAGCCCTATATGGATTATAGCAAGGAATTAAATGAAAGTCAGCTTAATGCAGTAACGTATTGCGATGGACCATCTTTGGTTATTGCAGGTGCAGGGTCGGGTAAAACACGTGTGTTGACTTATAAGATAGCATATCTTTTAGAAGAAAAGGGATACCAACCATGGAATATCCTTGCGCTTACTTTTACCAATAAGGCTGCCCGCGAAATGCGAGATAGAATTGAAAGACAGTTGGGCGCAACTATGTCTGCTGGGTTGTGGATGGGTACTTTCCATAGTATTTTTGCTCGTATTTTACGAAAAGAGGCCTCGGTGTTAGGTTATACATCCGATTATACTATCTATGATGATTCTGACCAGAAATCTTTGCTGAAAACAATCATCAAGGAAATGGAATTGGATGATAAAATCTATAAACCAGGTACTGTGGCTTCTCATATCAGCAATGCTAAGAATCATTTGGTGTTATCACAGAACTATGCTCAGAATGCTCAGTTGATGGAAGCAGATAAAGCAGCGAAGATGCCTAAGATACACGAGATTTATAATCGCTATTCGGCTCGTTGCAAGCAGTCCAATGCAATGGATTTTGATGATTTGTTGGTAAATACAGCCATGCTTTTTCATTATCATCCAGAGGTGTTGGAAAGATATGTCCAGAAATTCCAATATGTGCTGGTAGATGAGTATCAAGATACCAACTTTGCCCAGCATGCCATTGTTTGGCAGCTTACCAAAGATAACCAGAAAGTATGTGTAGTAGGCGATGATGCCCAGAGTATCTATAGCTTTCGTGGTGCACGTATCGATAATATCCTAGAGTTTAATAAACGTTATTCTA
>JAGHTY010000123.1 GCA_018065125.1 Candidatus Minthousia equi
GGGTAGGCCCGTCGGTCAACAAATGGAGCGTGGTGATCAACATTGCCCTTACCACCATCAGCGCCATCCTTTCAGCCCTTGGATATGGCGTAGGCTAATCCGCGTGACTGGACATGAAAAAGCCCCGGCATCCATCCCGATGCTGGGGCTTGTTTCGTTTGTGGTGTTGTATGTCGCATACTCAAAAAGAGTAATATCCGACATGAAAGGGAGTAAAATCTGGCATAATCTTTGGGCAACATGGCCATTCAGAACACGCCCCCGTTACCAATCGGCCGATTGATAGCGAGGGCGCTTATAGAATTTACACAATGCGAAAAATCAGAGTGGCTTTATACGGACATTGCGGAACCACAGTTCAGAGCCGTGTCCCAGGAAACCGATATAGCCCTTCTCATTAAACAGGCCCGGATGTTCCTTCTTGTCATAAGTGCCATTCTTAGTTGCCTCCTTGATATCGCCCTCGGTAATGACATGGCCATTCAAGGTGACACGAATGTAGGTACCCTTGACATAGATTTCCTCCTCGTTCCACTCGCCCACAGGCTTCAGCTGATTACGATCCTGTGAAGGGATAATTCCATACACCGAACCATGATATTGGTAATCACGCAGACCTGGCTGGTATATCTTGTCGAAATGATCCAGCACCTGAATTTCCATGCCGTAGTAAGCAGCATCCTTCATCATCTCGGCTCGGATACCCACACCATTGTTGGCACCCGGAGTAAGCTTGAACTCAAAACGGAACACAAAATCCTTGTACTCCTGCTTGGTGTAAAGGTTGCCAAAACCATCACCACGGTTCTTGACTGATATCTCGCCATTCTCTACCTGATAGTTGACCAAGTCGCCCTGCCATTCATTCAGGTGAGTGCCATCGAACAACATCTTGAAACCCTCCTTCTTTTCCTGAGCAGACAGTTGAACAGGTTCTGCCTGAGGCAATTCGTGAATATACAAGTCGCGATAAGCCACCACGCTTCCATGAGCTTGCAGTTCAATCTGCTCCTTCAGCAGTAAAGGCAAGCTACGATCCCAGTAGTTCTCCATCACCACATTGTCCACAACTTTCTCACCATTCAGGAAGACAGTCACTCGCTCATCCACCATCTTGATGTAGAAACTGTTCCACTCGCCCAGCGGGTTATCGGCCACCTTCAGTGGGGTGCTTCGGTTAATCTGGTTGTTATACAAGCCACCCGATCCCACCTGGGCACCTACATTGGTGCGAGCAATATCCCAGATTTGCACCTGTGGCGCTCCGCGCAGATAAATGCCGGCATCAGGCTCTGGCCCTGGATATAGTTTCCAATCCACATACATCTCAAAATTACCATACGCCTTTTCGGTAGCCAAGCTTTGGCCCTTACCCGAGAACATGATGCAGCCGTCGTTCACACTCCAGTTCCGTGCCATATCCTCGTTGGCCTCCTGCTGCAGCTTTGTCAGTTCCTTGGCTTTCAGCGTGGCACGCTTGTGCGGATTATCATACGGAGAAGCCAGCAAGCCCTTCCAACCCGTCAGGTCGCGTCCGTTGAACATCGACACAAAACCGCCATCAGCCTTTGCCAGTCGTTCCAACTGCTGGTTAATCTCCGTCTTCTGGTACTGGTCATCTACCCCAGCAATGGTCTGCAATGCCTTCTGCATCAAAGCCTTGATTTCCGGTCCGTTGATATCATCGTGTCCGGAAGTCAGTTTACGGATTGCCTGAGCAGCCGCCTGAGCAGTGGCTGGCTGATCGATATAACGTCCTGCCACAATCACGCCCAAGAAAGTCTCGGTTTGGCCAACAGCAGCCAGGATGGTGTTACGTTGTGCATCGGTGCGACTGATTTCCAAGGCGTTTCGGAGCATCAGCAAGCGTTGAGCACCCGGAATGTCCTTCGTAATGCTGGTCAGGTAAGCCTCCAAAGCCATATCCTGCAGCGAGGTGTTCTGCTTGGCAGCAAACTCGCGAGCCAGTTCCAGCTGTTTCTGTGCAGGAGCCACCTTGAGGATAACTGGCCAATAAGCCACCTGCTTATCCGGAGCCACCGCCTGCTGACGGGCTGTAAGCGCAGCAAACTGACTATCCTTCTTTTGTCCCTCTACTGCCCGCAGAATAGCTGTCTGTACCAATGTCTGATAAGGTGCGGGACAGTTTTCCAATAAAGTATATAAGGTGTTCAAATCCTTTTCGCGAACCACCTCGGGCAGTGCCTTGTAAGCTGCCTCTTGAATGCCCTTGTCGGTAGATTGCAAAGCAGCCATCACCCCTGTTAGCTGACTGTTATCACGACGAGCGGCCAGTATGGCCAAAGCCTGACTGGTGAGTCCCTGGGGACATACAGCCATGACGGCAGGAGTTACTGCACCGGGGTAACACTTCAGGCAATTCTCGGCCAATGCAGCGGTAGCCGGGTTAACGAGCAAAGCGGCTAAATCGGCCATATTCTCGGGACGACCTATGCGGGTGAGCGTCCATGCAGCCGCCTCGACCAACTCAAAATCCTGACTTTTCAGGAACGGTACGGCTTTTTCGGCATGCGCCCATGCCGGATGCAAGCCCATCCAGTAAAGCACATCCTTCTGTGCACCCACCGGCAATTTGCCAAGCATCTGCTCGGCCTGTGCCAGCAACTCTGTAATTTCGCTCTCAGAACCCCATTCATCGGTAGCAGTAATGGCCGCCATTCGGAAAGCCGGGTCGGCATCCTTCCAAGCCGATTTCAGCACCTTCTGGGCAGCAGTCACACCGGCTTGACGAACATAATCGTTCAGAGCTTTGTAGCGATTTCCCTTTGACAGATGGGTACCATCCTGAGCGGCCTTTGTAGCCCTCTTCAAGTTGGCCAGCGCCTGGGCAGCATCGGGTAACACCTCGGGCGTTGGCTGCGAAGGATATTGATTCAGGTGACGAAGCATTCGCACCAATAGTTCACGGCTGCTTACCACCCATGGATGATTGGCGGCATCCTGCGCAACCTGACCAGTCAGTTGACTATTGAGCTTGCCCAGCTGTTTCCGCACCACTTGCACCAATGCCTGACGTTTAGCCGCATCAAACGAAGCCTGTCCGGCATAAGCGGCAAAGGCATCCAGCGCATATTCCACCTTGGTGCGACTTTCATCATTTCGTTCCAGCATAGCCAGCAACATTTCTATACCCTGTGTGCCCGTCTCCTCGATATCCGCCATCAAACGGTTATAAAGAGTAGCTTGCTCGGCAGGCAGCTGGTTCAATGCATCTACAATCTTGGTATCTGCTGTCCGCTGTATAGGTTGTGCCAGGATGATGGCCGAGAACAGCATCATCGACAAGGTCAGCAGGGATCGGTAAAATCTATATTTCATGATCATTCAGTCTTAAAGGTTAGAGTTTCCAAGGTGCACGCATCGGTTGATAAACCAAGGCATTGGCTGCATCGTCGTTGATAAATTCCATCTTATCGGAATCAAAATGAAGGGTGCGGTTCAGTTGCAAAGCCACAGCACCCATATTCACCAGGGTACAGCTACGATGTCCGTTATCCTCGTTCAGTGCAAATTTCTGACGCGTACGCAAGCACTGGTCGAAATCGGTATTCTGCGGCAGCGGATCGGGGAAATCGGCCAACTTAAACTGCCAGTCGGGGATGTCGCATACAAAGTTATTATACACATTTCCATTCGGTCCTGCAATGTAGGGCGTGTTAGGATCGCCATAATCTCCGCCCCACAACACAATCTGGCAACCGTCAGCATAGGTATAGGTAATAGAGCGCCAGATACCCACGGCATCAGGGTGCTGCTGAGGAGCATCTACCTCCACCTTGACAGGGCTCTCATTGTCCTTGCCCAGAATATACTGAACCGGATCCATATAATGCTGTCCCATATCGGTTAGGCCACGACCGTCATATTCCCAGTATCCGCGGAAAGTTTGGTGCACACGGTGGGCATTGTAAGGTTTGTAAGGAGCCGGGCCTAACCACATATCATAATCCAGTTCAGCCGGTACTGGCTGAGGTTCCAGATGCTCTTTACCTATCCAGTAGAATTTCCAGTCGAATCCCGTGTGCTTAGAGATGGTTACCTTGAGCGGCCATCCCAACAAACCGCTCTGTACCAGTTTTTTGAGCGGAGCCACTCGGGTACCCAAGCCATAGAACGTATCCTCGAAACGGAACCAAGTGTTCAGTCGGAAAATACGGTTATAATGCTCTACCGCCTCCTTTACCCGCTTGCCCTCGCCAATGGTGCGCGTCATAGGTTTCTCGCACCAGATATCTTTTCCTGCCTTGGCAGCGGCAATACTCATCAAGCCATGCCAGTGAGGAGGCGTGGCAATGTGCACCACATCAATGCTGGGATCTTCCACCAACTGTCTCCAATCGGAATACAGTTTCAGGTCGGCATCTACATTCTTGCCCTCCTGTGCCTTTTTCTCTGCCAGCGCCTTGCCGGCAGCCAAATGGTTTTTATCCACATCGCAGATGGCAATCAGGCGGGTTTGTCCATAGTCAAAATGGCCACGACCCATGCCACCTACACCTATAATACCTTTGGTTAATTGATCACTGGGTGCGATATACCCGGGGCCTCCCAATACGTGACGAGGCACAATGGTAAATGCAGCCAAAGCTCCCGAGGCTTTCAAGAAATGACGTCTATCCATAGCATTGTCTGTATAAAGTTATTATTAGTATTATTGGCAAAGATACATATTATTTCGTCTGAACGCAATAATTTTGATGGAATTATCGGAGAATCAACATTTTTTTGACATAATCCATGGAACCTTTGCGTGTGATGTCGTATCTTTGTATGGCTCTTTTTTAAAAAAAATGAGGAGATGATGTCACCTTTTGCCCCCTGAATTGGTTATTAGAGTGAATCGGTTCAAAGCGAAAGGAATTATTAACATTAAAATAGACACGTATGGAAAAGTTTTTTTTGGAGATTGCGGACGCACTGGTACCTATCAGTATCTGTGTGATTTGTCCCGTTACAATTGTTTGGTTGGCATTGCGAGCTAAAATGTATAAAGACAACCAAAAAAAGGAAATCCTTTTAGCAGCCATGAGCAAGAACTCGGAGGTGGATATTGAAGACCTGCTCCGCAAGTTGAACGGCCCGCAGAAAATGCTCAAGGAAAAGTTGCTGGAGAAGTTGCACCGGGGTACGACATGTACGATTTTGGGCGTTGGAGTGGCCATCCTCGATTTGCTTATGTGGATAAACGGCCAAAACCAAGATGAAGCCATTCTTGTAGGTGTAGTGGCATTTGCCTTACTGGCGGTAGGCGTGGCCTTCTTGCTGAGCTACCGTGTAGGTAAGCAGATGCTGGAGCAGGAGATGCAGGCAGAAACAGCGGCTCTTGAAAACCAGGCATGACGCGCGAACAATTCATACAATTGGTCAGTGACGAGCAGGAGTCCCTTCGCGGGTTCTTGCTCGCCCTGTGCTGTGGTAATCGCGACGATGCCGATGATATTGCGCAGGATGCCTTAGTCAAAGCCTATCTGGCTTCGGTCGGCTATCAAGACAAAGGACGGTTCCGCTCCTGGCTGTTCAAGATTGCCCATAACACGTTTCTCAACCACAAGGCCTCACAACGCACGTTTGAATGTATTGATGAGGCGCATGGGATTGCGGGCGGAAAAGAAGCCGATGCCAGGTATGAGCACCAGGATTTATATAGGGCCTTAGCAACCCTGCCACCCAAAGAGCGATCATCTATTGTGATGTATTACCTGGACGGACAAAGCATCAAGGAGATTGCCCAGATTACCGATTGTAGCGAAGATGCCGTGAAGAAACAACTCTCACGTGGACGTGACAAACTAAAAGAAAGATTAAGACTATGATGAAGGATAAAGCATTAGAGGACTTGTTTCTCGCCCAGCGCCCGATCTTTCAGGATCAGGACGAGTTTATGAACCGGCTCTCCAGTCGGTTGGAAGCCGTGGATTATATTCTTCGGTAAGAAGAGGCCAATATACG
>JAGHTY010000090.1 GCA_018065125.1 Candidatus Minthousia equi
TCCCAGGGCTGCCATCATTGCGTAGAAGTCGTCGTCATCCTCCAGGTTAAGTGAACCAACAATGGTTTCGTCTTCGTTGATGTAGCCACACAGCGCTTCTACAGTGTTTACCATCGCCTGATCCCAGTTGCCTTCTTTCAGGAAAGGCAGCATGAATCGGTTCTCGATGCGGCTGCAGATGGCATCGGGTAGGGTACCTTCCAGTCCGTCACCGGTTAATATTTGATATGCACGGTCTTGTTGCCAGGATAACCAATAATCCGGTGTTGTTCTTGTTGCCAATGCCGTATTTCTTTGCCACGCTCATTCCAAAGCTGTAAGGGTCTCCGCCTTCCACTCTTTTTGCTACAATGGCAATAGCTTGAACACCCTTTTCGCGTTCAAGGTTGAAGAAAAGTGAATCGATTGATGCAACTGTGCTGGCACTCAGAATGTTGTCGGGGTTGCAAGTGTGCATCCTCAAGTCCTGTAAGTAGGGCATAGGCAGATTGTCGGCTGTGTATTCCTGTGCCAGGATACCCGCAATCATGCTCCATAAAAATGCAAAAGTCAGGACAATTCTCTTTTTCATGTGTGCAAAGGTACGATATTATTTTCAAATGCCCTATACTTTAGTATAAAAAAAGAACCCTCCACCCAATTAGGATGGAGGGGTTGTTATGAAAAAGTTACTCTTCTGAAGTTATTTAGTTCTTTTCTACTAATTCGTTGTTTACCCACTTTCCAGAAACTGAAGTTCCGTCTGCGAAAGTCATGGTACCCATGCCGTTGCGCTGACCGTTGCTCCACTCACCCTCGTAAGAGATGCCGTCTGCATAGTTTGCAACGCCGCGTCCTTCCATTGTGTTGTTCTTCCACTCGCCCTTGTACTGGTCGCCGTTTGTCCAGGTGTAAACACCGTTACCCTCGCGGTCGCCGTCAACGAACTGACCTTCGTAAGTCTCGCCGTCAGAGTAGGTCAGGGTTCCGTTACCAGTGCGTGCATCCTCTACATAGTCGCCTTCGTAAACACTGCCGTCTGCGAAGTAGCATGTACCGTGACCGTTGCGTGTGTTGTTCTTCCACTCACCGATGTACTTGTTGCCGTTTGCACTTACGTAGGTACCGATGCCGTTGATGTTGTCATTTACGAACTCACCCTCGAAACGAGAACCGTCACCCCAGGTGTATGCGCCGTTACCGTTGCGCTTGCCCTTCTCGAATACGCCTACGAACTTGTCACCGTTTGTCCAGGTGAACTTGCCGAAGCCAACCTGCTTCTCGTTCTCGTCGAATGCGCCGATGTATGCACTGCCGTCAGGATTGACGATGCTGTAAACCTTGCGACCCTCAGCCTTGCCAACGGCCTTGATATTCTTGAAAGACTCTGCGTCTAGGTTATTCTTGGTCTCCATGGTGCGAACTGCCTTCTCGCCCTTCTTATTATCGTCTGCACTTGCGTTCAATGCGAATGCGAAAACTGCAACTAAAGTAATGATAAAAGTCTTCATAACAACAACAAAATAATAAAAAACAAAAACAAATATAAAAGTGATTACGATTGCAAAGGTAGGGCTTTTTTGATTTCCTCCAAATTTTCCGAAAAAAAAGTTTTGTCCAACTGTTAATGAGTGTTAACGAAATTGGCAAAAATGAGTCAAAAATGGGTGTTTACACCTTATTATAATCTGAGTGTTAACGTGTATAGTACACTAAGCTAATGTGTACACCACACAATATGTAACACATCAAATATCGATAAATAGGGCGATGCAACAAATGAAACACATATTTAATACATTCAAGTACCTATCTTTTTCAAACTTTTTTTTGTGTGAAGCGATAAATTTTCTTTCTTTGCAATAACAAAAACAACAAAATAATAAAAGTGATCTAGAAAACAAGAAACTCAAGCTAAGCGAAAGCTCAACTATTAACGGCTGTTTCCCAACTGGGAGATAGCCGTTAATGGTTTATTTATCCCCTACAGATTTTTTACCACAAGTTTTATTTTGACTTTCAAACGGATTTCCGTATTTTTGCATCACATTATATATAATATGGAAGATTTCGATATAAGAAGGCAACAAAACACAAGCGACCGCGATTTTGAGAACGCATTGCGTCCCTTGGCTTTTGACGACTTCAGCGGACAAATGAAGGTTGTAGAGAACCTGCGTATTTTCGTAGAAGCAGCCAAACTTCGCGGCGAGCCACTTGACCACACGTTGCTACATGGCCCTCCTGGCTTGGGAAAAACCACACTGAGCAACATTATTGCCAACGAACTGGGTGTAGGATTCAAAGTTACATCTGGTCCTGTGCTTGACAAACCTGGCGATTTAGCGGGCTTACTAACCTCCTTAGAGCCAAACGATGTTCTTTTCATTGATGAAATCCATCGTTTGCAACCAGTAGTAGAGGAATACCTTTACAGTGCAATGGAGGATTACCGTATCGACATCATGATAGACAAGGGCCCAAGTGCCCGGAGCATACAGATTGACTTAAATCCATTCACCTTGGTAGGTGCCACTACCCGTAGCGGATTGCTCACCTCTCCCCTACGAGCACGTTTTGGCATCAACATGCATCTTGAATATTATGATGCTGCCACATTGACGGCAATCATTACCCGCTCGGCAAACATCCTTGGAGTACCCATCAACAGCAAGGCTGCCAGTGAGATAGCAAGAAGAAGCCGAGGAACTCCACGTATTGCCAATTCACTACTGCGTCGTGTTCGTGATTTTGCACAAGTAAAGGGTAACGGTAAAATTGATATTGACATTGCTCGCTTTGCACTGGAGGCACTTAACATCGACACTTATGGTCTGGATGAAATAGACAACAAGATTCTACTTACCATCATTGACAAGTTCAAGGGAGGACCCGTAGGAATCACAACTATTGCCACAGCACTGGGTGAAGATGCCGGTACCGTTGAAGAGGTTTACGAACCTTACCTAATTCAAGAGGGCTTCTTAAAACGAACTCCACGAGGAAGAGAAGTTACCGACCATGCATACAAGCACCTGGGACGTAGCAGATACGAACATGGAGGAAGGATGGGAGAACTATTTTAGTTAAAAAGTAAGCATTACTTTTAATACATCAAACTTTTAAGTTATTAATGATTAATACAATACTGACGGTGTAAAAATGCCTGCCATAAAACGCCGTGAAAACTCGGCATGGGTAAAGCAGGTTGCTGCCATTTATGGTAAGAAGGTTGGAGAAATTGCCTACATCTTTGTGAACGATGAAAAAATTCTGGAAGTAAACAAGCAATATCTGCAGCACGATTATTACACAGATATCATCACTTTTGACTATACAGAAAGCGATGCCATAAGTGGGGATCTTTTCATCAGCCTTGATACCGTACGTACTAACGCTGAGCTAATAGGAGCCACCTATGAACAGGAGCTAAACCGTGTGATTATTCACGGCATACTGCACCTTTGCGGCATCAACGACAAAGGCCCTGGAGAGCGCGAAATAATGGAACAAGCCGAAAACAAGGCATTAGCATTAAGATAATGGCAGGATTAGGTTCATTACTAAAAGAAACCGCAATATACGGACTTAGCAGCATTGTAGGAAGATTCCTGAACTACCTGCTAGTACCCATCTACACGGCAAAATTGAGTGTAGAATCAGGTGGATATGGAATTATCACCAATGTCTACGCCTATGTGGCGCTGTTGATGGTGCTGCTTACCTACGGCATGGAAACCACCTTTTTTAGATTTGCAAACAAAGAAGGAGAAAAACCAATGGAGGTGTATAGCACCACACTAATTTCGGTAGGATGTTCTTCTTTAATGTTTGTAACAATGGTGTTGCTGCTATTGGATCCGATCTCTGGTTGGATGGGTTACGAGAAACATCCAGAATACATCGGCATGATGGTTACTTGTGTAGCAATTGATGCTTTCCAGGCAATACCTTTTGCCTACCTACGCTATCAGAAGAAAGCCATCAAGTTTGCTGCACTGAAGCTTTTGTTCATCTTTATGAGCATTTTGTTGAATATTTGTTACTTTGTATGGTTCCCAGACCTTTACGAAACAAATCCTGACTTGATCAGTGCAATCTATAACCCTCAAGTAGGTGTAGGTTACGCCTTTGCTATCAATTTGCTGTGTACAGCAAGTATCACCATTTGGTTCTGGCCAGAACTAACCGGCATTAAATATAAGTTCAACAAGGATTTGTGGAAGCGAATGATTAAATACTCCGCTCCGCTGGTATTATTAGGATTAGCTGGTATTCTAAACCAAACACTTGATAAAATTATCTACCCATTCCTTCGACCTGAAATTGTTGAGGAAAATGGCATAATAGTAACTGTTAATGCCACCGCAGAACTTGGCATCTATGGTGCAGCATCGAAAATTGCCATGATCATGGCCATGATTACACAGGCTTTCCGCTTTGCCTATGAACCGTTTGTGTTTGGCAAGAGCCATGACAAGGATAACAAGGAGATGTATGCAAAAGCCATGAAATTCTTCATTATATTCACACTGCTAGCATTCCTAGGAGTAATGTTCTACATGGATCTTATCCAGCTTATCATTGGTGCAAAATATCGTGTAGGATTAGAGGTAGTGCCAATTGTGATGATGGCAGAGATATTAATGGGTGTATATTTCAACCTTTCGTTCTGGTACAAACTTACCGACGAAACCAAATGGGGGGCAATCTTCTCATTCTGTGGATGCATGGTGCTCTTCTTGGTAAATGTATTATTTGTACCAAGATTTGGTTACATTGCCTGCGCTTGGGCAGGTGTGGCAGGCTATGGCACTGCAATGACCTTGAGTTATTTTGTAGGGCAGAAAAAATATCCTATTAACTATGAAATAAAAAATATCTTCCAATATGTGCTGCTTACATTGATGCTTTATGGCATCTCTGTAGAACTGCCATCGGAATGGAACATGTGGTTGCGCATGGGTATCAACACCGTGTTGCTACTGATATTTATAGGGTTCATGGTAAAAAAGGATTTCCCCCTTTCACAACTGCCTATCATTGGTAAATACTTTAAATAAATAGAAAACTGTAATGAGAAAAACATTGTTAACCATTGTGCTGATGCTAAGCGCACTGCTGCCAACAAAAGCACACGAGGGTATGTGGATGCTGAACAACCTGACCCCCGAAACAGTAAAGCTTATGCAGGCTCTTGGCCTAAAGTTAGATGCACAGGGACTTTACAATCCTAATGGTGTGTCATTAAAAGATTGTGTTGTTAGTTTTGGCGGATTCTGCTCTGGCGTGGTCGTTTCACCTGATGGCTTGGTATTCACCAACCACCACTGCGGATACGAAAGCATCCAGCAACACTCTTCAACCGAGCACGACTATCTGAAAAACGGTTTCATAACACACAACCGCAGTGAGGAGTTACCAAATCCAGATCTACATGTGAGTTTCCTTTTGCGTACAGAGGACGTTACCGAACGTGTACTAGGTGCTGTTCCTTCTATTGCTGGAGAACGTGAACGTAGCGAAATAATCGATTCTATCTGCACCGTTATCCAGAATGAAGTGATTGAAAATAATCCTAATCTCAGTGCAATTGTAAGTCCTTATTTCCAAGGTAACGAATATTACCTTTCTGTTTACAAGGACTACAAGGATGTGCGCCTGGTATTTGCACCACCATCAAGCATTGGTAAGTTTGGTGGCGACACAGACAATTGGATGTGGCCTCGTCACACCGGTGACTTCAGCGTTTTCCGCATCTATGCTGATGCAAACAACGAACCAGCAGAATACAGTGAGGATAATGTTCCTTATCATCCTGTTCACTATGCACCTATAAGCATGAAGGGTTACAAGGAGGGTGATTTTAGTATGACTGTAGGTTACCCTGGTTCTACAAATCGCTACATGTCATCTTTTGGCATATACGAGCGTATGACCGGTTGGAATGCTGCTATGATCCAGGTACGTGGCGTAAAGCAAGAAATCTGGCGAAAGGCTATGGATGCAGATGCAGACACACGTATCAAGTATGATGCAAAATATGCTCAGAGTTCTAACTACTGGAAGAACTCAATCGGTATGAACCAGAGTATCGAAAAACTGAAAATTCTAGAGCAGAAACGAGAATTAGAGCAAAAACTACAAGAATGGGTAGCTCAGAAACCAGCGGAACGCGCAAAATATGCCAACGTTATCTCTGAACTTAAAAACGCTTACGAGAATCGCGCAAAGGTTAACCGTGCCTTTTACTTCATCTATGAAAGTTTCTTCAACTCAAGCGATGTACTGCAAACTGGTTTAATGGTTTTGCGCATCGACCCTAATGACGAGGAAGATGGTACAAAAGCAGTTAAGCAGCTGATTGACAGCTACGAGAACATCAACATCAACCTGGACAAGCAAGTATTTGCTGCCATGCTGAAGAACTACAAGGAACAGGTGCCTGACTATCTTCCAGAGACCTATACACAGATCGATTCTGTATTTAATGGAAATATTGATGCCTTTACTGATGCCGTATATGAGAAAACAAATATGGCAGAACGTGATAGTATGCTTGCTATGATGGCACGCAACAACAACGAGGAAATCATGGGCGACCCAATCATGTCAATGGCTATCGACCTAATGGTTTACATGCAGGAATTGAGAGGTGGCGTAATGGAATCTTCAATGACTATTGAAACCAACGAGCGTTTGCTGAATGCTGCAATTCGTGAGATGGACATTACCCAACCTTATTATAGCGATGCAAATAGTACCATGCGTATGAGTTACGGTATTGTTAGCAGCTATACTATGTCAAATGGTCAGAACTCTAACTATTACTGTAATCCTGCAGGATTGTTAGCAAAGGCTGCCACACAAGGTACAAACCCAGACTATTTCATGCAACCAGAGGTTGTCACCCTATTTGCAAAGGGCGATTTTGGCAAGTACAAAGACAAAAGAACAAAAGACTTGAACTTGTGCTTTGTTTCAAACAATGACATCACTGGCGGCAACTCTGGTAGTCCTGTATTTAATGGAAAGGGCGAGTTGATTGGTTTGGCATTCGACGGAAACTGGGAGGCCATGAGTAGCGATATTGCTTTCGATAGTCAACTGCAACGTTGTATAAATGTTGATATTCGTTACGTTTTGTTCATGATGGACAAGTGGGGTGCCGCAGAATCATTGCTTAAGGAATTGAAACTAAAATAAGCACACACCTAATAAACAAAGAGAGGCTCAATGTGAGCCTCTCTTTATAATGTTTACTTTTTCTTTCTTTTGCTTTTCTTTGCCCAACCACCTTCGTTGAAATCAGGTTCTTCTCCTTTCAGCTTAAACTCCTTGTATTCTGGTTGGAAGAACTTCATCCAATCTTCCTTTCGCTTAGGACCACGCGCTTCAGTATAACCACGTTCTGCACGAGAAAGTTTATTTTTCTTAACTGGTTCCTGTTGTGATTGCTTTGCTTTTTTCTTTCCTTTTTTAGATTCCTTTCGTTGTTCTTCCTTTGCAGGAGCTTCACCTGGATCTGCCACTTCCACTACTACAGAACGACCATTTAGCTTTGCACGCTGCATAGCTCGTACAACTTCGTCTGCATCTGCCTCACGCACCTCGAAGAAAGAGAACTTCTGCATAAGGTCTATTCTACCCACTTCTATACGCTTGTGTGTCTGACGATTCAATAGATCAATGATTTTTACAGGAGCAATGCCATCCATTTTTCCTATATTCACAAACATACGGGTAAAACCAGCCTCTGCACGACGCGAAACCTTTCCACGTGATTTCTTATCCTTACCACTATTACTAGCACCTCGTTCGACAGGTACTTCAATCTCTGGTGCATTAGCATAATACTCTGCAAAGCGATTAAACTCACGACTCAACACACGCTTGATAATATCCTCCTTACTTAACCACTCAAGCTTGCGGTAAACCTCTGGCAGGAATTTATCAATTTCTTCATCGTTTACCTCTACACGTTCAATATCATCAATAACCTTGTAAAGTTGCTTTTCACAGATAGCTTCACCACTAGGAATAACACCTATTTCAAATTCTTTCTTGATTATGCGCTCAATCTCACGCATTTTACTCTTCTCACGAATGTGAATAATAGCAATACTGATTCCCTTCTTATCTGCTCTACCAGTACGACCACTACGATGCGTATATACTTCAATATCATCAGGAAAACCATAGTTGATGACATGAGAAAGATTATCCACATCTAAACCGCGTGCTGCCACGTCGGTAGCCACTAGCAACTGAATGCGATGCTGACGGAACTTCTGCATGGTAAGGTCGCGTTGTTGCTGTGACAACTCACCATGCAGAGCATCAGCATTGTAACCATCCTGAATCAGTTTATCTGCTATTTCCTGTGTCTCCATTCGAGTGCGACAGAATACAATGCCATAAATTTTTGGATAATAATCCACTACACGTTTCAGTGCAAGGTACTTATCCTTGGCATGTACCACATAAGCCACATGATGCACATTCTTGGCACCCTCATTCTTGGTTCCTATGACAATTTCCTTGGCATTATGTAGGTAATTCTTTGAGATTTTGCTAATTTCAGTACTCATGGTTGCAGAGAAAAGCAAAGTATTCCTATTCTCTGGAACTGCTGCCAGAATAGTAGTAAGGTCCTCTGTGAAGCCCATAGAAAGCATTTCATCAGCCTCATCCAATACTACGCTACGTACATTATTTAGGGATACTACACCACGATTCATAAGGTCAATAAGACGACCAGGAGTAGCAACCACAATCTGCACACCACGTTTCAAGGCACGAATCTGACTTTCTATAGAAGAACCACCATAAACTGGCAAGATCTTCAACCCATCAATATATTTTGAATAATCTGTAAGGTCACTTGCTATCTGCAGACACAGTTCTCGGGTAGGACAAAGAATAAGCGACTGCACTATAACCTGATCAACATCGGTCATTTGTAGCAGTGGCAGGCCATAAGCAGCAGTTTTTCCTGTTCCAGTTTGTGCCAGTGCTACTACATCATTATCTTGTCCCAGCAAGTAAGGAATCACTTCCTCCTGCACAGGCATAGGATTTTCATATCCCAATTCGGTGATCGCTTTCAGTAATTCATCTGAAAGTCCTAATTCTTTAAATGTTTTCATTATTTCTTTTGTGCACAACCATTACAATGACTGCAGCCATCTGCACAGTTGCATTTCTTCTTGCCAGTGATCCGGCGGTAAAAATTAAAGGCGCACCAGGCAATTGCAATCCCCACGATGACACCCACCAATATATCCTGTATGTTCATAAAAAAAGGATTTCGGGTACAAAGGTACATTATTTTTTGTAACTTTGCACCCGTTAAACGGAAATAAATGGCTAACAACACTTTCACGCTTTCAAACGGACTTCGCATCATTCACACATTCTCGCCTACCGATGTAGCATATTGCGGTTTGTGCATTGATGCAGGAACACGCGATGAAGAGCCTCAGGAATCAGGAATGGCTCATTTCATCGAGCATTTGCTGTTCAAAGGTACCACGCACCGCAAAAGTTGGCACATTTTGAACAGACTTGAAACCGTAGGTGGCGACCTTAACGCTTATACCAACAAAGAAGAGACAGTTGTGTATGCCGCCTTCCTGAAAGAAAATTTCGAGCGCGCACTTGACCTTATCTGCGACATTGTTTTCAATAGCACTTTTCCCCAACAGGAGATAGACAAAGAAGTAGATGTTATCATTGATGAAATACAATCCTATGAGGATAGTCCCAGCGAACTGATCTTTGATGAATTCGAGAATATGATTTTCAGTGGCCATCCACTGGGAAGAAACATTTTGGGAAACCCTAATCGTTTGAAAGAGTACACCAGCGAAGATGCAAAGCGTTTTGTGCAGCGCTATTACTGGCCTAGCAACATGGTATTCTTCGTCAGAGGAAACATTCCTTTTGAAAAAGTGATACGTCTTTGCGAAAAGCACACTAATGGAATTGTCCTTCCGCAAGGCTGGAAAAGGCAAGAACGCATCAAACCTGCCCCCTATCATGCAAAAGAACAGCGAATTCATCGTGACACACACCAGGCTCACGTAATGCTAGGATGCCGTAGTTTTGATGCCTTGCAGGGGAAACGTACGGGTTTATATCTTTTAAACAACATCCTTGGTGGCCCAGGCATGAACAGTCGATTGAATGTAAGTTTGCGTGAAAAGAAAGGACTTGTATATAATGTAGAGAGTAACCTCACTAACTATACCGATACTGGTACCTTCTGCATATATTTAGGTTGTGACATTGATGATGTAAACCAATGTATTGACCTTTGTCACAAAGAACTACAAAAAGTGCTAGATTCATCTTTCACTGACGCACAGCTGAACGCTGCGAAGAAACAAATCAAAGGGCAAATCGGTGTGGCATGTGATAATTTTGAGAGTAACATATTAGATATGGCAAAAGCCTATCTACACTATAACAAGGTAGAGGAATTGCATGAAACTTTCCAACGTATTGACAACCTCACCCCACAAGGATTGCAGGAAATTGCCTTGGAATTATTCAATAGGGAAAATCTTTCCTTGCTTACTTACGAATAGAATCTCGCAATACCAGCAAACTCTCAGGACCCATATTGAACAACAAATCTACTATACTTAGATTGGGTAAAAAACCATATTTTTGCTGAAATACCTGATAATATGGCTGCGGTATAAAGATAGAGTCCTCCCGAGGATGTTTAGGCGTAATAGCAGAACGCAAGTCAACTTCTGCTGCAGGTTCACCGTATGCAATAGTACGTTTTATCACAGGATGCATATCAATCAACTCAAAGATCTTTGCATCCAGCGCCTCATTAAAATCAATCAGAAATTCAAACTTTTTTTCGTAGAAGGGACGGAACTCGTCTTGGTAATACTCAAAAAAAGGCGTTGCCTGATAGGCAGAAACCAGCGCATTCCAGTGCAAATGACGCCAATTGCCATGGTCAGAAATACGGATATCTTTCATGGGATACTTGCTGCCATCATACTTCTCTACAGGTATGGTTAATGGCAAAGCACCATCCGCAGCCGCTATGATACAGCGATTGCGGAAGGTTTGTTTCTGATAATGATCATATTGTTCTACGTAGGTGGTATCTGCTCTCAGCATCCATGCATATTGCTGTATAGGCCCCAGATACGAAGATGGAATCAGGATTTCCATTACTTAATGTTATCTACCCACTTGAAGATACGATTCCAGCGAATCTTTCCATCAAACAAGCCACGGTCCTTGTCAAGTGACAACCAGATAAAGATTGGCTTACCCACAATGTGATCCTCTGGTACAAATCCCCAATAACGGCTATCCAATGAATTATGGCGGTTATCACCCATCATCCAGTAATAGTCCATCTTAAAGGTATAACTATTGGTTTCCTTGCCATTGATGAAGATCTTGTTGTCTTTTACCTCTAACTTATTTCCTTCATAAACGGCAATTGGACGTTCGTAAATGGCAATATTATCCATGTTCAGTTCTATGCTCTTATCCTTAGCAGGAATCCAGAGAGGACCATAGTTATCCTTAGTCCAGTGCTTGTTTCCATTATGAGGATAAATAGAGCAAAGTTGCTCATCACGATCGTACGACATATCATCAATCTTGATGTCTGTTACGATTTCAGGATGCTTTTTCAAACCATCAATCATTGCCTGAGTCAAAGGCAGATAATAAACACCCTTATCTGGACGACCTAGATCATCAGGACTAATACCTAATTCATATGCCAAATCCTCGGTAATATCTGCCTTAGTATTTACATAATAGAAATACTGTACATTATCAGGTTGCTTGTTTGCCTTACCATTCAAATAGATGATACGGTCTTTTATTTCCAGATTATCACCAGGCAAACCCACACAGCGCTTTACATAGTTTTCTCGACGGTCAACAGGACGCCACATTACGCCACCATATTCCTGCTTGTTTGCCATTACATAGTCTCTACCAGCTTTGTATATTTGATCAAAGCGTGCACGCTTTTCCATGGCAGGCAACGAATCGTAGACCTCAACTCCCTGAAGAACCTGTCGGCCATAAGCATAACATGTGGTATAATAATCTTCTGCCTGATGGAATGGTTCCACAAAAACAGAGTCACCAGAAGGATAGTTGAATACCACAATGTCGTTTAACTCTACATGACCTAAACCTTTCACACGACGATACTCCCAAGAAGGCCACTCAAAGTAACTCTTGCTACCCCAAGGCATAGTGTGCTGCACCATTGGCATACTTAGTGGAGTCATTGGCACGCGAGGACCATAACTGATTTTGCTCACAAACAAATAATCACCAATCAAAAGTGACTTTTCCAACGAAGCACTAGGAATGGCATAATTCTGGAACAAGAAAGTTGTAACAAAATAAACAGCAATCAGTGCGAAGATGATAGCATCTACCCAACTCATAATCCAACGGGTAGGACCTTCCTTGTCTTTCCACCATGTCCAGCGAATCTTCTTTGTGATGTAGGCATCGTAGATAAATGGCACCACAATCAATCCTAACCAACTCTGCACCCAAAGGCAGAACAACAGCCATAGCATGGTAACAATGGCAAATTTAATCCACTGCACCTTCTTATTTACAGGTTTTGGAACAAGTTTCTTGTTAACAGGTTTCATAGTCATGAATTAAAACTTAAATAAGTCATCCATACCCAACATACCTTCGTGGTTTGCGGTATATTCTGCAGCCAAGACAGCACCCAGCGCAAATCCTTTACGACTGTGCGCATCGTGTGTAATGGAAATCTGATCTGCTTCACTATCCCATGTAATGCTGTGAATGCCAGGCACCTCATCACGACGAATTGAACTAATAGGCATTTCATTGGCAGCCCACTCCTCTGTGCCGCTCAATTCCCCATTAGGTGCCAACAAAGTACCCTTTACCCACTTATCCTTGCGGGCAACATTTTCTAGAATACCTTCTGCCAAAGTAATAGCAGTACCACTTGGGGCATCCAGTTTATGAATATGATGTGTCTCCTCCATCTTAACATCGTATGAAGGGAAATTGTTCATAATATTTGCCAGATACTTGTTTACGGCAGAGAAAATGGCAACACCCAAACTGAAGTTTGAACTCCAGAACAAGGTTTTTCCACCAGTGGTACAAAGCTGTTTGATTTCGTCACTATGCTCATCCAACCAACCGGTACTACCACTTACCAACTTAACACCAGCAGCAAAAGTCTTCATATAATTGCCATAGGCTGCCTGTGGAGCAGTAAATTCAATGGCGACATCTGCACTTTTGAAAGCCTCGCTCTCAAAATCCTGAAGATTGTCAATATCGATGATACAAACTATTTCATGACCTCTCTGAAGGGCAATCTGTTCTATCATCTTGCCCATTTTTCCATACCCAATGAGTGCTAATTTCATAATTTTCTAATTTTTCGATGCAAAGATAGCGCAAAATCTTTCAAATCACCTTATATTTGCCTTTAAATAAAAAATATAAAGGTTTAAGAATATAAAAATGGGTTCAGATTATTGTTTCGAACTTCAAATGAAGGTTCGCGATTATGAGTGCGACTTACAGGGAATAGTTAACAACGCCAATTATCAACACTATATAGAACATACCCGTCACGAGTTTTTGCTAAGTGCAGGTGTTAGTTTTTCCGATCTTCATAATCGTGGAATCGATGCTGTGGTAGCACGCCTGAACATGTCGTTCAAAACACCTTTAAAGAGTGGTGATGAATTTGTATGTAAGCTTCGTGTGGCAAAAGATGGTATAAAATACGTATTCTACCAGGATATTTTCCGCTTGCCAGACATGAAATGTGCCATTAAGGCTACCGTGGATACCGTTACCCTTGTAAATGGAAGGTTAAGCGACTGCGAGGAACTAAATCAGACGTTTGCTCCTTATTTCACTTGATTTCTTCAGGATTCTGCAACAGTTCTATTGCTTTCTTTACCTCATCACTGTCTTCATTAATGATGTGGTAATATTCACCCATATCCCATATGTCGCGGGCTATGAGACCTTTTAGATGAAGATCTATATAGTGTTTTGACTCCAGAAATTCCTTTTCATTGTACTCTATGCCTGCCGATTCACCTTCCTTGCGCAACAAAGCAGTCAGTTCCTCACCAACTAGGAATTCATTCAAGTATTTTTCAAAAGTAGGATAAGTCTTCTTCAACGAAGCACGGTGCTGGTCAATAAACTTCAGCGTGGTGCGAATAAAAATACTGTTAGTGACAAGCTTAGTATAATAAGGTGTAGCACGGGTAGTATCCAGCGGAATGAAAACATCAGGAATGATACCACCACCTCCATATACGGTCCTACCTTTCTTCAAGGTTTTGAACTTCAATGAATCATCCACATGAATGCTGTCTGCATTTGACAATTCACCATGCTGCAGGCGATTGTTCAGGTCTTTGCTGTATCCTGCCTTGTCGCCTTTTTCGTAGGGTTTCTGAATACAACGTCCTGAAGGGGTATAATAACGGGCAATGGTCAAACGTATCATGCTGCCATCAGGCAAATCAACAGGTCTCTGTACCAAACCCTTGGCATAGGTACGTCGACCTACTACCATACCGCGATCCTGGTCTTGTATGGCACCGGTAAGGATTTCTGCTGCAGATGCTGTGTTCTGGTTCACTACCACTACCACAGGAACATCCTTCAACATTCCGTTACCATTTGCTTTGTATTCTCGCTTTTTTGAGTTTAAACCTTCTGTATATACCACAAGATCATGCGACTGAAGGAACTCATTGGCAATATCCACCGATGAATGTAGGTAACCTCCGCCATTGTCACGCAAATCCAGAACTAACTTTTGCATGCCTTCTTTCTGTAGTTTTTTAACAGCGGTCATCATTTCCTTATGGGTGGTATTTCCGAAACTACCCAAACGGATATAACCTATGCCAGGACGAATCATATAAGCCGCATCAAGGGTTGTTACTGGTATCTTGTCACGACTCACCACAAAATTCAACTTATTTTTCGCTCCCTTGCGGATAACACCAAGATTTACCTTACTGCCTTTAGGACCACGCAAGCGTTTCATGATTTCGTCCTGACTCATCTTTACACCTGCAATGGCAGTGTCATTCACAGATACAATACGGTCGCCTGCCATAATGCCTACTTTTTCGCTAGGACCTTTTGACACCGTTTGTATAACCACCAAACTGTCCTCTACCATATTGAACTGCACGCCAATACCTTCAAAATTACCCTGAAGTGGTTCATTCAGTTTTCTGGTTTCTTCGGCAGAGGAATAGGTTGAATGAGGATCCAACTCTTTCAGCATGCCACGGATTGCATCCTCCACCAGTTTTTCTTCGTTAACCGTATCTACATACAGCCTACTGGTAGCCAATGCTGCTATTTGCAATTTTTCAAGTAATAATTCCGTGCTGTTACGCTGTGCAAAAACTGATGAAAAACTCATCAGCACAGCCAAAAAGAGTTGTATTCGTCTTGTCATATCAGTCTATTTTCAAACCATCAGGCAAAAACTGTGAAACATCCTTACCATAACTCTTCAGTTCTCGCACCACACTGCTACTCACACTGCTCAACTGTGGATCTGTATAAAGCAGGATAGTTTCTATGCCTGTAAGTTGCTTATTGATGTCGGCAATTGCCTGTTCGTATTCAAAATCCTTGATACTACGCACGCCGCGTACGATGAATTCTGCATTTTTACTCTTGGCATAATCTACCGTGAGGCAATTGTAAGCCTCAACCTTGATGCGAGGTTCATCCTTATAAAGATTTTGAATGGCTTCCACACGCTTTTCGGCACTTTGCAGATAATGTTTCTGCTCATTGATACCCACACACACTATTACCTCGTCCATGAAACGAAGAGAACGGCGTACAATGTTATCGTGCCCTTTGGTAAATGGGTCGAACGACCCTGGAAAAATGGCAATCTTCTTTTCCATGATTATTCCATGTCAAATTCCTCTGGACGATCTTCTTCTACCACCAGATTATCAATGATGAACTGCTGACGTTCCTTTGTGTTCTTTCCCATATAGTACTCCAGCAACTCCTTTACCAAGTCATTCTTGCTTAGGGTTACCTGCTCCAGACGGATGTCTTCGCCGATGAAACCCTGGAATTCGTCGGGTGATATTTCTCCCAGACCTTTGAATCGGGTAATCTCAGGATTAGGACTCAGTTTCTCAATCGCCTTGATGCGTTCTTCATCGCTGTAGCAGTAAATAGTTTCGTATTCACTTCTACCCTCACTGCGTTTCTTCTTTCCTGTCGCCGATTCCTCCTTCTTGCTCTTTTTCTTCTTGTTACGCACACGGAACAGAGGGGTCTGAAGGATATAGACATGACCTTTCTTGATTAAATCAGGGAAGAATTGCAGGAAGAAAGTAATCATCAGCAAACGAATGTGCATACCATCCACATCGGCATCGGTAGCAACAATTACCTTGTTGTAACGCAATCCCTCCAGTCCATCTTCTATGTTCAATGCCGCCTGCAGCAAGTTGAATTCCTCGTTTTCATAAACGATTTTCTTGGTCAATCCATAGCAATTAAGTGGTTTTCCACGCAACGAGAACACAGCCTGTGTTTCTACATCACGACTCTTGGTAATACTTCCGCTGGCAGAAAGACCCTCGGTAATGAAGATGCAACTATCTTCTTTTTTGTCGCCCTTGGCATCGTTCAGGTGTACATGGCAATCGCGTAACTTGCTATTGTGAAGATTTGCTTTCTTGGCACGTTCTCTTGCCAGCTTTGCCACACCAGCCATAGCCTTTCTGTCGCGTTCGCTTTCAGAGATTTTCTGTTGTATGGCTTCAGTGATAGATGGATTACGGTGCATGTAGTTATCCACCTCTGTCTTGATAAAGTCACCCACATACTTGTTTACGCTGATTCCACCGTCAGGTTCCATGGTAAGCGAACCCAGCTTAATCTTTGTCTGACTCTCGAACTGTGGTTCTTGTACGTTGATGGCAATAGCTGCCACCATGCCATTACGGATATCGGTTGGTTCCCAGTTCTTGTTGAAGAATTCCTTTATGGTGCGTCCGATATGCTCTTTGAATGCAGCCTGATGGGTACCACCCAGCGGAGTATATTGTCCGTTCACAAAGCTGTAGTATTCTTCACCATTCTGCTTGGCATGTGTAAATGCTATTTCTATATCCTCTCCTTTCAGATGAACAATAGGATACAGCTCGTCACTATCCATCTTGTCCTTCAACAAGTCTTCCAATCCGTTACGGGAAAGGATTCTGCGACCATTATACATAATGGTAAGACCGGTATTCAGATAGGTATAGTTTCGTAATAGGTTCTCTACAAACTCATTACGGAAATAGTAGTTCTTAAACAGCGATGCATCTGGTTCAAAGTAGATATATGTACCGTTTTCATCCTGTGTTTCCTCGGTAGTGTCACTCACCAGCACACCACGTTCAAAGACTGCCTTTCGTACCATTCCATCACGGTAGCTGTGTGCCTCGAAATGCGTACTCAGTGCATTTACTGCCTTTGAACCCACACCATTCAAGCCCACACTTTTCTTGAATGCCTTTGAATCGTACTTACCACCGGTGTTCAGCATGCTCACAGCCTCAATCAGCTTTCCCTGAGGAATGCCTCGACCATAATCGCGTACACCCACTCTCAGGTTTTCATCAATATTCACCTCGATGCGCTTTCCTGCATTCATCTTGAATTCATCGATACTGTTATCGATTACCTCCTTCAAAAGCACATAGATGCCATCTTCGGATGAGGAACCATCACCCAATCGTCCGATATACATACCAGGACGGGTGCGCACGTGCTCCATATCCGAGAGGTGTCGGATGTTATCGTCATTGTATTCTACTTGTGAGTCTTGCAGTGGCAGTATAGATTCTTCCATAGTATGTGTGTGGTTTATAAAGTCTTCTTAAAGCAACGACGACGCTTGTTCTGGCGTCTTTCAAAATATTCCCATTGCTTCTGAACGGCAGCATTGTCTTCTAGTTCTGGGTTACTTTCGCACCAGGTATAGCCATTCTTGATGAAGATAGGAATCATGTCGGTAAACAGCAAAGAGTTCACACCCTTGTTCTGGTATTCTGGCTTTACAGCTACCAACAACAAGTCAACAGTATCTGGATGCTTGAATTTCAGAGTTTTCAAAAGTGGCCACCAACCAAATGGGAAGAGTTTTCCCTTTGCATCACGCAATGCCTGACTCATACTACCCATGGTGATTCCCACAGCTATCAACTCGCCCTTTTCGTCCTCTACCAACGATACCATTTCCAGATTCAGCAATGACAGATAAGTATCAATATACTGGTCTATCTGCTTCTGTGTCAATGGAACAAATCCAAACAGATCCTTGTATCCTTCGTTGATAAGGTCGAACATGCGCTGACCATACTGCCCTTTCTTCACTTCCTTCACGTTCTTCAGCTTTACGGTGTGCAAGCCGAATTTCTTCTTCACAATTTCTGCTATACGCAGCATCTTGTCGGGAACGGCTTCTGGCACTACCATGCGGAACTCAATCCAGTCGGCAGCCTTTTCAAATCCCATCTTCTCCATATGTTTTGGATAGTAAGGATAGTTATAGATGGTTGCCATTGTACCATATTCCTCGAAACCTTCAATAAGCATACCTTCTGGATCCAGGTCGGTAAAGCCCAAAGGACCTTCAATTTCCTTGCAGTTTCGTTCACGGCCAAACTGTTCAACGGCATCAATCAGTGCCTTGCTCACCTCTTCATCGTCGATAAAGTCAATCCATCCAAAGCGCACAACATTTTGTTTCCAAACTTCATTTACCCTGCGGTTCACAATTGCTACTACGCGACCAACCAGTTCCTCGTCCTTAAAGGCCATGAAACAGGCGTAATCACAAAAATCATGAGCAGGATTCTTGCCAGGAGTAAGCGTTTCCATCATATCCTGCAGCAACTCTGGCACTTTGTAGGAATTTCCTTTGTATAGGTTATAGTTAAAACGAATAAACTTCTTTAACTCACTTTTGTTCGATACTTTTCTAATGGTAATAGCCATAATATACTTTAATACAAATTAGGCCGTAAAGGTAACAAAAAAACCTGAATTCGGGGTGGTTTACACCTTATTATTATAGATTTTTATGCCTTGCGGCACATAACCAGCACCTTTTCGCCATTGCTCAGTGTGGTAGCAAAAAGATAGTTTTCACCTCCATCACTTATTTTCAAGCGCTTGCGCAATTCGGCTACCGACGAGGGGAAATTCCTGATGCTGAGGTTGGCCTTGGGGCATACCGTCTTCAAATCTTTCAAGTCTTTCTTTCCAAAACCATACACACCCTGCACCTGGAATACTCTTCCAGGGAAATTTTCAACCAATTCATCGCTGGTATATAAATGACTACTAATATGCAGTTTATCCACACCATACGAACAAGTTACCGACTTATACGCGCCTGATTTTATCAGTGCTGCATTAGGTTCGTAAAGATAGGTTCCTACTTGCTGCGCATACCTTGGAAGGGCGCTTTCCTCTTGCTGCAAGGTATAGGTAAATGTCTGTTCATTGTTGATGGAGGTAATCTTTATCTTGCCTCGTTCCATCTTTTCCTGCCCCAGAATCAGCAGCAGTTCCTTGCATTCGTTGTGCTGTGCAATCACATATACTGCCACCACATGCTTCAGGGTTTGCAACGCCTGAGAAATGTCCAGCATAGGTGATAGCTTCACCATTACCCTTTCTGCCTTTTGCAGCAATTGTTCTTCAAGTGTTGCCACATCTGGTTCGCAGTCTTCTATACGTACCACCTTGCCTCCCTGTGCATCTCGTCGTGCAGGATCCAGGAAAATCCAATCCACTTTCTGCATCTGCTGCAGATATTCCATTCCATTTCCCTGGTGCACTATGGCTTGTGGCAACCCCAACAATGGTAAGTTCTGCTGTGCTATTTCGCAAAGATACTGCTGTTGCTCTACATAAACCGCTTGTCTAAAACGACGCGCCATACATGTGAAATCCACGCCAAAACCTGCGGTTAAATCAACAAAAGTACTGAATTCACCGCCAATCTCGCTTAATATTCGGGCTTTTATCTGTGCCGTTGCCTCGCTCGAACACTGCTCCATGGAAAGATGATGTGGATACACCACTCCTGGGGTTTGAGCCCATGTAGGTAGTTTCTGCTGTGCAGTTTGCCAACCTGCAATCTGCTCTATGGCATAGGTCATCTGCACATCAGGGTATTTCTTTGCCTGAAGTGCCAGGGTTCGCACATCATCTTTGCGATGCAGTTCGATGAATTCTGCCGTTTTCAATGCTGCCTAATTACTTAAACTGATTCACCTCTGGAATATACTCCATGCCTATCTGCGCCATTTTCTGCAGTATTTCTTCCTTGTCAAGGTCTTCTGCCTGGCATAGTTCGTCTAATGAAGGGTACTCGTCACGCAACTTGGTGTTCAGCACACTCATC
Source organism: Candidatus Minthousia equi (assembly GCA_018065125.1). Classification (GTDB taxonomy): domain Bacteria; phylum Bacteroidota; class Bacteroidia; order Bacteroidales; family Bacteroidaceae; genus Minthousia; species Minthousia equi. The sequence goes on from JAGHTY010000090.1 coordinate 20,474, forward strand.
AGCATAAAAGGATCGTTTGGGAAACTCATAATTGACTCGTTGACTTGTTGACTTTAAGACTTTAGGTGCACATCCACCTGCTGGAATGGAATCTGAATACCTTCTTTATTTAAGGTGTTATATACGTTTTCGTTCAGGGTAAATCTCACATCCCAGTAATCGGCAGCCTTAACCCATACTCTCAGTTCAAAGATAATGCTGCTAGCAGCCATCTGTGTCATTGGTATGGTAATTGGCAACTTAGGATTATCCTGGATTATGCGCTTGTCGGCAGTGGCTATCTGCATCAGGATGTCTTTTACTTGTTGCGTGTTGCTGCCATATGCCACCTCTACTGGTAAATCCACACGACGCATGGGCTCAGTTGAATAATTCTTCAAGCTACCCGTACTCAACACTCCGTTAGGAATGATAATAGTCTGATTGTCAATGGTTGTAAGTTGCGTATTGAACATCAGAATCTTTTTCACGGTACCAGCATAGCCTGCTGCCTCGATGTAATCTCCTACTCGATAAGGCTTCAGCACCATCACCATTACGCCACCGGCAAAATTCTGCAACGTGCCGCTCAGAGCCATGCCAATGGCCATACCTGCCGATGCAAACAGGGCAACGAACGAACTGGTTTCAATTCCCAGAATACTAATGATCATCACCAGCAGAATAATGTTAAGTGCTATCGACACAAAACTATCTGCAAAAGTGTAGAGCGATGGTTCAACATGTCTCTTGATCATGATTTTCTTCATCAGGCTGATTAATCGCTTGATTATGAATTTGCCTACGATGAAAACCACCACCGCAATGATAATGTTCTTGCCCAAGGTTGTGGCATAACCTATCAAATCCGTCAGCGCTAAATGGCTGAAATCTAAGCCTTGCAATGTTTGTTCTTCCATAATTGTGTGCAAAGTTATAAAAAAATCCATTATTTTTGTAACGCAATGATGTTTTCTGCGTCTTATAGTTGTAACACCCCGCGGAGAACAACAAATAATGTAATTAATAATATAAAATAGTAAATTATGAAAAAGACTTTTATTTTAATGTGCATGCTGGCTGTGGCTCAGCTGAGTATGGCACAGGTAAGCGTACAGGAATTTTTAGATAAGTATGTAACTGTTGAAAACGCCACCGTGCAGAAGATAGATGGCGAAATGATTGAAACCATTAAGCAACAGGCACCCGATCAGGCCGATTTTCTCGAGGAAATGGGCATTGAGGAAATTGAGGTGTTGGTGCTTGATGACAACGTAGAGCAGGCTATCAAAGATGAGTTTGCAAACGACCTTTCTACCCTTTCTGATGAGAATTTTGATGAATTGGTTTCTCTTACACATGAAGGAAACAGCGTGAAGGTTCTCATGAACGAGATAGAAAACTTTGTAAAGAGACTCCTTGTGGCAGTTTGCGATGACAACGACTGTGTGCTGGTTAATATCATAGGTGATATTCCAAGAGAAAAACTGGAAGAGTTAATGAACAATGGAAACATGTTCAACTTTAACAACAAAAGCCTGAAAGAATTACAGGAAGAAGCTGCAGCACAAGCCGAATAAAAACTTTAGCGTCAAAATGCAAGCCTCCGAGTTCAAACAACGTTTTCTGCCCTTGCAGCCTGGACTGTATCGCATTGCCTTTGCCCTTTTGGGCAATGCGCAAGATGCCGAGGATGTGCTGCAGGACGTGCTCAC
>JAGHTY010000010.1 GCA_018065125.1 Candidatus Minthousia equi
GTGCTGAATGAACATGATTATTTGATTGCAGGAAAATGCCGTGAGATGCTTTACTGGGATTTAAGTAATAAATACTGTGGTTGCTGCGGTGGACCAATGAAATTTAATTCGCCAATCAGTAAGAAATGTACGATGTGTGGCAAAGAACTGTGGCCAAATGTGGCTGTTGCTACTATTGTTTTGATTCGAAAAGATAATAAAATTCTGATGGTTCATGCACATAATTTTCGAAATGCAAAGACATTCGGACTAGTTGCTGGATTTGTTGAAACCGGTGAAACACTTGAAGAATGTGTTATGCGTGAAGCTCAGGAAGAAACAGGCATTAAGATTAATAATCTTAAGTATTTTGGGAGTCAGCCATGGCCCTACCCTTGTGGCTTGATGGTGGGTTATTATGCTGATTATGAAGAAGGTGAAATTCATCTGCAACGTAGCGAACTTAGTAATGGAGGGTGGTTTGACAAGGAACATCTGCCCGACCTCCCCCAGAAACTTTCTATTGCACGTAAATTGATTGATGCCTGGATAGAAAACCGATTGGAAGAAGGTATGAAATAATAAAAAAGGTGAGCCAAAAAGACTCACCTTTTTATATTATCTAGGTATTTTATTTATACACCCAAACTAACCTTGATTGCCTCAATCTTCTTGGTAGCATTCTCCAAGCAGCCTTCATAACAACCAGCGCACTTCATGGTATCCTTTACTTCGCAGTAGAACTTGATCTTTGGTTCTGTACCAGAAGGGCGAACACTTACCTTTGTACCATCCTCACAGAAATACTGCAGCACGTTGCTGGTAGTTGGCATATCAATCTTAGTAACATTACCAGTAACTGTATCTGTCTGCTCCAAAGTCTTGTAATCCTTTATGATAGTAACCTTAGCACCACCTAATTCCTTAGGAGGATTATTTCTGAAGTCAACCATCATCTGCTTGATCTCATCAGCACCACTCTTACCAGGCTTAGTTACGTTGATAGTGTGCTCCTTAGAGAAACCATATTCCAAATAAATCTGCATTAACAAGTCGTACAAAGTCTTACCCTGATCCTTTGCCCATGCAGCAATTTCACAGATCAAACAGATTGATGCAGGAGCATCCTTATCACGTACCTTGTCGAATGGTAAGAAACCAAATGACTCTTCACCACCACCAATGTACTTCTGCTTACCTTCTGAAATAGCAATTTCGCGAGCAATCCACTTGAAACCAGTGTAGCAATCACGAATCTCTACGTTGTTCTTTTTTGCAATTTCTGCAATAACCTCGGTAGTAACGATGGTCTTTACCAAGAAATCAGTTGGCTTTAGCTGTCCTAATGCCTTCTTGTTCTTGATAATATAGTAACAGAACATCATTGCTGTCTGGTTACCATTGATGATCATCCACTCGCCCTTGTTGTCGCGACATACGATTGCCAAACGGTCAGCATCTGGGTCGGTAGCAACTACCAAGTCTGCATTCAGCTTAGTACCCAGTTTCATGCCCAAAGTCATTGCCTCGGCATTCTCTGGATTTGGAGAAACAACAGTTGGGAAGTTGCCATCTACTACCATCTGCTCAGGAACAACATGAATGTTCTGGAAACCCCATGAACGCAAACACAAAGGAACAATAACACGACCGGTTCCGTGCATTGCAGAGTAAACGATGTTCAGATCCTTCTGACGGTTGATAACCTCCTGGTCGATTAGTGCCTCATGAACAGCAGTCATATAGGTATAATCCATTTCACCGCCAATGATTTCGATCAAATCCTTGTTTGGCTCGAACTTAACATCCTCAATGCTAACCTTATTTACCTCGTCGATGATACCTGTATCGTGTGGAGCCAATACCTGTGCACCATCTTCCCAGTATGCCTTGTAACCATTGTATTCACGTGGATTGTGAGAAGCTGTAACGTTAACACCTGCCTGAGCACCCAGTTCACGGATAGCGAAAGATATTTCTGGAGTTGGACGCAAGCTCTCAAACAAATATGCCTTGATGCCATTTGCTGAGAAGATATTTGCAACTGTTTCAGCAAACATACGACCATTGTTGCGGCAATCGTGACCAACAACAACACTTAAATCGGTACGACCAGGGAAAGCCTTTAGAATATAGTTGGCAAAACCCTGAGTAGCCATACCTACGATATATTTATTCATACGATTAGTACCTGCTCCCATGATGCCGCGCAAACCACCTGTACCAAATTCTAGATTCTGGTAGAAAGCATCAATCAATGGAGTCTTGTCCTCGTTGTCAAGCAAAGCCTGAACTTCGGCACGTGTCTCTTCATCAAATGCAGGAGAAAGCCACTTCTTAGCGACTTCTGTACACTGCTTAATCAATTCTTCGTTTTCCATAATGATTGTTTATTTAAAAGTGATTATTATTTCTTTTCTTCTGGTTTCTTGTAGCGGGTGCCAGTCTTCTCCACCACCGCATTATTAAATGACTGCTCATAAGGAGGACGAGTTAATCCATCAACCATTCCGGTTGGAGTAAGTGTAAACTCACCATCCTTCATACCCTTAACTGCATAGTCGTTATGCTTTACGATAATGGTGCGGAATAACTTATTCCAGCGCTCCATGTATTGTGTAGTGTAGGCTGCAGTCTTGTCGTTTAGATGCTTTGCCAGATAGTCGCCATTCATCTGGGCAACTTCCTGCTCTACATTCTTCTGGTCTGCCTCGAAGAAATCATCCATTTCCTTCTGTGCTTCACGCAAATCTGGCATAATAGCAGAGTAGCGTGGATAGATGTAGTTAGATACCATGTTATTTAGCCAGAACGCACTCTTCTCTGAGAATTCGGTAGGACCAGCAATCTTGTCGCTGAATGCCTCTGGTACCTCGTATGTGCAGCAATAAACAGGTACATAGGTAATCATAGTTGCATCATCGGTGTTAAACCATAGGATGCCACCCAGTGCATCTGGTAACCAGCTGCGTAACTGTCCTACCAGTGCAAATGCAGTCTGCTGTGTACCAATTGGACGTTCGTTAAAGTGAGCATTGCCATCTGCATCCTTAAATGCTAATCCACCTGGGCGGTAAGGACTAGCCCAAGGACCAGCACTGATATCCTTTGTAGGGTCAATGGCAGTACCTTCGTAGTGGTCGCGCATGCACTCTTTTACATCACGCAGGGAAACCTTGCGGTTAGGCTTGATATACAAAGGCATAGATGGCGCTGTAGCATCACCGTTGATGTATGGCATATACTGATCCATGCTATTGTCGAACTTGCGGAAAACACTCCAAACACGGGCATCACATGCACGGATGCCACCAAAATCCAATGGACAGTAAGTATCGCGGAAATTGAAATCAGAATCCTTGCCATTGAACAATCCCTTTGCACGTGCAAATGAAATAACATCCTTTGATGCCATTACATTTTCCTTGTCTTTTAGATTGAAGGTGGTAATACGACTTTGGTTGGCATGTGCGCTGATACAATCGTCAGGAATACGGATAGCAACCCACACAGCACCTGTTGGCTGACCATTTTCGGCAGTGCCCTTTCCTATCATTTCCAGAATCCACGCCTCGTTCTTGTCGCATACAGAGAAACTCTCACCTGAACTTGCATAACCATATTTTGCTACCAAGTCAGTCAAGGTCTGTAATGCTTCCTTGGCAGTGCGAGAACGCTGCAGGGCAATATAGATAAGACTTCCGTAATCTACAACACCATTCTTGTCAGATAATTCCTCGCGACCGCCGAAAGTTGTCTCGGTAATACATACCTGAAACTCGTTCATGTTGCCAATTACATTATAGGTAATAGGTGCTTCGGGGATTTGACCAAGGTAACGACCAGAATCCCAATCATATACCTGACGCATTTCACCTGCAGCATGAGTGCCTGCCTTGTAATGGTATAACCATCCAAACATGCCATATGAATCGGCATTATAGCTCACCAAAACAGATCCATCAGCACTAGCTGCTTTTCCTACTATGATATTGGTACATGCCTGTGCGCCTAAAATGCTGGCACAGAAGGCAAGAACGGTAAATATAATCTTTTTCATGGTATTTCTTTTAAAATTAACATGCCTTGAAACTCATGTCAAGTCCCTTTACAGAGTGTGTCAGGGCACCTACAGAGATAAAGTCTACACCACATTCAGCATAGTCGCGAAGTGTATCAAATGTGATACCGCCAGAAGATTCTGTTTCATAGCGTCCGCCAATAATTTCCACTGCCTTGCGTGTATCGGCAGGAGTAAAATTGTCAAGCATAATACGGTCGATTCCACCTACTGCCAAAGCTTGATTCAGTTCATCAAAGTTACGTACCTCGATTTCAATTTTTAGGTCCTTATTGTGCTGCTTGCAGTATTCTTGTGCACGGGTAATTGCCTTGTCAATACCACCAGCAAAATCCACGTGATTATCCTTCAACAGAATCATGTCGAAAAGACCGATGCGGTGATTTACGCCTCCACCAATCTTAACAGCCTGCTTTTCAAGCATACGCATGCCAGGAGTTGTCTTGCGGGTATCCAGTACGCGGGTGTTGGTACCTTCTAGTTTTTTCACGTATTTGTTTGTCATAGTGGCAATACCACTCATGCGCTGCATAATGTTCAGCATCAGACGCTCTGTCTGCAACAGGCTTTGAACCTTACCTGTTACGATCATGGCAACGTCGCCTGCCTTAACGTGAGCACCATCATTGATGAACACCTCTACTTGCATTTCAGGGTCAAAACGATGAAATACTTCCTTAGCAATTTCAATACCTGCCAGTATTCCTTCTTCCTTGATCAAAAGCTTTGATTTGCCCATTGCATCAGCAGGGATGCAGCAAAGTGTGGTGTGGTCACCATCGCCAATATCTTCAGAGAAAGCCAAATCAATAAGGCTGTCAACTAATTCTTCTACAGATTTCATTGTTGTATGTTTTATATTTATAATCCTATTGGCAAAGATAGCATTTTTTTACGAAAACCACGAATAAATTAGGGCATAAAAATAAAAAAGATTACTTTTGCTGGCATGAAAGCAACATTATTAGTAGTAGGAAAGACGGTTGATAAGAATTTTATACCTGCAATAGATGATTATGTGTCTCGAACGCAGCATTATCTGCAATTTAACATTGAGGTTATTCCCGAGTTGAAGAACACCAAAAGCCTTACACAAGAGCAGCAGAAAGACAAGGAGGCCGATCTTATTCTGAAGGCGCTTCAGCCGGGTGATGTGGTGGTGTTGCTGGATGAGCACGGAAAAGAATTCCGTAGTATTGAATTTGCTCAGTACATGAAACAGAAGATGAATACGGTGAATAAGCGTCTGGTGTTCATTGTTGGTGGTCCTTATGGTTTTTCACAGCGTGTATATGCTGCTGCACATGAGAAGATTTCACTTAGTAAGATGACTTTCTCACATCAAATGATAAGACTGATTTTTGTAGAGCAGATTTATCGTGCCATGAGTATCCTCAACGGTTCTCCCTATCATCACGAATAAACAGGTCGGTATAGATAGGCAGATGGTCACTGAAACCATTGTTATATCGCATCCCTACATAGTTTCTCTTTGGCTTTTTCCCGCCAAATTTTGGTTCATCTTCCAGTAGATAGTTGGGCATGAATATCTGTGCTTTTGCTGGGAGTAATAATCCATTCACTATCATTTGGTCAAGTGTATTCCATTCACCTTTATATCTATATGTTCCAGGTTTTACGTCATACATCAGATTGTAAAGTTCTTTGGCGTCAATATCGACACTCTCCTTCCCTGCTCTCAACACTTCTAGAAGGGCCTTATCGGTAGGTTCATCGTTAAAGTCTCCAGTGATGATGATGCGTGGGTTATTACGGATGTTCATCAAACTGTCAACAGTATTCCGAAGGTATTTTGCAGTATGTAGTCTGAACGGTTCACTACGCTTCTTCCCTCCACTCCTACTGGGCATGTGGCATACCATTACATCTAGTGTGTCTCCGGTGTAAACCATTCCTGTTACTAGCAGAATATCACGGGTATTCTTCTTTTCAATGGTCTCAGGATGAACGTTGATGCATTGGTATGAAATAGGTTTAAAAGTCGATGGTTGATACAGAAGAGCCACGTCAATGCCTCTGTTATCGGGACTGCTTGTCATGATATACTGGTATCCAGCTCTCCTGAGAATTGAACGATGGGTAAGGTCGGTAAGTGTACGATGGTTTTCTACTTCGCAAAGAGCCACCAGGTCGGCAGGTTTCTCCCCTCCTATTGCCATGATTACCTTTGCAAGGTTTTTCTGTTTTTTCCAGTATCGTTTTTCGTTCCAGTTACGGGTAGATGAAGGTAGGAATTCATAGTCGTTCTTCAGCGTATCGTGCTGAGTGTCAAATAAATTTTCTACGTTATATTCTACTATTCTAAAACGTGACTGGCCATTCCCCTTCATTGGAAGGAGAATAGCCAGCAACACAAATAGTATTCTAAACATTAATTTTCAGGAATAGACTCCAAGATTGCTACCAGATGATCCCAGCATAACTGTACAGTTGGGATCAGCATACGTTCTTCTGGTGAGTGAACGCCACGCAATGTAGGACCAAATGAAATCATGTCCATGTGTGGGTAACGCTCCTTGAACAATCCACACTCAAGTCCGGCATGAATGGCCTTTACCTTTGGTTCCTTGCCAAACAGTTTATGGTATGTCTGCTTTGCCACCTTCAGGATTTCACTATCCATGTTAGGTGCCCATCCTGGGTATGCAGCACCAAATTCAATCTCTGCACCACCCATTTCCAAAGCAGCACCTACAGTGTTACTCATCACTGCTTTGCCATTGTCGGCACTGCTTCGCTGGCTACTGCAGATGTTAATGGTGTTGTTATTGCCCATCTTTACCGATGCCAGATTTGAAGATGTCTCAACCAATCCAGGGATGTCTCGGCTCAGTGCAAAGATTCCATTGTGAACAGCCTTGATACTGTAAATCAAACCCTTGGCAGTTTCACGGTCGATTGCAGGCTGTGCATCGGTGCTTTCCATAGTAAACTCTAGATTAGGCTCAGTACGCTTGAATTCTTCTTTTACTGCTGCACTCCATATATTGAAATCCACTCGGATGTTTTCTTTGTCCTTCATTGGTACGGCAATCACAGCCTTGGCATCACGAGGGATGGCATTGTGCAAACCACCACCATTGAAGCTACACAGATACATGTCGAATTTTTTCAGCGCACGATACAAGAATCGGTTCAATACCTTGTTGGCATTGGCAAATCCCTTGTTGATATCGTCTCCACTGTGTCCGCCCTTACCGTTCTTGAAGGCAATTTCCAGGAAAATATAACCTTCTGGAACCTCGATTGGTGTGTATGTATAGGTAGCGTTGGTACGGATACCTCCTGCACAACCTACGAAAATTTCTCCTTCATCTTCAGAGTCTAGGTTAAGCAAGATGCTGCCGTTCATGAATCCACTCTGAATAGCTTCGGCACCTGTAAGACCTCGTTCCTCATCTACAGTGAAAAGGCATTCCAATGGTCCGTGCTTTAGTGTGTCATCGGTCATTACAGCCAAAGCCATGGCAATACCGATTCCATTGTCGGCACCTAGTGTAGTACCTTGTGCCATCAGCCACTCACCTTCAATCTTTGTACGGATAGGATCCTTCATGAAGTCGATTTCAACGTCAGGGTTCTTTTCACATACCATATCCTGATGTGCCTGCATAACTACAGTCTTGCGGTTCTCAAAACCTGGTGTGGCAGGTTTGCTCAGCAGCACGTTTCCTGCCTCGTCCATTTTAAAGTCGATGCCATTCTTCTGGGCAAAATCTTTCAGGTAGGCACCCATCTTCTCTTCATGACCTGAAGGACGTGGTACCTGGTTAATCTCATCAAAGATGCGGAAAACACTTTCCGGCTTTAATTCTACGTTTGCCATATCAAAATTTGTTGTTTAAACTCTTTAACTGCTAATTTATATTAAATTGCCCCTATCAATAAAGATAGGTAGATAATAAACTTTATCTTTGCATGCAAATTTACGAAAGAATGCTGAAAACAATGCTCCTTTGTGTGTTAATAATTGCTATAGGTGTAGCATTATTGGCCATCAAAATCCTTGTCAAGAAGAATGGGCGTTTTCCAAATACCCACATCAGCGGCAGTAAGGAAATGCGTAAGCGTGGCATTGGATGCGTTCAATCGCAACATTGGGCTGCGCAGCAGGAAAATCCTCATGCCATCCCAGAAAAACGATAATAATAACAAACAATAAAAACTGTATGAAGAAAATGAACATGCTCCGTAATGGGCTTTTGGCTACAGCTGCTGCTTTGCTGATGGCCTGCAATGGTGAGAAGAAAGATGCTGCTGCTCCTGCAGCTGCAAACACAACAGCAAGCAAGGACCTGAAGATTGCTTATGTCGAGATCGATAGCTTGATGTCACAGTATCAGTTCTGCAAGGACTACACTTTGCTGCTTACCAAGAAGAGCGAGAATGCACGTGCCACCCTTAACTCTAAGGCAAAGGCATTGGATGCAGATGCACAGGATTTCCAACGCAAGATTCAGAATAACGCCTACACTCAGGAGCGTGCTCAGCAGGAGAACAACCGTTTGGTAAAGATGCAGCAGGATCTGCAGGCTTTGCAGGAGCGTTTGGCAGCAGAGTTGGATCAGGAGACATTGAAGTATAACAACGCTTTGCGCGACTCTCTTACTAACTTCCTGAAGAGCTACAACGAATCTAAGGGTTACAGCATGGTATTGAGCAAGGCTGGCGACAATATGCTTTTGGCAGATCCTTCACTTGACATTACAAATGAAGTTATCGCTGGTTTGAACAAGCGTTACAAGCCAACTAAGGAATTGGCAGGCGAAAATACTGAGGCTGCTAAGGAAGAAAAGAAATAATAGTCAATTTCTCTCAATAATGTGAAAGGGGGCGCTGAGAAATCGGCGTCCTTTTTTTGTGCACTCTCAACTTTAGCCAAATGATAAGTGATTAATGATTATATCTTTTAAACTCTTAAACTTTTAAACTTTTAAACTTTTAAACCGTTACAACTATACAACACTTTTCATCTATAAGGCCTTATAACGAAATTTATGCGCACAAATATCAAAGGGTTAAAGGCGGACGAACCAAACCTTTAACCCTCATCATTATTAACCCCTAAAAAATAATTATATCCTTGTCTTATGTGTAAAGTTTCTTATTTAAACAGCATTGGCAAAGCAAAATACAAGTATTCGTTTACATGGCCATAGTAGTGACGACCGCCCTCGCGCAATGCGAAAGAAAGGTTTACACCTGGTTGATCTGGCAAACCATACTTGAATGCAGGAGCATACTTCTGCAAAGCTTTAACCAGATTGGTTTCTGGCTGATAAGCAATATCATCAGTACCTGTGTAACCAAAAACGCGGAAATCATTAGCGTAAGGACTTGCACTTACCTGGTCGTTCAGCCACTTGGCAACCTCTGGAAAATCCTTTCTGTTACCCTTCTCGTCGAACAACCAAACATCACCGCTCAGTGGAATATAGGTTGAAACCACGTTCAGGCCGTATGCCAGCTGGTACCAAGTACTCAGTGCACCCATTGAGAAACCGCCATAAGCACGGTGGCTGCGGGTTGCCTCAATCTCCTTCAAGGTAGGCTTCTTAGTTAGATAGGTATTGTATGCTTTCTCTACAGTTGGGATCAGGAAGTTCTGCAATTCCTTGTGGAAAACGCGTGTAGCCTCGGTTGCAGCTTCCATACGTGGATTTCCTTCCTTGCCATCATTGTCATAGAAAGTTGGAGCAACCACGATGATTGGCTTCATCTTACCCTCGGCAATCATATTATCCAGAATGTGGCGCAAAGGCAACCAGTCCTCACGACTCTCAATGAAAGATGTGATGTTGTCGCCACCTCCGTGCATTAGGTAAAGCACATTGTAGCGAGTTTTCTTATCCTTTGGATTATATCCGTAAGGCAAATAAACTTGAGCATGCTTTTGCAGTTTCTGTCCATCCTTCTCTACGGTATAGTCAAAAGTCTCAATCTTTCCTTGCTTCTGTGCAGGCTTGCGCACTGCATCAGGAATAGCTGGGATTGCAGGAATCTTGTTGTTCTCAAACTCAAGCATCTTTGCAGCATAGCGGCGACCGATTTCACGGTAACCTTCTGCATTGAAGTGCAAGTGATCAGGACCACAAGGACAGCCATCAGCAGATACCCATGCAGATGTAGGGATAGTTTCTGGCAGTGTGCGGATGATTGGGTTCATGCTTGCGCAAACGCCACCATACATCTCAGCAACAACCTCACCGGCAATGATTGGACAATCCTCGGCATTCAGGTGAAGGTCGCTCAGCAGGTCTTCGTAAACCTTCTTGACTTTTGCTGGCCACAGCTTGTCGCCAGTATTGGTACAGCCCTGGTGCAACAGGATTCCCTTGATTACACCCTGATGAGAAGCGCGCAATGCACAGTCAAGTACACGCATATATGGCAGATTGTCGTATCCTGCCATGATGCCCTTGAACCAGTCTGGCTCGTTCTTTACGGTTTGTGGGTCATATTCCTTAAACAGATGCTCAATGCCGCATCCGCCAATTGCTACATGAATAACACCTATTTTAATAGAGTCTGGAGTATTCTCTACCATGGTACGGCCGAAATAGTCTGCAGGAGTAAGTCCGCTCCATGCACGGCACAAAGGAGGAACGGCAACGCTCCACTCATACTTCTTTCTTCCTTCACCGCGGTAATTGCCCTGGTTTGCAGGAAAATCCTGTGATGCCATGAGCAGGAAACGTGGATTGTCCCATGCATAGTCTTGCTCTTCGGGTTTTGCGGCGCCTTCCATGTTGCTCTGTCCAATACAGATGTAAATATGGAAATTTGGATCAGGAGTAGAAGCATAACGCTTGTTCTGACTCAGGAAATCCTGTGTGGTCTTGGCTCCGCCATACATGGCAGATGCATCCTGAGCGCTGACTGCTGCTGTGAAAAGCATTGCAGCCATCAAGGAGAATAGTCTTTTCATGATTTGTTTGATATTAATATTTTCTGCAAAAATACTAATTTAATCACAAACTTGTCCATACCAGTGTTTCATATATCCACAATGGCGTAACATTCTATTAAAAAATGCAAAAATTAATCTTATTCATGCTGTTTGAACTAAATAATAAATATCTTCGCAAAAACTAAATATTACTATTATGTACGATTGGATTATTGAAGCTACCCTTTTCGTTTTCAGTTTTTATTCTGGTCCGGTGTCACCAGAGTTTCAACAAAGTTACGACATTAATGTTGACGCACATAAAATTACAGTAGAAACCACGAACTATTTTGGTGAAAGAAAAGACTCTCTTATTATTAATGAGGAGATATTTAATAATATTAAGGAGTGTTTGATAAAGCAAGAAATTAGTAAGAATACTTATAAAGATGTTATGCCTGTTGGTGGTAAAACCGAGAATTTCCTAGCCTATAAGGACGATAAGCGTTTGTTCTGGGGAACTCGCCTAGGTTCACGTGCAGGAACACTGAATATGAATGGCAATCTTACAGAGTCGCTTGAACAATGTGTTCCAAATTTCTCTGATTTCCTAAGAAATGCCTTTGCAAAACCAAGGTAAGTAATAATCATATAGCATATACGAAATAAAAATAACCTAAGGTTTTAGCCTTAGGTTATTTTTTATGTCTCAATTCAATATTCTTTAATTAAAAGAAGATCAACTGTACAATTACATAGGTTGGAAGCAGGTAGATCAGTGAATACTGAATAATGTAGTGGAAGAAAGAAGGCATCTTTGTTCCGTCCTGTTCGGCAATGGCCTTTACCATGAAGTTAGGTCCGTTACCAATATAAGTCATTGCGCCAAAGAATACTGCACCACACGAAATGGCTTCGAGCAATGTTTCGTCAACACCAGCCACCAGTTCACCGGCAGAAGGAATACCATGAGCCATTGCATGGAAAACCAGTGCTGTAGGCGCATTGTCAAGGAATGCACTCAGTCCACCAGTGCTGTAGAAGTACTGCCATGGAAGGTGGATTCTGAAGCTTGCCTCTTCCAGATACATCAGAGCTGGGGTCATTGTGGCAAAGATACCAATGAACAGCACAGCCACCTCGATGATTGGCGCCCATGAATACTTGTTGTCGATACGCACCTGCTTCTTTGTGGTAAGCATTGAAGCGATAATAATGCCCACGAATACAAACTCACGCAGCAACTTGATATACCAGGCAGCATCTTCCTCGTTCATAGCAGGAATGTATTTACCATTGATAAACATGGTAGCCATCACAATGCAAAGCAGCCACACAATGTTAATAAGTCCGGTAAAGCGCAAAGGCTCAACGTTTGTTTCATCCTGTGCAATAGCCTCCTTGTCTTCCTTGGCATAGTAGTGCTTGTCAAGGAAATAATAGATGGTAAGCAGTATTGCACCTACAGTAAACCATTGTGGAAGCAGCTTAAGGAACCAAGTAAATTCTGCACCCTTCTGGAACAGCAAGAACAATGGAGGATCGCCCAGCGGAGTGAGCAAACCACCGGCATTTGCCACCACAAAGATAAAGAATATCACCGTGTGTGCCTTGTACTTACGTTCTGAATTAGTACTTAACAATGGGCGGATGAGCAACATAGCAGCACCTGTGGTTCCCATCAAGGAAGCCAGTACCCAACCAATGCCTAGAAATAGCAGGTTGATAGATGGTCGCGCCTGAATATTACCCGCCACATGTATGCCTCCCGTAACCACAAACAATGCCATCAAAAGCAGTATGAATGGCACATAGTCGAAAATCATCTGGTGAATCAGGTCATCTGATTCGCCAACAGCAATCAACCAGGTAGCTACAGGAATACCCAATGCCAACGACACCCACAGCTTATGGGTGTTACTCTCCCACCACTCTTCTGCAAAAAGTGGTACTATAGCAATGCTCAGCAGCATCACTACAAAGGGAATCATGATGTAAAATGGTATTTCCATATCCTTTTAACCTTTTAAACTCTTAACCTTTTAAACTTTTAAACATTTAAACCTTTAATACACCTTTACTTTCGCAGCCAAAGCCTTGCACTTGTCGCGCAGAGCATTCTGGTCTGCATCCAGCTTATCCCAGCAAACAACCACACCCATACGGCGATGAACGCGGGTAACAGGCTTTCCAAAGATACGCAGATAAGTCTGAGGAGCAGCACAAACATCTTCCATTCCGCTGTACTGAGGGCGTTCATTGCTCTCTATCTCACTCAGGATCACAGCACTTGCACCCTGGCGCTCTAGTGTAATTTTAGGAATTGGCAAGCCCAATACTGCACGGCAGTGAAGCTCAAACTCGCTCAGGTTCTGTGTGCCAGCAAGGGTAACCATACCAGTATCGTGTGGACGAGGAGAAAGCTCGCTGAAGATAACGCCTTCCTTTTCGCTAACAAAGAATTCCACACCCCAGATGCCCGCACCAGTCAGTGCAGCAGTTACCTTGTCGGCCATTACCTGTGCCTGCTTCAGGTGTTCCTCCTTCATGGCACGAGGCTGGAAGCTCTCGCGATAGTCTCCACCCTTCTGTACGTGTCCGATTGGTGCACAGAATAAAGTTGGGCCATTCTGCTGAGTTACTGTAAGCAGTGTAATTTCGTAGTCAAATGGAATGAACTCCTCAACAATTACCTCCTTAATGTCACCACGGGCACCTTCTGCAGCACATTTCCATGCGGTTTCAAGCTCTGCAGGACTGTCAACCTTGCTCTGTCCATGACCAGATGACGACATCAATGGCTTGGTAATGAATGGATAACCTATTTCATCGGCAGCAGCCTTGAATTCCTCGAAAGTCTTTGCATAACGATAGTTGGCAGTCTTCAGTCCCAGCTCGGTATGAGCCAGTTCACGAATCTCCTTGCGGTTCATGGTAAAGTTCACGGCACGTGCACTTGGCACTACGTGAATGCCCATCTTCTCGCATTCGTACAGTTTTTCGGTACGGATAGCTTCAATTTCTGGAACGATGATATCTGGGTGGTGTTTCTCAACAGCAGCCATCAGGGCGTCGCCATCCAGCATACTGAAGATTTCGCACTCATCTGCCACTTGCATGGCAGGAGCACCAGCATAGCTGTCACAGGCAATTACATACTGTCCCTTACGCTGGCATGCAATTACAAATTCTTTACCCAGCTCACCAGAGCCTAACAAAAGGATTTTCTTGGTCATAACTAATCAATTTTGAATTTGGGTACAAAGTTACTGCAAGGCGAGTGAAGAACAAAATAAATTTAGCAAAAAAATAACCTATGGTTATTTGGACCATAGGTTATTTTTGTTGTGAGTTTAATGTCGCCTTCGGCTCCGGTTTAAGGAGTTTAAAGTCGCTTCGCGACGGTTTGAAAAGTTTTAGAAATACCTTTTAAACTCTTAAACTTTTAAACTTTTAAACTCTTAACTCTTTATTGATGCTGCTCGCGCAACAAGTCATTTACAGTCTTAACTGGGTTGAAGGTGCTCAATGGAACCTCTACGAATACGGTGTTCCAGTTGCTCATGGCACCATTCCACAAGCCAGGCAATTCCAAAGCCTTCAGTTCCTTGCCGCTCTTGCTCTTGTAAGAGATGAAACCAGTAGCTTTGTCAACGTAATTTACCAAGTTGAATTTCTTGCCGTTATAATCCTTCACTGCACAAACCAGATCCACTGGGTTAAAGTGTGAGCCATTCTCAAACATTGCCTTTTTAGCAGGATTGTTCATGTCAATCTGGCTGCTTTCCAGAATCTGCAATGAGATAGTTCCATCAGGGTTGTATGCCAGGAATGGACCACCACCAGGCTCGCCTACATTCTTTACCACACCAGCCACACGCATAGGACGGTTCAGCTTGTTCTTCAGATAGATAACCAGGTCGGCATCCTCCAGATTCTTCAGCTTAGGGTTGCGGCAGCAAAGGTCGTGCTGCAAGAACAGGATGATTTCCTGAATCTGGTCGCGGGTGTACTTGCCACTTTCCAGTAACTTCAAATAGTCAAATGCCTTCTTCTGCAAGGTTACCAATACACCAGCAATTACCTTCTTATATGTTACGGTGTCGCCCTTCAAACGGTCTGGAACAACATTGTCGATGTTCTTAACAAATACGATATCAGCATCCAGGTCGTTCAGGTTCTCGATCAGTGCACCGTGGCCACCTGGGCGGAACAACAGCTTGCCATTGTCGCGGAATGGCTGGTTGTCCATGGTTGCAGCCATGGTATCTGTGCTTGATTTCTGCTCAGAGAATGAAACGCTGTACTTGGTACCGAACTTGGCAGCATACTGAGCCACCTTCTCCTCTACCAGCTTCTCGAACAATGCACGATGCTCAGGAGAAACGGTGAAATGAACATTCACCTCGCCAGTCTTGCCAGCAGCATACAGTGAACCTTCTACCAGGTGCTCCTCAAGTGGAGTGCGGTTTCCGTCTTCATATTTGTGGAACTTCAGCAAGCCCTTTGGCAGCTGACCGTAGTTCAGTCCTGCACCTTCCAGCAAGTTAGCCACTACAGCCTTGTAGTTACCCTCGGCAACCAGTGCCTCAATGCCCTTGCCCTGGTTCTTCTGGCATGCAGCATCCAGGTCGGCAAAGAATGCAAAGTTCTTTACCTGAGCAAAGAATTTCTTCTCAAAATCAGTAGTTGGTTCGTTATAGTCGGCTCCCAGGAACTCGAACATATTCTTGAACATACGGCTGGCAGCACCCGATGCAGGCACAAACTTCACAATCTTCTTGTCGCCCTGCTTATAGGCATCCCAAGCAGCCAGATACTTCTGTCTTTCTTCCTGGGTTACAGCTATAATGCCTTTTTCAAGCGAAGCTGCACCATCTAACTCCAAATAAGGGAAACCATTCTCAAAACATTTCAGTTGTTCTTCAATCTGAGCTTCGGTAATTCCTTTCTTAGCCAAAAGCTCTTTGTCTTCCGCTGTTAACATAATTATGATTGTTTAGATTTATAAAGATTCTAAAATATGCACAAATAT
>JAGHTY010000127.1 GCA_018065125.1 Candidatus Minthousia equi
AGTATATAATACCCTATTTTTTAGATATAACAGATAAAAAAGATGAAAAGAACTTTTATTGCTCTCTTTGGTTTTGTGTACGCTATTGGTACAATGGCGCAAGTTAGTCTTAAATCAAGATGGCAGAATGGAAACTTGTTTTTTTATACAGAAGAAAAAAAGGTAAAAGGCATGTTTCATCTCTCGGGTGGAAGTTGCCATGAGGGTGGCTATGAATTCTGCCTTCAGCCAAACGGAGAGAACAAATACATTTATAAACCTGTAGATGGAGAGTTTGCCTACTCTAGCCTGAATGCTCCTTTTGAATCCAAAGTGGTTTGCAAGACAATTCTAGGCACACAGCATTTGCTGGTTTACAAAGATGGCAGATTGGTCGAGGTTCTCAAGAAAATGGGTAAAAATCAATACCTTCAGGATGTTCTTGTTCAAGACATCAAAAACATGTTCGAAGGGGTTTATACTGACAAGAAAACCGGCGCAGAATTTGTGCTTTTTGGCGAAGATGGCAAAACCATCAAAGGCATTCCAGGTGTTAAGTCGTTCGAGGTTCAGTCGGAATTTGAAACGCCTTGTAATGTCCTAAAACTTAACAATGGCAAATACGTGCGTTTGAAATTCACTATTGATGGCATAAATCTTTACTATACAGAGTTAAACGGAGATGATTGCTTTTCTGAGGAAGACGACCGATTGGCTTATAAACTAGTAAAAGTGAAAAGTTGCCTAGCCGAAAAGGCGGGAATCAAAGGTTTCTGGCCTTTGGCATCTAACAGTCTTCTAACAATTGGTTTTTTGAACTCTTACCCTAATGAAATCTTGCAGTTGATGAAGAATGAAATCTATGCTCGTCATGGCCATAGATTTAATGCAGGAGGAAAAATGGAAAAGTACTTCAGTGCTCAGCCATGGTACAAGCCAGCAGAAAAGGAAACTCCGCTGACAGAAGTTGAAGAGATGAACGTAATGCTTATTCAGGCGGTTATGCAGAAGGAAGACCGGTACCCATATGAATTGGCTGATTGAGTCTTAACTTATAACCGAGGTTGGTCTTAACTTATCCTTAAAAGAAAGATAAGCAGAAGATAAAAACAAAAAAAGGAGTTCGATTTCTCGAACTCCTTATCTTTATGTTACTTCTTTACGCGGAAGGTAATCTTTCTTTTGCTCTTTGTTGTTGGCTTAACAACTTCATCGTTGGTATTTCCATCAACGCTGCGGGTGCCAATCAAATCGAAATGAGTGCGGAAGTTGTCATCCTCTACATAAGCATCGAAATGATCGTAGTAAGAACGAACACTGCTCAGGTACAGGCAACGAGCATCTAAAGTCCAGTTGTGAACATCGGTTCTGTAGTAAAGAGCCAAGTCGCCACCGCGGATTTCCCAATCAAAAGAGTGAGGGCCATCGTAACGGAAACCTTCAATGTCGTAGCGGGTTTCGCGACCTACGCCATGGTCGTTGTAAGAACCAGAGATAAACTCAAATTCGCTCTCCAGAGGATCGCCAAACTCATCATCTTCACCAAGGTCGGCTACCCAAAGCTTACCATACAAACCAGAGATATCGAAACCAATTTCGTCGTCAGTCTCACAAGAGGTAAAAGTCATGGTCATCATCATTCCAAGTGCCAGACCGAAAAAATACTTCAAGTTCTTCATAACTTTCCTTTTTTATTGTTTGTTATTTTTATCTGTTGCAAAGATAAGGGTAAATATTCCTAATGACAAGGGATAATCCCTAATTTGTTGGGATAATTTCCCTATTTTTCGTAAATTCGCATCACTAAAATATTTATTTATGAATACACATCCAATAGACATTGCACTACAGATTGCTACCAAGGCACATGCCGGACAAAAAGACAAGGACGGATATCCTGTTATCCTACATCCTATAACCGTGGGAATGATGGGGCATACCGACGAAGAGAAAATGGCTGGTTTTCTGCATGATGTGGTAGAAGATACCGATTATACATTCGAGGATTTGCTGCAAGCTGGCATCCCAGAAGGTGTGGTAAATGCCCTGAAGCTGCTGACGCATGAGAAAAGCACTTCGTATGATGATTACGTGCAGAACATCATCAATTCTGGCAATCCAATTGCCTTGCAGGTGAAATACCACGATCTGCAGCATAACTTTGCCAGAGGTAAGGCTTATCCTGAATTGCAGAAAAAGCATGGTGGTGCCTTGAAGAAGGTTGAGGCAGCTATCAAGGCGCTTTCCGAGGTGAATCTTTATCATGCTCCACAGAATTGTGAGGTGGCAATCTTTGCCGGAGGATGTTTCTGGGGTGTTCAGCACGAATTTAACAAGCCGAAAGGTGTATTGAATACCTTGGCAGGTTATACAGGAGGTGAGGAGGAGAACCCAACCTATGCCGATGTACGCGACCATAAGACACATCATGTTGAGGCTGTTATCGTAGAGTATAATCCTGCGGAAATAGATTATACGCAATTATGTAAGGTGTTCTTTGAAATGCACGATCCTGCTCAGACAGATGGCGTTGGACCTGATTTGGGGCCACAATACCGCAGTTGCATCTTCTATAGAAATCAGCAGCAAAAGCAAGAGGCCGAGGCTGTTATTCAGATTTTGCGCGATAAGGGTTACGAGGTGAACACCTTATTATTACCCGAATGCAAGTTCTGGATAGGAGAGGAATACCATCAGCGCTATTACGAGAAAACAGGTGGTACACCTTATTGTCACATAAAGACAAAGAAGTTTTAGGGCCATTTTATTTTCCTGCCTAGGAAAAATGATTTACCTAGTTAGGAAAATCATTTTTTGTGGTTAGGTGTTTTATGGTTTATTGTAATCTTTGCAATTCAGTTGCAGAAACATTGCATTAACTTTGCAGCGAAATCATAAAAAAGAACAGAATGGAACAGATATTGGAGTTAATCAATGAAATGTCGCCCTACTTGTTGCTGGGCTTCCTTTTGGCAGGATTCATGCATGCCTTTATTCCAGGGCAGGCATACAGCCGTTATTTGTCAAAGCGCAGTTTCGGTTCGGTGGTAAACGCTGCCATACTTGGTATTCCATTGCCATTGTGTTCATGTGGTGTTATCCCTACGGCAATGTCATTGCGCAGGGAGGGAGCATCGAAAGGTGCAGTTACTTCTTTTCTTGTTGCTACTCCACAAACAGGTGTCGATTCAATCATTGCCACCTATTCTTTAATGGGGTTGCCTTTTGCCATTATCCGTCCTATTGCAGCATTGGTAACCTCTTTGTTTGCAGGGCAGATGGTAAATACATTCGATAAGGAGGTAGATGCACATCAGGTACATGCCAAGCAGTGTGAAGATGGGTGCTGCTGTGGTGAAAAGCACGAATCTTTTCTTCATCGTTGTAAGGAGGCGATTGAATATGCTTTTGTAGAAATGATGGCAGATATTGGCAAGTGGCTGCTAATAGGTCTGGTTGTTGCAGGACTGATTACCGTATTGGTTCCTGATTCTTTCTTCGAGATCTTTGCAGGCAATAGTTTCCTTTCAATGTTGTTAGTGCTCTGTCTGGCTGTTCCTATGTATCTATGTGCTACTGGCAGCATTCCGATTGCTGTGGCATTGATGCTGAAAGGCTTGACTCCAGGTGCTGGCTTGGTATTGCTGATGGCTGGTCCTGCATCTAATATGGCATCTATCCTAGTGATTAGGAAGGTGTTGGGTGGTCGCACGCAAATGATTTATCTTCTTTCTATTATATTAGGTGCAATTGCCTTTGGTTTGGGAATTGATTATCTGTTGCCTCGAGAATGGTTCACCTCTTCGCTTGTTGCCACAGCAGAATGTTGCCATGAGGGAACATCTATCTTTAGCTGGGGATGTACAATCTTGTTGGTGATATTATTGGTGAATGCATTGTTGCTGCATGGTCATCATCACCATCATCATGAAGAAGAGATAGTAGCACAGGAAGAATCTGTTGCCATTTACCATGTAGAAGGAATGAATTGTAACCATTGTCGTGCCAATGCAGAGAATGCCTTGCGCAGTGTAGAAGGAGTAGAAGATGCTCAGGTGGATTTGGCAACAAAGGAAGCACGCATTAAGGGTAATCCGAAAGTGGAGGACTTGAAAAAGGCAGTAGAGGATTTGGGCTTTACTTTTGTTTCTTAGCACAAGTAGGGCAAATTCCCTTCATAACATATTCAACCTCGTTCATTACAAAACCTTCGGGAAGTTGCACTACAGGAATGGTTTGATTTTCTAGGCAATAAGTCTTTCCACAAGTAGTACAGCTAAAATGAACATGGTTTAGGTGATCGTTGTGTTCACACCGACAAAGGCAATATTTGCATGAACCTAATCCATCATCTATTTCGTGCAGTAACTGGTTTTCAGTGAATAGTTTCAGAGCACGGAAAATGCTAGAGCGATCGGTGTAGGGAAGCATGCTTTCCACATCATTCAGGGTAAATGCCAGTTTTAGCTGGCTGATAGTTTTCCATACAAGGATGCGCACAGCAGTAGGGCGCACGCCATGTTCCTGAAGATGTTGTTCGGCAGTTTCTTCCATTTCGTTCTTGTTTTTTGCAAAATTACTCCTTTTTCTTTATATTTGCAAAAAATATGAATACCATGATTGAACAACCAGAACTGAACGAACACAACAAGGCAGAGTTTCCGCCAGCTCATAGTGCAGAGCACTTGCTAAACCAGACAATGGTACGCATGTTTGGTTGCGAGCGTTCAAAGAATGCGCATATTGAACGAAAGAAAAGTAAGATCAACTTTAATCTACCTCAATGTCCTACACCAGAACAGGTAGCTCAAATAGAAGAAACCCTGAATAATCTAATTGCACAGAATTTGCCTGTGACCTATGAATTTGTTACGCGCGACAATATTCCCGAAGGTGTGAAACTAGACAAACTACCAGAGAATGCCAGCGAAACGCTAAGGTTGGTTCGCATAGGAGATTATGATATCTGTCCTTGCATTGGTGCACATGTGGAATCTACTGCTCAGATTGGCAGTTTCAAGATTACAAGCACCAGTTACAATGAAGGTTCATTCCGTATCGTATTTAAAGTAATGCCCCAATGAAGAAACCAGAAGTAGAGCAGAAAATGCGCGACAGGGAATTGCTCCGTGAATTCCGTGAACACATCGTAAAACAAGTTCCATATTCACCCAACCCTAAGGAATTATACAGCGCTGCAACGTTGTACAAAGGATTCGACTGGCGTCATCCCGAAACCTACGAATATTGCTTTGATAACCGTGTGTATAATCATTTCCTTGCGCACGGAAAACGTGCAGACATGGAGTGGGAAGCATTGGCAAGAGCCTTGCACGATTATTGCATTACCAACCACATGTACAAACTTTTAGGTGAGTATGATGAGAAGAAGGTGGTTGGTGTGATGGGAGGTCATGCTCTTTTGCGTACCGATTCTATGTACCGAAAGATTGTATATATTAGTAAGGTGCTAGCAGAGAATGGCTGCCTGATGGTTAGTGGCGGTGGACCAGGTGCTATGGAAGCAACTCATTTGGGGGCTTGGCTGGCAGGACGAACTCTTAAGGATGTTAATGAGGCATTGGGGATATTGACAGCTTCACCCTGTTTTAAGGACGAGGGCTGGCTGGAGAGTGCTTTCCGCGTAATAGAGGAATATCCTTGTGGACCATTTAGAAGTTTAGGTATCCCTACATTCTTGTATGGTCATGAACCTTCATGTCCGTTTGCTACCCATATTGCCAAATATTTCCAGAACTCAATTCGCGAGGATGAAATCCTTACCATAGCAAAGGGAGGATTAGTCTTTACTCCTGGTAGTGCCGGAACCATGCAGGAAATCTTCCAGGATGCAGTACAAAATCATTATCTGAGTTTTGGCTATGCTAGTCCGATGGTATTCGTAGGTGTGGATTTCTGGACAAATGAAATGCCGGTTTATCCTATGTTGCAAGGACTTATGAAAAGTGGTAGGTACAAGAATCTAATACTCTCCATCTCAGATGAAGAGCACGAAGTGGTTGAACATATACTGGATTTCTGTAAGAGCTAAGAATTGAAGGTACAAATCTTGTTTCTAGTGATGGTTTGCACGATACCGCGTGTGGTGAGGTAAACAACAAATGCCAGCCACAATCCGTGATTTCCCCAATACGGAATCAGAATATAGTATAGACCGAGGAAAACAACCATACCTGTTGCCATTGAAAGTAACATGTATCGGGTTGCTGTTGCTCCAATGTAAATACCATCCCAGATAAATGCTGCCAATCCGCAAATAGGGAAGAGCAAAGTCCATAGGTGATAATCTTGTGCTGTTTGAATAACCTGTGAATCATCCGTTAGGACCGAGATGAAATGTGGTCCAAGCAAGGCATAGGTTGCAGTAAAGAGGATTACCATCAGTGTTCCCCAACCAAACAAGCGTTTTATGGTTTCATCGTAAATGGTTTTGCTGCCTGCGCCAATAGCTTTTCCTGCTATGGCTTCACCAGCAAAGGCAAATCCATCCATAATGTAACTGTATAGGGTAAAGAACTGCATGAGTACAGTGTTGACTGCAAGTTCGATAGTACCCATCTTAGCACCTGCGGTAATAAAGAAAAAGTGAACAAAGACCAGACATACTGTTCTTAAGAATATATCCTTATTGACAGTGAAAAATCTAATTAACTCTGCTTTTGTGAAAAGAGAAACTGTGGCGTATTTCCTAAGTCTTTTGTGGTAGTTTCTTCTATATAGCCATAGAGCAAGGAAAAAACCTCCCCACTGTGCAATGACAGTTCCTAGGGCTACACCCTCAATTTGCATGCCAAAGGTGTACACCATAATCAAACTGGCAAGGATGTTCATCACATTCTGCACTATTGCTACCAGCATTGGTATTCGGGTGTTCTGCATGCCTACATACCATCCTGTAAGAGCAAATAGTCCAAGTGAGGCTGGTGCTCCCCAAACACAGATGTTGAAATATATACGTGTGTAGTACTCAACACTTGGTTCTGGGGCGATAAAGTAAAGTGCTAAATCTTGAATGTAGTTCTGCAAAATAAGCATAATAGCAGAAATCCCTAATGCTACAGCAATAGATTGCTTGAGCAAGCGTGTTAGGGTAGTGAAGTCTCTTCTTCCAAAAGCTTGGGCTGTCATGCCACTTGTGCCCATCCTTAAAAATGCAAAAAGCCAGTAGATGATATTAAAGAGCATACCACCTACTGCTATGGCACCAATAAAGGCTGCCGAGCCCAGATGGCCAGTGATGGCAACATCTATGAGCCCGAGCAGCGGTACTGTTATGTTTGATACTATCGATGGCAAAGCCAGTTTCAGTATCTGCTTATTTCTTAACGAAAGATTCATTCTTTATTTTATCTGCGACCTCCACGTCCGCCTCCGTGTGAACCTCCTCCGTGTGATCCTCCACGTGAGCCACCGCCAAATGATCCACTACGTGAAACTCCGTGGCTTCCACTACTGAAAGAACTGCTGCTGCGTGATCCACGTGAACCTCCACTGAATGAGCTGCTATTGCTGTGTGAACTACGGCTGTAGTTACTTGAACTATAACTATGACTGCCGCGGTCGGAGCGTACATTTTCGTGACGATTCATGCTGCCATTGTTACCGCGATTATTGTCATGGCGATTCATATTGCTATTGTTGTTATGGCTGCCTTCATGACGGTTCATGTTGCTATTGTTTCCACGATTATTGTAATTATCATGGCGATTCATGTTACCGTTTTTGCCATGGTTGCCTTCATGACGGTTCATGTTACCATTGTTACCGTGACGATTGTAACCATCATGACGATTCATATTGCCATTACCATGATGGTTGGCGTTTGGTCGAGTCATTTCAGGACGATGGGTGTTATGAGGACGTGGTCGGTTTGCCATTGCATGGTGGTGCATAGGGCGACGATCACGGTAATAGTCGTGGTGACGATGGTGGTGATGATAGCCATGATAGTGATAGTAGCAGCTAGGAATTCCGAAATAGAAGCGGGTGCGTGCATAGTAGTTGTAAATGCCGAATGCCCATCCTCCGTGGAAAATGTATGCAGGACGCAAGAAATACTCACGAAGCAGGAATTCTTCCCACTGCCAATCTGCCAATACATAATTAATATTGCGATAGCGCAGATTGTAGCTGTCATCATAGATGCCATCTACAGGACCCAGGCTACGGAAGTAGTCATAGTTAATTTCGTAGATGTCCTGTAACTGCTCATCTGTCAGGTTCAATTCATAGGCCATCTTATCAGTTAGGAAGCGAGCTTCCTCGCGAGAGCGTTCAACGCTAAGCGCGTTGGCATTAACACAAGTAGTGAAAATTGCAACAAGGGTAAAGATTAGCTTTTTCATATCTTCTGTTTTTTTAGTTTATATTCTTTTGATGTTGCAAAGATAAAGCAGGAGTTTCCTACATACAAGAGAAAATCCCTAATTCGGGTGGGGGATTTCCCTATTTCAAAAATAAATGGAGATCGTTTCGCAACGACCTCCATCTTTACAAACTTAAAACAACCAACAAAAGAAATAGATAACTATCTATTATCTAATAAACAAAAGTTCACGATATTTTGGAAGTGGCCAAATCTCATCGTCAACGATTGCTTCCAATTTGTCAATCTCATAACGAATTTCATCCAAGAATGGTTCTATAGTATCGTGATAAGCGATTGCCTTCTCACGCTCACTCTCGATGCGGTTTGCCACTTTGCGAGCCTCGATCATATCCTGTACCTTGGCAGTAATGGTCTTAGAACGCATTGATATTTCCTTGATTAACTTCATGTTCTCTGCTGACAATTCTACTGCTTCATCACCAAAGATATCCTTTACCTTATGTACATTGTCAATCAATGAACTCTGGTAGCGGGTAGCGATTGGAATGATGTGGTTGATAGCCATGTCACCAAAGATACGAGCTTCGATCTGGATCTTCTTGGTGTAAGTTTCCCACTTAATTTCGTTACGTGCTTCCAATTCTTTTTCACCCATGATGTTCAATGACTCGAACATAGTGATGGTTTCCTTGTCCATGTAGCGGTCGAAGATGATAGGGCAGCTCTTTTCTACATCCAAGCCACGCTTAGCAGCTTCAACAACCCATTCGTCAGAATAGCCGTTGCCATCGAAACGGATAGGCTTACAAGTCTTGATGTCATCACGCAACACCTTCAGGATAGCGCTGGTCTTTACTGCGCCTTCTGCAATCAGTGCATCAACACGCTTCTTGAAGTCAACCAAAGCCTCGGCTACTGCAGCATTCAGTGCAATCATGGCAGAAGCACAGTTTCCCTCAGAACCTACACCACGTCACTAGAAACGGTTACCAGTTAAGGCAAATGGAGAAGTACGGTTACGGTCGGTGTTATCAATCATAATCTCAGGGATTGATGGAATATCAAGTTTCATTCCATGCTTTCCTGCCAAGTTAATCAATTCATCCTCATCTGTTTCCTCCAGGTGGTTCAGCAGGTCGGTCAACTGCTTACCCAAGAATGAAGATACGATTGCTGGAGGTGCCTCGTTTGCACCCAGACGGTGTGCATTGGTTGCGCTCATGATAGAAGCCTTCAACAAACCATTGTGCTTGTAAACACCCATCAAAGTTTCTACAATGAAGGTAACAAAGCGCAGGTTGTCTTCTGGAGTCTTGCCAGGACCATGCAACAATACACCTGTATCGGTACTTAATGACCAGTTGTTATGCTTACCAGAACCGTTAACACCAGCAAATGGCTTTTCGTGCAACAAGCAACGGAAACCATGCTTACGTGCAACCTTCTTCATCAAGGCCATGATTAACATGTTATGGTCGACAGCCAAATTGGTTTCCTCGAAGATAGGAGCCAACTCAAACTGGTTAGGAGCAACCTCGTTGTGGCGGGTCTTGCAAGGAATACCCAATTCCAATGCCTGGATTTCCAAATCCTTCATGAATGCTGCAACACGCTCTGGGATAGAACCGAAGTAGTGGTCGTCCATCTGCTGATCCTTTGCAGAACTGTGTCCCATCAGGGTACGACCAGTAAGCAACAAGTCGGGACGAGCACCATACAAACCTTCGTCAACCAGGAAATACTCCTGCTCCCAACCCAGATTAGAGATAACCTTCTTTACGTCTGGGTAGAAATAGTGACAAACATCGGTTGCAGCCTCGTTAACAGCACGCAATGCCTTCAAAAGAGGAGTCTTGTAGTCAAGTGCTTCACCGGTATAAGAGATGAATACCGTAGGAATCATCAAGGTGTCGCCAATCACGAATACAGGAGAGGTTGGGTCCCATGCAGAGTAGCCACGAGCCTCGAAAGTAGAACGGATACCACCACTTGGGAAAGAAGAAGCATCAGGCTCCTGTTGTACCAGTGACTTGCCCTCGAACTCTTCAATCATGCCGCCTTTCCAGTCGTGCTCTACAAAACCGTCGTGCTTTTCAGCTGTTGTATCGGTAAGTGGCTGGAACCAGTGGGTAATGTGGGTTGCACCCAATTCCATAGCCCATTTCTTCATGCCAGCTGCAACCTGATCTGCAATTGCGCGATCCAGTGGAGCGCCATTGTCGATAACATCACACATCTTGTCGTACACCTTCTTTGGAAGGTACTTGAACATCTTCTGCTTGTTGAAAACATACTTGCCGAAGAACTCAGATGGTCTCTGGTCTGGTGCAGGTACCTCGATTGCTTTCTTTGCGAAAGCTTCACCAACAACTTTAAATCTTAATTTTGAAGACATAATAAAAACAGAATAAATGTGTACTTGATTATTCTTCTTATACTATAATCTTTTTTCTCTTTCTTACTTGCTTGAAGCATTTAGCTTTAGACACTCTCTTTACTTTGTGCAAAGGTACGTGTTTTTTGTAAAATGACAAACTTTTTGAAAGAAAACTCAACTTAATCGATGTATCTTTTTGTGAGATTGGCAAATTCGTCAATTCTGCGGTCGCGCAGGAAAGGCCACCATCGACGCACATTCTCACTACGTTCCATATCCACTTCAATCAGCAGGTTAGCTTCGCGATCAGTAGGAGCCTGTGCCAGTATTTCGCCTTGAGGGCCAGCCACAAAGCTGCTGCCCCAGAACTGGATACCATTGGTCTGTCCGCTAGGGTCGGGTTCGTGACCCACTCGGTTCACGGCAATCACCGGCAGTCCGTTGGCTACGGCGTGACCTCGTTGCACGGTCATCCATGCCTCGCGTTGGCGCATCTGCTCCTCCCGGGTGTCGCTGCTTTCAAAACCAATAGCGGTAGGGTAGATAAGCAGTTC
>JAGHTY010000139.1 GCA_018065125.1 Candidatus Minthousia equi
TTTGCTGCAGGCTTGTTTGCTGCAGGCTTATTTACTGCAGGCTTATTGCTTGCAGGCTTATTGCTTGCAGGCTTATTGGCACTAGGCTTTGGATGCTTACCATGATACTGGCACTTTGCCATAGACAAACCACATGTAGGGCATTTCTTACTTGGCCCCTGCGCCTGGGCAGTAAGCAGCATCAGCTGAAATAAAAGTGTGAATGCAAATATGCGTTTCATAGTATGTTCAGGTTTGTTTCTGCGTTTTACAAGTTATATTTAAACTTCACAAAGATACAAAAAACATTTGATATACTCACTATCTTTTGAGATTATTTATCGCATTACATGCAAAAAAAATACGGCCACAAATTTCCTACCATATGCCCCAACATGCCCCCGTAATACTACTCCCCCCCTTACGGGGGAGTACGTATAGGGGGTATTGGGCAATGTACGGAACCAGAGAAAAATAGTTGGGATTTCGTGCTGGGATTAAAGATAATTTTCGTATCTTTGTATAGGCAATAAAGCTGAACGACTAAAGAAAGAAAAGTGAATGATTAGGTGCAATATTCTTCGTACGCACGTTGCGAATGCACATACGCACATTGCGAATGGCCGTACGCAGGCTGTGAATGGCGGTACGCAATGTGCGTACGAAGAAAAGAACACTTAATCACGCACAAATAATAACATAAAACACATCAAAATGTCTGAGTACATCTTACTAGAAAACAACCTGAAACTGGATAGCGAAGAAAGAAAAACCTTCCCTCGCTTTGCACGTACTACCCCAGTATCGCACCGCGAACTGGTAGAGCACCTAAAGCGCCACGTATCATTGCACACATCGGATATTGACGCAGTACTTATAGCCCTGAGCGAGGCTCTTCCAGAGTACCTGGCCGAGGGACGTTCTGTATCCATCAACAACATAGGCAGGTTTAACGGAACGCTAAAATGGAAAGACGGCATAGACGACGAAAAAGACGAGAGCGCTAAGTCTCTGCGCCATAATGCCCGCAGCATTACGTTCAAGACGGTAACGTTTACCCCACACCGAAAGCTGGTGCGCACAGCCGAAAAGAAATGCAGCATAAAGCGTGCACACTACAAACCCGACGTGCAATCCATGTCCACCCCCTATACCAAAGAGCAAAGACTGGCAAAGCTAATGGAATATTTACAAGAACACCACTACATAAAAGCTTCTGAGTACATGCAGCTAACAGGCCTAAAGCACACTACTGCCTGCACCGAACTGAAGGCATGGGCAAAGGACCCCAACACCCCTATCGACTACACCGGCTATGGTTCGCACCGAGTGTATGTGATGTTACAGCCCGTCTAGCGCATCGTGTATAATTTTATTCTTTAACGCCTTAATCTCGTTATCTTCTACGTTATCCTCCACTACGCCTTGCTGCTCTTTTTCATGTTCTTCATCTTGTTGGCAGCTCTTTAGGAAAGGTATTGATATCAGCATAATTATGCACAGCACATACATTATCCTGATATAGATCTTTCTTGCCTTCTGCAATGTACTAACCTTTTCCTTGTTATGGTTTTGTTCGGTATTCATATTGTAATTTATGTGAAGATATCACTCTGTAAGCACCAAACGGAAGCCAACACCAAAAAAAATGGTTGTAGGCTCAATGCCCATGCGGTAAGTGTTACGACATTCTGCAGCCTCATAACCCCAGCTACCACCACGGACAACACGTCCTTCGTCACCACGGGCAGGACCAGTAGGATTATCCTGGGCAGAACTGGTATAGCCTTGGTACCAATCCAGACACCATTCCCACACATTACCAGTCATGTCGTAAATGACCAGCTCATTAGGCTTCTTCTTTGCAACCTTTTCTGGACCTTCACAATTGTTTGCATACCATGCTACATCGTCTATCCTGCTGCTGCCACTATACTGTGCATGCTTGCTTTTATTGCCGCCACGCGCAGCAAACTCCCACTCTGCCTCGGTAGGCAAACGGAATGTCTTACCTGTAGCATTATTC
Source organism: Candidatus Minthousia equi (assembly GCA_018065125.1). Classification (GTDB taxonomy): domain Bacteria; phylum Bacteroidota; class Bacteroidia; order Bacteroidales; family Bacteroidaceae; genus Minthousia; species Minthousia equi. The sequence goes on from JAGHTY010000139.1 coordinate 2,006, forward strand.
AGCGCCGGAATAAAATATGCTTCATGTTTCCAGATTAATTTAGATTACTTTACAACTTCCTTTCCGTTATTAACCGAAGAATAAACCTCGTCGGTATTCAAGAAAAACCATGTACCATTATATTCCTTATCATCCTGGAAACGACCACGATAGTACATTTCGTCGCTTTTTAGAATCAACATACCATCGGTGCGGGCACCATCCTTGAATGCACCCTCGTAGGTACTGCCATTGGTGTAATAAAGAATGGCATTATCTGCATCGCACAGACCGTTTTTCATCTCACCATGATACTCCTTACGACCTTTGCTATCATTAGCGTTATACTTAGCCACACCATTGCCTGTAGGCAGGTTCTGGGCATTAAGCTTGCCCGTCCATTTAAAGATTACCGAACCATCGTTTGCCATAACAGGATAATCCACCACATCTTTTTCTGTATCCTGAATAACAGCACTCTCGGTGTTCTCAACCTCTGCAACTTCTGTATTCTCTGGAATATTGGTGCTATTCTTGCCAGCACTGCTCCATACAATTCCTGCAACGACAGCAAAAGCAATCACACATGCAGCAATAACCAATGGCTTCTTCTTGACGCTAAAAGAAAAACCTGATTCCTTCTTCCAGTTCTGCTTAACAGTACAATACACGGTATTATTGGTACGGATAACCTCGCGCACCACATTTCCCACAGCATCGGTTGTGCTTTGCTCGGCCGAACCAGGCTGCAGCACACCGGCCGATGGGCAATCATCTGCTGGCTGATATTGATGATTACGCACAACAGCATGACTGGCATCACGGCTCATTGTGCCCGTGATGAACCATTCAAACACCTTGAAACGTGTAGTAAGGGTTATATTTCCGCCTTGTGGCTGGTGAACACTCTCGCCACTATACAGCATGGCAGAATATTCTACCCACGACTGGTGAACATGGTCGATAGAACTGATTCGATACTCGTTCACACCTCCACGCAGGATATAACCTATAGGCAGAGGAGCCTGGTTTCTTAACGATGCAACAAACTGCTTGGGGCTTTTGGTGCGCTCGTCGTGCTCCTTGCGCATACCTTCAAGAATGGCATTGCGTATATTGTCGGGCACATTCTGCGGCAAAGCAGCATTGATGTGCTGAGGCTTGATATCGAAAGCACTTTGTGGATCCTTGCCTGTGAGCAGATACAGCATGGTGGCGGCAAGAGCATACACATCCACCTCGGGAGCAAAACGGCTAATGGTGCTATACTGCTCGATAGGTGCAAAGCCCTCGCTCACGCCAGCCGACTTAACGGTTGTGGTAGGCTTTCCTTTCTTGTCAAAGTGAACCGAAATACCAAAGTCTATCAGTACAGGCATATCTGGCTGATCGTTCTCACCCTTTCTGATAACAATATTATCTGGCTTTACATCCAGGTGCATCAGCATCTCGCCATGCAATGCCGTAAGGGCATCGGCTATTGGA
>JAGHTY010000122.1 GCA_018065125.1 Candidatus Minthousia equi
GTGGTAGCGTTCGCGATGATAATGTTATTGAAACCTGCGACAAGTACGGCATTGCCATGGCATTTACCGGCGTTCGTTTGTTCCATCATTAATATGCGCGTTTATGGCGTCTGTAGAAGATATTCAAAAGGCTATGGTTGAGGGCTTCACCTTCAAGGGTGGAGGTGGAGGTTCTGCCAAGTCGGGTGCCGACAAGGTTAAGACCAAGGCCAAAAAGAAAGCATACATAACTGGTGCACACGGTTCGGGTTCGGCCAAGAAAAAAGCCGACATTCGTGCCAAGCGTGCAGCACGACCACACAAAGGGAGCAAGTAATTGCTTCCTTTTTTATTTCATCATAATTCCGTTGAGAATACGACCAGAGCGAATACCCAATCGTCTGGCAGAAAAGAATTTGTCGCTCTGCGAATAAGTACAGATGCCTGCAATCTGAATATTCTGGGAAATTACGCCTTTATCCAGCAACTGCATCTGGTTACATTTCCATAAATCAATGTGCCATTTGAAAGGCACCTCCCTAGCGGGATAAAGACGTGCGATTTCGTCCATAGAGAAACCCTCCTTCTCGAAAGCACGATACACTTCATCTCCCACCTCGAAGGCATCCTGCCCTATTCCAGGACCTATTACAGCCTTTACATCACAAGGGCGTGTACCAAATGCCTCTATCAAATAACCAAGGGTATGCTCTACGATACGGGCACAGGTTCCGCGCCAACCAGCATGAATGGCAGCCACAACCTTATTCTGCCTATCATAAAGAAAAACAGGAATGCAATCGGCTGTTGACACGCACACACAGACTTTTGGCAATGCTGTTACAACAGCATCGGTATCTTCAAGCAACTGCTGACGTTCTGAATCGGAAAGTTCAAGAAATTCTTGTGTAATGTTCTGTATTCGGGTATGGTGCGTTTGATGAGGAACAATCAGGTGTTTCTCAAGGATACCCAGTTCTTCACAAAGCATCCTGCGGTTTTGAGCCACATGAATAGGATTATCGCCGCAATAATGATTGGCATTAAACGAGGCATAGGTACCACAACTAACGCCTCCAGCACGGGTAGTACTGAAGGCGGTTATGTTATCTGCTATGAAATAAGTGTGTAGCATCAATCGTCAAGATATTCCACGTCGGCATCTTCAATATCCTCCACATCATCCCAATCCAGTTCAAGGTCGTCATCGGCATCATCTTCGAAATCGTAAAGATCTTCATCTTCACCAAGATCTGCCAATTCCGAACGCAAGAAACTTAAATCCTTATTCTTGTGAACGATACGCTCTGCCTGAATGTCGTGCAGTTTGTTGCTTTCGCTGTTCATAGCTGCCCAAAGCAAATCTTTCAGTTGCACGATGCCCTGTCCTGTTACTGCCGAGATGAACACATGTGGAACATCCTGTGGCAAAGTCTCCTCAAGCAATGATATCAACTCTTCATCAAGCATATCACATTTTGTGATTGCTAGAATGCGTTGCTTGTCGAGGATTTCCGGGTTAAAGGTTTCCAGTTCGTTGAGCAGCACCTCGTATTCATGGGCAATGTCATCGGTATCACCAGGTACCATGAACAGCAGTAAGGAATTACGTTCAATATGACGAAGGAATCGCAATCCCAAGCCCTTACCTTCACTTGCACCTTCGATTATACCAGGAATATCCGCCATCACGAAACTCTGGTTGTCACGATAGGAAACAATTCCAAGACTTGGTTCTAGTGTGGTGAAAGGATAATTGGCAATCTTTGGCTTGGCACTTGAAACAGAACTGAGCAAGGTTGATTTACCTGCATTTGGAAAACCCACCAAACCCACGTCTGCCAAGAGTTTAAGTTCCAGAATAACCAGCATTTCCTGCATAGGTTCGCCTGGTTGTGCAAATCGGGGTGCCTGACGAGTGGCTGTTCGAAACTCCCAGTTTCCTAAACCACCACGGCCACCTTTCAGCAGCATAACCTCTTGGCCATGTTCGGTAACATCGCAGATATACTCACCTGTCTCGGCATTATAAACTACGGTTCCGCAAGGTACGTCGATGTAACGGTCTTCGCCATCACTTCCTGTACTCTTGTTCTTGCCTCCATTGCCGCCATGGCCGGCAAAAACATGTCGCTCATAGCGCAAATGCAGCAAAGTCCAGTAATTTCGGTTACCACGCAGTATCACATGACCGCCACGACCGCCATTACCGCCATCGGGACCTCCATTTGGCATGTATTTAGCACGATGCATGTGCACAGATCCACGACCACCCTTTCCAGAGCGGCAGTAAATCTTCACATAATCGACAAAGTTTGATTCAGCCATTTCTTTATTTGGAATTTGAACTCTTTAAATATCTTAAACCCCTTAAACTTCTTAAACCTACAACTTGAGCACAGGCGAAAGTTGAACGAATTATTTTACAGCATCAATTGCTTTCTTGATGTCTGCATAAATATCATCGATAGAGCCCATGCCCTGAATTTTGGCATACTTTCCTTCGTTGATATAGAAATCCCTCAAAGGAAGAGTTTGGCTGTAGTAAGTGTTCAGACGCTTCTTTGCTGTTTCTTCGTTGTCATCGGCACGGCCGCTGGTTTTACCACGAGCAATGATACGCTTGATCAGTTCCTCATCGTCTAACTCAAGACCAATAACAGTTGAAACCTCCTGACCACGTTCTTTCAGCATTACATTCAAAGCTTCGGCCTGTGCAATGGTACGTGGGAAACCATCAAAGATAACACCCTTGATGTCTTTGCCCTTTGCATCCAATGTGCTAGCCAGAATATCGATAATCAGAGAATCAGGAACCAGCTTTCCGTCGTTGATATACGACGCTGCGATTTTACTCAATTCTGTTTCTCCCTTGATTTCTGCGCGCAATACGTCTCCTGTAGAGATGTGTTCTACGCCATACTCGGCAATAATTTTGTCGCTCTGAGTGCCCTTTCCTGAACCTGGAGCACCGAAAATTACAATATTCAACATTTTATTTGTATTTTGTTATCTGGTTAAACAATGGTATAGATATCTGGAAGATTTCTGCCAAAACCGTCGTAATCAAGGCCATAGCCCACAATGAACTCATCAGGAATCTCCATAGCCACATAATCTACCTTCACCTCTACCTGACGTTTGTTTGGTTTAGAAAGCAAGGTACAAATCTTGATTTCAGCAGGATTTTGCATACGCAAATCCTCAAGCAATTGCACCATGGTAATGCCAGATTCTACAATATCCTCGACAATGACAACAGTTCTGCCCGTAAGATCACGGTCAACACCCAACAATCGGCGTACCTTTCCTGTAGTAACGGTTCCCTGATAAGACGACATCTTCACAAACGAGATTTCTGCAGGAATATTAACACGTTTCAGCAAGTCGGATGCAAACATGAAAGAACCATTCAGCACACACAAGAACAAGGGATTCTTACCATCCAAGTCGTTGGTAATTTCCTGTGCTACCCTATCCACCTGTTTCAATATTTCAGATTCGGGGATGGATAACCTAAATTCTTTATTATTGACTGTTATTGTGTCCATTCGTCACGTTTTTAGCAAAATTGGTGCAAAGTTAACTAATTTTTTAGTCAAAATACCTTTTTATCGGCACTATTTTCATATATTTGCAGTTATGAAAGTATTGACCAACATCCAGATAAAGGAACTTGACCGATATACAATAGAACCCGAGCCCATTTCATCCATCGATCTGATGGAAAGAGTGGCGCGTGCGCTAACGCATGCCATAATGCGAAGATACGAGCCAACAACCCTTGTAAAGGTATTTGCTGGTCCCGGAAACAATGGCGGAGATGCCTTGGCTGTGGCACGCATGCTGGCACAGCAAAACTACATGGTAGAGGTGTATCTGTTCAATACCGGTTCAAAACTTTCACCCGACTGTGCCGAAAATCGTGATCGTGTAATGGACATGTCATCGCTTACCTTTCACGAAATTACCACACAGTTTGCGCCTCCCGAACTGAATGCCAATGATCTGGTTATCGACGGTTTGTTTGGTTCCGGCCTTAACAAGCCTTTAAGCGGAGGTTTTGCTGCTGTTGTAAAATACATTAATTCATCGGCAGCAGATGTCATTTCAATTGACATGCCATCGGGATTAATGTGCGAGGATAATACCTACAACATCCGCAATCACATTATCAGAGCAAATCTTACCCTTACCCTTCAGCAACCTAAAGTTAGTTTCTTCTTTCATGAATATCAGGAATTTATCGGTGAATATGAAATAATAGACATTGGTCTTCACCCACAAGGAATAGAAGAAACCAGTGCCGTTTACTATATTACCGAGGAAGAGGAAATTAAAAAGATGCTTCGCTCACGCAATAAGTTTGCACACAAGGGAAGCATGGGGCATGGATTGCTGGTAGCAGGCACCTATGGTATGGCAGGTGCTGCTATTTTAGGTGCCAAGGCTGCATTACGAAGCGGGTTAGGAAAGCTAACGGTTCTTACCCCAGCACTAAACAACAACATTCTGCAAGTATCTGTGCCCGAAGCGGTACTGAAACTGGATAACGACGACCGAAAGTTTACCACGCCTTGTAACCCTGACGCATTCCAAGCCATTGCCATTGGTCCTGGCATAGGAACAGCAAAAGAAACAGCATTGGCATTTATTGAACAGATAAGGCGTGCTCAGTCGCCTGTAGTGGTTGATGCCGACGCGCTAAACATCCTTGGCGACCATCGCGGATGGCTTCAGCAACTTCCAGAAAATTCTATCCTTACCCCTCATCCAAAGGAAATGGATAGGATTGGCGGCAATAGCATTGAGTCGTACGAGCGCTTGAACAAAGCACGCGACCTGGCAACCCGCCAGCACGTATTTGTTATCCTAAAAGGTGCATGGACAGCAGTTATCATGCCTACAGGAGACATCTATTTCAACCCTACAGGAAACCCAGGCATGGCTACAGCAGGAAGCGGAGACGTGCTAACAGGCATTATTCTAGGATTGCTGTCTCAAGGTTACCGACAAGCAGAGGCGGCACGTCTGGGCGTGTATCTTCATGGTTTGGCAGGCGACCTTGCAGTTGAAGAACTTGGAGAAGAATGTCTTACCGCCAGCGATATCATTAACTATTTACCAAAAGCATTCAAGGTTTTAAAATCATAATATTACGGCAATGAAAAAACTAATCCTGAATATCTTGATGTTACTGCCATTCGCTGCAATGGCACAAACCGAAGTAACCCCATACGCACCAGGAACAAATGCAGAAGGAGTAACCTACCTGCTGCCTCGTACTGTATTGCGTGTTGATATTGAAGTTGAAACAGCAAAATACACTCCTGGTGAATATGCAAAATATGCCGACCGTTATCTTCGTATGAAAAACGACATCGGCACAGAGCCAAAGACAACCTGCAAAATCCAGAACATACATCTGGATGCCGCAGGTGCTCCTGATACCTCGAAGGTTTACACCATCAAACTGAAGGACAAGACCATTGCCCCCATGATTCGCCTGAACGAGCAAGGAATCTTGCAGGCAATCAACACCGACCCAAAACCTTCTATTCCATTCGAGGGTTATAAGGCCAGCAAGAGTGGAAAAGTGTATAACTCACGTGATTTCATGACCGAAGAAATCCTTATGGCTGGTTCTACCGCAAAATCTGCAGAATTATGTGCACAGGAAATCTATGCCATCCGTGAAAGTAAGAATAACCTGAATCGTGGTCAGGCAGATTACAATCCTACAGATGGCAAACAGATGGAAATCATGATAAACAACCTGAACGAGCAGGAAGCTGCCCTTATGCAGTTGTTTGCAGGTTACACCACTTATGAAACAAAGGCCTACACTTTTTATGTAGATCCAAAAGAGGATATCGAAAAGCAGATTCTTTTTAGATTCAGTCAACGACTAGGTGTGGTCGACAATGACGACCTAAGTGGTGCTCCTGTTTATATTAGCGTAAAAGACCAGCACACCGTTACAGAACCTGTTATTGACGAGAAGAAGAAAAAGGTTAAGCTGGAAGGTATTCAATACAATATACCAAGTAAGGCTGCCATTCGCATTTTTGATGCCAGCAACAAGACTTTATTACAAGGCGAGGTTTCTGTGGCACAGTTTGGAAATGTAGAAACCCTAAGTGGTGCATTATTTAACAAGAAAACCACTACAAAGGTTGTATTTTACGACCAGACAGGCGCTATAATGAAGATAGAGGAATAACCCCTTCCGACTTTAGCAACTGGCGTTTTCGTTCTATCTCTTCACCTTCCCTATGGCCATTAAAGCCACACAACGAACCATTGGCAGCAATTACTCTATGGCAAGGAACAGCAGGAGCAAAAGGATTTCTACGCAATGCTTGCCCCACAGCTTGAGCACTTTTACAGCCAATCCTTTTCGCCAATTGCCCATAAGTTATGGTTTGTCCTTTAGGTACATTTAGCAACTCAAGATAAACCTTTCTCTGAAACTCGGTTATCTCTCTGCTATCTCTTACAATTTGTTCGATGTTCATTATACCTTATTTATATAGTAAAAGCCGCCCTAAACAGAGCGGCTTTTATGTTGTCTTAGAAAATATCTAAAGAATTAGCCCAACTTACCGTCAGAACCCAATACATTCACAATCTTGTGGATGTACATCTTCTTCATGTTTTCGCGAGCTGGCTTCAAATACTGGCGTGGATCGAAATCTCCAGGATGCTCAGCCAAGTGCTGACGAATAGCAGCAGTCATAGCCAAACGAGAGTCAGAGTCGATGTTAATCTTGCAAACAGCGCTCTTAGAAGCCTGACGCAACTGATCCTCAGGAATACCGATAGCAGCCTTCAAATCACCACCGAACTTGTTGATAGTGTTAACTTCGTCCATAGGAACAGAAGAAGAACCGTGAAGAACGATAGGGAAACCAGGAAGCTTTTGCTCGATTTCAGCCAAGATATCGAATGCCAATGGAGGTGGAACCAATACACCGTTTACCATAGTACACTGCTCTGGAGTGAACTTGTGTGCACCGTGAGAAGTACCAATTGAGATAGCCAAGCTATCGCAACCTGTACGAGTAGCGAAGTCGATTACCTCTTCTGGCTTAGTATAGTGAGACTCTGCAGCAGAAACCTCATCCTCAACACCTGCCAATACACCCAACTCAGCCTCAACGGTTACGTCGAACTGATGAGCATACTCTACAACCTTCTTAGCCAAAGCTACGTTCTCTTCGTATGGAAGGTGAGAACCATCGATCATTACAGAAGAGAAACCATTATCGATACAATCCTTGCACAATTCGAAAGTATCACCGTGATCCAGGTGAAGAACGATTTCTGGCTTTTCGCAACCCAGTTCCTTAGCATATTCTACAGCACCCTTAGCCAAGTTACGCAGAATAGTACCGTTAGCATAATTACGAGCACCCTTAGATACCTGCATGATAACAGGTGACTTAGTTTCAACTGCAGCCTGTACGATAGCCTGCATCTGCTCCATTGTGTTGAAGTTGAATGCTGGGATAGCATAACCGCCAGCAACAGCCTTCTTAAACATTTCACGGGTATTTACCAAACCCAATTCTTTGTAATTAACCATTTTATTAATCTTTGATTAAAAATTAAAATAATTCTTTTTGTTTTTCGGCGCAAAGATAGTGAAAATGTCAATAAAATAAATGGTTTTGCGTGCTTTTTTTCCTATATAATAGGTAGTTTCTAATAAATTGGAAACCCGACATTTCAAATAGACAGGTTATTTTGAAAAAAAAGAAAGAAATATTTGGAGTAATGAAGAAAACGCCGTAAATTTGCACCCCGTTAAAGAAGACCCATTACACATATTGTTACCAGCAATATAAACGAAATAAATTAAAATAAGATATGAAAAAAGATTTGCATCCAGAGAATTATCGTCCTGTAGTATTCAAGGATATGAGTAACGGCGATATGTTCCTTTCTAAGTCTACAGCTAAGACTACTGATACTGTAGAGTTCGAGGGCGAAACTTACCCAGTGTTCAAGATGGAAATTTCTTCAACTTCTCACCCATTCTATACTGGTAAGAGCAAGTTGGTTGATACCGCTGGTCGTGTTGATAAGTTCACGAGCCGCTACGGCAGATCTCAGAAGAAGTAATAACATTTTTACTTGAGATACAAAAACCGCAACCCTATAGGATTGCGGTTTTTTGTGTACACGACTTTGCGACTCTGCGTTGTTACTCTTAATCAGGATAAATTTACCTTCTTTCCAGAGAAGAGTAATCGGTTTAAATAAGGATTTTGCCTTTTTCTGTTCTTCGCGAGACAACTGTCCAAGACTACGTGTAAGAACAAGTTTGCTTTCTGACGACGACAATGCCATACCTACTAATTCTAAATCCAAACCCTTCAGTAAAGCCTCTTCCTCTTCAGAAAACTGCCGTTTATCTTTTGCAAGGAAAGCATCGATGTTAGGCAACTGCACATAATCTGTCACTCTCAACTCTTTCCAGTCACTAGAATAAAACCTAATGGAACTATCGATTGCAGGAATGGTTACCGTGTGCACTACAGCTATCACCTGCGTACTATCATTTACTGGTAGTAGTTTCATTTCCACTTTTGAAATCTCTGTCATTTTTAAATGCAGATAATCAGCGGTAAGTGTATCCATTTCACTTTGCACGGTCAATCTGTTTGTAACCCTTGCCTGCATCTTGCTATCCAAAAAATCCATCATGTCCATACGGTCATTATGGGTTAGTAAAGGCAACAAGCTATCGGGCATATTTGTAAAGGCATCGCGCATGGTTTGGGCTTTGCCATTTACACTAAAGAACATTGCCAGCACAAGCAGTATAAAATATCTTTTCATCTTCATATCTTATTTTGTTCCTAACCACAGGAATACCATACCTAACAGCACCAAAAGCAAATCCAAAGCCTTGCTCTTTAGGTTTTTCTCTCTAAATACCATTGCACCAAACAGGAATGATACTATCACACTACTGCGACGAGCCATCGACACAATCGAAATCATAGCACCATCCTCACTCAAGGCAAAGAAATAGGCAAAGTCGGCCATGGAAAGGAATACCGAAATCAATATAATGCACCAATCCCAGCGGAAAGGAGTTGTTTTTTTACGTGTTGGAAACCAAATCAATAGCAGCATCAATCCCATCAGCACAAATTGATAGAAGTTGTACCATGACTGCACCTCCATACGATTTAGCCCCACACCACCTGCATCTGCTGGTGCCATGAGAAACTTGTCGTACAAACCGCTGATAGCACCAAACAATGCTGAGAGTACAACAAATACCACCCATTTATTATGCTTAAAATCAATACCTTCTTTCTTTCCACTACGTGACAGCATGAAGAAAGACAGTATTGCCAATGCCACACCAATCCATTGATAAAGATTTAGACTTTCACCAAATACAACAATAGCACCTACAAGAGCCATAACCGGCCTTGTAGCATTAATTGGCCCCACAATGGTAATAGGCAGATGCTTGATACCGAAATAACCCAAAACCCAAGAACACAATACAATAAATGCCTTGAGTATAATGAATTTATGTACCTCCCACCCTTCTGCAGGAATGTAGAAATTACTATCCGGAGAAATCTGTCCAAATTCCGAAGCCAAGATAAAAGGCAAGAAGATAAGGCTGCAAAATAAGGTATTGAGGAACAACACCGGAATCACGGCATTGTCCTTCAAGGATCGTTTCTTGAAAACGTCATAGAATCCCAGCAATACTGCCGAAGTAAAAGCCAACGTTAGCCACATATCTCTTTTTCAATATAAATATCCTGAGGGTATTCCACATTTTGCAGGAACAAGGCATGCGCAGGAACCGACATGCCTGCACTACAACGATCTTTCTGCTCTATGATTTTGCGGAAACCCTCTATTGTTAATTTTCCACGACCCACCTCTATCAGTGTACCAACTACTGCTCTTACCATATTTCGCAAGAACCTATCCGCCTGAATTACAAACATCCAATGGGTTTCATCTAACTGCTTCCATTCTGCCTGCATAATCTTGCAATTATTGGTTTTCACATCGGTATGCAATTTACTAAAACTGGTAAAGTCGCGATATTCAAACAGCACTTTAGCTGCCTGATTCATTTTCTCATAATCTAAGAGACGTTCCACCAGTCGCCAACTGTATTGTCTGTCGAAAGGCGATTTACTTTGATGTATATAATAATGGTAAGTACGACTCAGGGCACTAAATCGAGCATGAGCATCTTCCTTTACCCTGCAAACACGATAAACGGCAATGTCGTTTGGTAGAATACGGTTAAGCTTATAAGCCAGTTGCTTGCAATCCACAGGTTGCTCTACCTCGAAATGAGCTGCCATAAAACGAGCATGAACACCTGTATCTGTACGACCTGCTCCAACAATGGGAGTTTCTACCTGCAGCAACGTACTCAGAGCTTTGGTAAGTACCTCTTGTACGCTGATGTCTGAAGGCTGAATCTGCCATCCATGGTAGGCAGTGCCATCGTAGCACAGTTCTATAAAGTAACGGAACATGCAGTTTATCTTACAGTTACATGGAAACAAGGTTGCTTTCTTTCGTGTTTTACGAAACAACGACCTTCAAATCGCAAATCACGCAACACCTCACCAAGAGTCCTTTTCAGGGCAATCTGCAAATCGGCAGAAAGATTCATATCGGGTGCATTCTCACCCAGCTTCACAAAACTTCTCCAACTTAAATCGAAGGTTGTTGCGTAGCGATGGCAAGAATTAGAAGAGGCATTTACATTGTTCCTTTTCAGCTTAGAAACATCCTCTTCTGTGCGTAGCACCGAAGTCAGCACTGGCAAGAACATTGGCAATTTCTTGCTTTGCAAGGAATCCTGAAAGTTCACACAAATACGACTGAGCAAACGATGTGCCTTTGGGATAAGATAAGGAATAGAATGCTTCTGCTCCTCGGCATAATAGAAAGGACTGATGCCAACATACACCAATTCGCCTTTTGACACGAGTTTCTCTGCCTCTTCACGATTTGGAATAGGGTTCGACAAACCGTTCTTCATGGCAACCTCTAGCTGCACATCGTTCAGGTCGTCGAATTCAGGGTCACTCCAACTACGAATCTGTGTTGTATAATAAGGCCATTTGAATGTTTTCTTTTCCTTGGCATTTGATGCAGCAGGCGAGGAAATTTTATTTTCCTGGGCAGAAACTTCATTTTTCGCAGGTTTCTCAACCACCTTATTGGCACCCAATCCGAACACCATTTTTATCACAGCCAGAAACAAGACAATCAAGCAAAATACCACCAAATATTTCTGTGCGCTTGACATTTTCTTGTACCTGTCCGTTTCTTTCAGGGCAGCCCAGTTTTTCTTTATTTTATCTATGATAATCTCCTTAAAATCCATATCCTTTTAAATTGGTACAAAATTACGAATTTATATGGATATATAAAAGCAAATTACTAAATTTGCAGCAAAAATAGCGAAACCGCAAAGAATGATAGAAAAGCATATAGTACTGGAGGATGTTGACCCAGTTTTGTTCTACGGAGCAAAGAATGTTCACATCCAAATGATTAAGGCTCTATACCCCAAACTTCGCATCGTTGCCCGTGGAAATGTCATCAAAGTAATGGGCGACGAGGAAGAGATGTGCTCGTTCGAGGAAAGCATTCAGAAACTAGAAAAGCATTGTGCAAAATACAATTCACTAACAGAGGAGGCTATTCTTGCCATCATCAAGAACAAGAAAAGTGGTGCCGAATCTCCTAGTTCCGACTCGGATGTCATTCTATTCAGCATCAGCGGACGCCCCATTGTTCCACGCAGTCCTAATCAGAAGAAACTGGTAGACGCTTACCAGAAAAACGACATGCTCTTTGCCATTGGCCCTGCCGGAACAGGAAAAACCTACACCGCCATTGCACTGGCAGTAAAGGCATTGAAAAACAAAGAGATAAAGCGTATAATACTGAGTCGTCCTGCCGTAGAAGCCGGTGAGAAACTAGGATTTCTGCCTGGTGACATGAAGGAGAAAATCGACCCCTACCTGCAGCCACTCTACGACGCCTTACAGGACATGATTCCTGCCGTAAAGTTGAAAGAATACATGGAGGCAAATGTCATTCAGATTGCCCCTTTGGCATTTATGCGCGGACGTACCCTGAACGATGCCGTAGTCATTCTTGACGAGGCACAGAACACTACTAGTCAGCAAATCAAGATGTTCCTTACCCGAATGGGTATGAATACAAAGATGATTGTAACAGGCGACATGACACAGATCGACCTGCCTACCAGCCAGCGTTCGGGATTGGCAGAGGCACTTCGAATTCTGAAAGACGTGAAAGGCATCAGCTTTGTGCTGCTAGACAAAGGCGACATTGTTCGCCACAAACTGGTAACGGCAATTGTCGATGCCTACGAAAAAGACGAAAAGAAACAAACAATTAAAAATAAAGAAATAAAATGAAGGCTTTAACAGCGACCGAATTTAACTTCCTAGGTCAGAAGAGTGTATATCACGGAAAAGTACGTGACGTTTATAACATCAACGACGACAAGTTGGTAATGGTAGCAACCGACCGTATCTCTGCATTCGACGTTATCCTGCCAAAGGGCATTCCTTTCAAGGGACAGATTCTAAATCAGATTGCAGCAAA
>JAGHTY010000154.1 GCA_018065125.1 Candidatus Minthousia equi
CAGCAGGTACTGCGTGACAAATATGGCTTCCAGAAGTATTAAATGAGGTGTGCCCTTGCACCCTTCTGTTGAAAAAAAGAAAATAGCGGGTGTAACATGACAAAAGTGGCAGTGGCATGCGATTTGTAGCTCTTGGGTAAAAAGGATAACGCCCTGCGGGGCAAATTTTAAGTGTAAAAAGTAAAGTTTTTAGGAGGATTAACAATGAAAGCAAAACAAGTTTTAAAGAAAGCCTACAAGAGTTACATGGATGGTATGTATGAGATGAACAAAGCTGTTTGGGAAGCAGGCATGATGCCCATGTAATGTAGCGCAAAGAACGAAATCGCATGGAATCGCAGGAACGAATAGAAAAGGTGCTCCACTTTTTGGATGCACACGGATTGGAGTATAAGATGGTGCAGCACCCTCCCTTGTTTACCATCGAGGAGGGGCTGGCTTTCTGGAACTCGTTGCAGGAACTGCAAGGTTGCACGCACTGCAAGAACCTGTTCCTGCGCAACCATAGCGGTAAGCGGCACTACCTGGTAACGATGGAGTGCCATAAGTCGCTGAACTTTGTACAACTGCAGCAGATTATCCGTGAGGGTAAGTTGACTTTCGCTTCGGAGGAGCGTATGGAGCGTTGCCTGGGCTTGTTGCCGGGCAGTGTGTCGCCACTGGGCTTGATTCACGATATCGACCTACAGGATGCCAATCCGAGGGAACTGTTCGAGAATGGACACCGTGTCAAGTTTTTCATTGACAAGGATTTGCGCGATGCACTTATGATGACTTTCCATCCTTGTGATAACCGTGCCTGTGTGGCATTGTCGCACGACACGTTTCTGCGCTTTCTGCAGCTCTGGGGTGGCGAAGTGGAATGGTTTGACATGCAGAAAGAGGAGTAGAAACTCCTCATAGTTCAAAATCTGCATCCGCCTTTCCGTTCAGGAAACAATGGAAGATAACCCCCAAATCTCGTAACTGACGGATGAACTCGGATGATTCCTGACTGCGGTTGGCGGCTTGGAACACCTGCTCGTAGTGTTGCAGGCGGTTGGCAGGAATCAGGCGAAGAGCCAAGCTGCCACTGTAATGCAGACGGTACAAGTCGAGAATCAGGTCGAACCCCGTCCATTGGTTCATCTCTTCAG
>JAGHTY010000075.1 GCA_018065125.1 Candidatus Minthousia equi
TCTTTATACTAAATATAATTATGGTGTAGATGCATGGTGGATGGATGCCAGCGAGCCTAATGTGCGCGACTGTACCCCAATGGAGTACCGCAAGTCGCTGTGCGGTCCTACTGCTATGGGTCCATCAGACGAATATTTCAATGCCTACGCACTGGTTAACGCTATGGCAATCTATGACGGTCAGCGCAGCGTGCAGCCAAACAAGCGTGTGTTCTTGCTTACCCGTTCAGGTTTCTCTGGCCTGCAGCGTTACAGCACCGCTACCTGGAGTGGCGATATCGGTACCCGCTGGGAGGACTTGCAGCAGCAGATTACTGCCGGCCTTAACTTCTGTATGGCAGGTATTCCATTCTGGTCGATGGATATTGGCGGTTTCTCTGTAGAGAAGCGTTACGAGGCTGCTCAGCGTTTCTTTGAGCAGACTGGTCTGGAGAATCAGGATATGAAGGAGTGGCGTGAGCTGAATGCACGCTGGCATCAGTTTGGTGCCTTTGCACCAATGTATCGCGTACATGGTCAGTATCCTGCACGTGAAATCTGGAACCTGGCACCAGCAGGTCATCCTTGCTACGAAACCATCAGCTGGTACACCAAGTTGCGCTACAACCTGATGCCATACCTTTATTCTATGGCAGGATGGGCTCACTTCAAGGATTATACACTGATGCGTGGTCTTCCTATGGACTTTGCAAACGATACCGCAGTGAACAACCTTACCGATGAGTATATGTTTGGTCCTGCATTCCTGGTATGCCCTGTTACAGAATATCAGGCTCGCAGTCGTGAGGTTTACTTCCCTAAGACCCAGGGTGGATGGTATTGTTTCTATCATGGTGCCAATATTGAGGGTGGACAGACCAAGACCGTGCCAGCACCATATAATCAGATGCCATTGTTTGTACGCGCTGGTAGCATCATTCCATTTGGTCCTGACATGCAGTACACCGACGAGAAGCAGCCAGAGAACATCAAGCTGTTTGTTTACCAGGGTGCTAATGGTGAGTTCCAGCTGTACGAGGATGAGGGTGTGAACTATAACTACGAGAAGGGTAAGTACACTACCATCGACTTTACCTATAACGAGGCAACCAAGACTTTGAATATTGGTGCTCGCAAGGGTGCATATGATGGTATGCTTACTACACGTACTTTCACCGTTATTCCAGTGAATAAGGATAATCATCAGGGTTATGACCTTAACGCTAAGGGTATTGAGGTTACTTATGATAGTAAGGCACAAAGTATTAAGCTTTAATTATTTAAAGCGTTAAATATAAAGAGGTGGAAAAACTTCCACCTCTTTTTTTTATTTTCTTCTTTTTTGTCTTGCCAGACGGGCATTCATTTCTTTCGTCCAAACGAAAGAAACGAATCAAAGAAAGGTTGCCCGCTGCGTCTCCAGAAGCTAAAAAGCACTTTCAATTGCTAAGTCGCAAAAACTCGTGCTTCGCACTCAAACAGTTTGCGCCTCTTAACGCAATCTCAAGCACTTTTCTTAACGCTTCTTCCGCCAAGGCGGATCTACTTGCTGACCTGTGATTTTCTTAACGCAATTTTCATAATGCCAATTTTGATTAGGGATTAATGATTAGTGATTAAACTCCTTCAACTCTTTAAACCTTTAAACTCTTAAACTTTTTAAACCTTTAAACTTTTAAACTCTTAAACTTTTATATTACCTTTGTTGCGAAATTGGAATATTATGCAGTTTTCGGTAAACAAAATACATTTGGAGAAGTGCCCTGTGTGCGGGTCGGTGCATTTACAGTCCTTTCTGAGCTGCACAGACTGCTATGCTACAGGTGAGACTTTTGAGGTGTTGCAGTGTGCCGACTGCGGTTTCAAGATGACGCAGGATGTGCCGGTAGAAGCAGAGATTGGCAGGTATTATGAAAGTCCCGACTACATCAGCCATACCAACACCAAGAAGGGTGTGATGAACACCGTTTACCACTGGGTGAGAAAGTACCAGTTGCACAAAAAGGCCAAGTTGGTAGAACGTGCCTGTGGCAAGCGCTCGGGCAGGATGCTTGACATTGGCACCGGAACAGGGTATTTTGTGAACACCATGTACCAGCGTGGCTGGGATGTGGAGGCAGTAGAGAAAAGTGCACAGGCACGTGCTTTTGCTTTCGACAACTTTGGACTGAACGTGCTGGATGATACCAAGCTGAATGATTTTGAAGACCAAAGTTTTAACCTAATCACCATGTGGCACGTGATGGAGCATATAGAACACCTTGACGACTTGTGGGAAACCCTGAAGCGTGAACTGATGGATGGTGGAAAACTGGTGGTGGCAGTACCTAACTGTGCCAGTGCCGATGCACAGCGCTACAAGAGTTTCTGGGCTGCATACGACGTGCCCCGGCATCTGTGGCATTTCACTCCCAGCACCATGCAGGCCATGGCAAACAAGCATGGCTTTACCATCTGCGAGCGTCATCCTATGCCATTCGACGGATTCTATGTATCCATGTTGAGTGAAAAATATATGGGCAGGAACTTTACCTTTATTCGCGGCATGTTCACTGGTTTTCTAGCATGGTGCAGTGCCTTGGCGCACAAGGATAAGAGTAGTTCGATGATTTATATCCTCAGAAAAAAAGAATAAGATGAAAAGACATACCAGTTTCTTTAACATACAGGCGCTTACCTCGTGCATCAGTACTTCATTGGTGCTGATATTGCTGGGTGCTGCGCTGTTTGTGGTGCTTACGGCCTATAACGTGTCGAAAAGCGTGAGGGAGAACATCTCTATTACCATGCTGATGAGCGACCAGGCAAATGCAGCCGAACTTGCCACCACACAGAAAACCCTGAAGACAAAGAAATATATAAGAGAGGTGAAATTCATCTCGAAGGAAGATGCCAAGGCGCAGATGATAAAGGATTTGGGTACCGACCCAAGCGAGTTCCTGGAATACAACCCCTTTGAGGCATCGTATGAGCTGACGCTTCATGCAGATTATGCCAACAAGGATAGCATTGCCCGTGTGGTGAAGGAACTGAAGGCTATGCCAAAGGTGGTGGATATGGTGTATCAGAGTGAACAGGTAGAAACCATTAATGACATCATCAGCAAGGTGAGCCTGGTGCTGCTGGTATTGGCAGGCCTGCTTACCTTTGTTTCGTTTGCGCTGATAAACAACACACTGAGACTGAGTGCCTATTCGCGTAGGTTCCTGATACATACCATGAAGCTGGTGGGTGCCAGTTGGTCGTTCATCCGCAGGCCCTTCCTCTGGAAGAGTATGCTGCTGGGACTGATAGCAGCCATCGTGGCAGATGTGGTGTTGTATCTTGGCGTAATGGCATTGCTGGAGTATGAACCAGAACTGATAGGTGTGGTAACTACCCAGGTGCAGCTGATTGTGGCTGGTTCGGTGCTAGTGTTTGGTTTGCTCATCACCCTGTTCTGTGCCTATATTTCGGTGAACAGGTTCTTGAAGATGAATGAGAAAGACCTTTATACGGCATAAGGGAAAGGTTAAAAGTTTAAAGGTTTAAAGGGTTTAAAAGTTTAAGACCCCTCCAAACCTCCCCTTGGTAGGGGAGGCTTAAACTCCTTAAACCACTTGAACCACTTAAACCGTCGCGCAGCGACAAAAATAAATATTATTATGAAAAAAGATTTAGCATTGGGCAAGATAAACTTCATTCTGCTGGGTGTGGGCTTGGCAGTGATTATCTTGGGTTTTATTTTGATGGGTGGTCCTGGTTCTGACGAGAACCATTTTGAACCCGACATTTTCAGTAGCATGCGCATCAAGGTGGCACCTGTGGTATGCCTGCTGGGTTTTGTGTTTATGATTTATGGTGTGGTAAAAAAGCCAAAAGACTGATATGGACGAATTACAAGCATTGATTCTGGGCCTTGTGCAGGGCCTTACAGAATATCTTCCTGTGAGCAGTAGCGGACACCTGACCATTGGTCAGCACCTGCTGGGTATTCAGGAAGGCGGACTGACTTTTGACATTGTGGTGCATGTAGCAACTGTCATGGCTACGTTGGTTATTCTGTGGAAAGAGGTGGACTGGTTGTTCAAGGGTTTCTTCAAGTTCAAGATGAACGACGAGACACGCTATGTGATTAACATCCTGATTTCTATGATTCCTATCGCCATTGTGGGTTTCTGCTTCAAGGACAAGATTGAGGAAATCTTTGGATCAGGCCTGGTGATAGTAGGTTGCATGCTGTTGCTTACTGCCTTGTTGCTGGCATTTTCATATTATGCCAAGCCACGCCAGAAGGACAAGATCAAACCTCTGGATGCATTTGTAATAGGTATAGCACAGGCTTGTGCGGTGATGCCAGGTCTGTCTCGTTCGGGCAGTACCATTGCTACCGGCTTGCTGCTGGGTAACAAGAAGGAAACCCTGGCAAAGTTCTCGTTCCTGATGGTGATTCCTCCTATCCTGGGTGAGGCATTGCTCGATGCTAAGCACATCGTTGCCCCAAGTGCCGAATATCTGGCAGAGCACGGAGCAGAGCAGCCAGTATCTGTAACCGCCTTGCTGGTAGGTTTTGTGGCAGCCTTTGTATCGGGATGCTTTGCCTGCAAGTGGATGATCAACATCGTGAAGAAAGGCAAGCTGATTTACTTTGCAGCATATTGCGCACTGATTGGTGCCGCTACTCTTATTAGCGCATTTATCTAATGGATTTCATTCAGGGAGAAGTTATCTATATTGATAAACCCTTAACCTGGACTTCGTTTCAGGTTGTGGCAAAGGTGCGTTATCAGTTAAGTCGGCTGCTAGGCGTAAAGAAACTGAAAGTGGGCCATGCCGGAACACTAGATCCCCTGGCAACAGGAGTGGTGATTCTTTGCACAGGAAAAGCTACCAAGCGCATCGACGAGTTGCAGGCCCATACCAAGGAATATGTGGCGATGCTGAAACTGGGTGCCACTACGCCATCGTTCGACTTGGAAAAGGAGATTGATGCTACCTATCCAACCGAGCATATCACCCGCGAACTGGTGCTGCAGGTGCTGGAGCTGTTTAGAGGAACCATACAGCAGGTTCCACCGGTATTCTCGGCAGTGAAGGTAGATGGGAAACGTGCCTACAAGCTGGCACGCAAGGGCGAAGAACCCGAACTGAAGGCCAAGACGCTAGTAATAGATGAAATAGAACTGCTGAATTTTGACGCAGCCAATATGGAGGCCGAAATCCGAGTGGTTTGCAGCAAGGGAACCTATATTCGTGCCTTGGCACGTGACATTGGCAAGGCACTGAACAGCGGTGCACACCTCATTGCTCTTCGTCGCACAAGGGTAGGTGATGTTAAGGTTGAAGACTGCCTGAAGATGGAAGAGGTAGACGAGTGGCTGCAGAGGGTAGTGAGTAGTGAGTTATGAGTATTGATTAAAAGATATAAGAAGTATGAAACTTTCACAATTTAAATTCAAACTTCCAACAGAACAGATAGCTCAGTATCCATCAGATTATGATGCTGAGACAGGTATTTACCACCGCGACGAGAGTCGCCTTATGGTTATTCATAGAAAGACAGGTGAAATAGAGCACCGCCAGTTCAAGAACATCCTGGAGTATTTTGACGAGAACGATTTGTTCATCTTTAACGATACCAAGGTTTTCCCTGCACGTCTTTGGGGTAACAAGGAAAAGACTGGTGCCCGTATTGAGGTGTTCCTGTTACGTGAGCTAAATGAAGACCTTCGTCTTTGGGATGTCTTGGTAGATCCTGCACGTAAGATTCGTATTGGCAACAAGCTGTACTTTGGTCCTGATGATTCTATGGTAGCCGAGGTGATTGACAATACCACTTCACGCGGTCGTACCCTTCGTTTCTTGTATGATGGTCCTCACGAGGAGTTCAAGGAGGCTGTCTTTGCATTGGGTGAGGCGCCAATTCCACCTTATATTACTCGTGCTGCAGAAACCGAGGATTTAGACAGATATCAAACCATCTTTGCCAACAGAGAAGGTGCCGTAACAGCTCCTGCAGCAGGTTTACACTTCTCTCGTGAGTTGATGAAGCGCATGGAAATAAAGGGAGTAGAATCTGCATTCGTTACCTTGCACAATGGCTTGGGATGTTTCCGTGAGATAGATGTAGAAGACCTTACCAAGCACAAGACCGATTCTGAGCAGATGGTTGTGGAGGAAAACACTTGTGCCAAGGTGGAAAAGGCAAGACAAAGCAATGCCAGGATTTGTGCCATAGGTACTACCGTGATGCGTGCCCTGGAAACAGCTGTGAGCACCGATGGTCATTTGAAACCTTTCGAAGGATGGACCAACAAGTTCATCTTCCCTCCATACGAGTTTACAGTAGCCAACGCAATGGTAACCAATTTCCAGTTGCCACTATCAACCTTGCTGATGGTAGCTTGTGCATTTGGTGGTTACGACCTGATTATGCATGCCTATGACGTGGCACTGAAAGAGGGCTACAAGTTTGGCTGCTTTGGCGATGCAATGCTGATTATTGACTAAGGGGTCGCTACGCTCCTGTCTTAAAGACGCAAAGTCGCAGAGACGCAAAGACACAAAGCGAAAGCCATAGCGATGGCGATAGCAACGATAACAAAGGCGAAGCCTAGTCCGTTGTCTTATAAACTTTTAAACTTTCAAACTTTTAAACTTGGTATATTTAGGATTAGGCAGCAATCTTGGGAACAAGGAGGAAATGCTGCAGACTGCGATAGAAAAGATAAATGAGCGGATTGGGGTAGTAGTATCCCAATCTGCATTTTATATTACCCCACCTTGGGGTTTTGAATCAGAAAATGATTTTCTGAATGCTGTTGTAGCTTGTGAAACAAAGCTTTCACCCCAGGTGGTCTTGAAGAAAACGCAGCAGATAGAGCGTGAGTGCGGCAGGAAAAAGAAGTCGGTAGACCGCCATTACGAAGATCGTCCCCTGGATATTGACATCTTGCTTTATGATGATTTGGTGCTGAAAACCGACAAACTGGTTATTCCCCATCCCCTGATGCACCAACGTAGGTTTGTACTGGAACCATTGAACGAAATAGCGTCGGGTGTGGTTCATCCGGAAATGGGGAAGAGTATTGGGGAACTTTTTAAAGAACTTCAGGCTCACTAAAGGGGATGGTAAAAGGTTAAAGGTTTAAAAGGAGACCCTCCCGACCTCAATAGTCTTTACACCCCCTTCGGTTCCCCCTTTAAGGGGGATTTAGAGGGTCTTTAATAATTAATAATGAATAATGGAATGTTTAGTACATCGTTAATCTCTAATCCCTAATTTCTAATCATTCATCATTAATTTAGCAGAAAGGATTTCCATTCCCTCAGAAGCACCTTTTTGAATGAAGGTAATGTTGCGGTTTGAATGAATCTGTACAGGTTTTGGGTCGATTACATAGATTGGGGTATTCTCATTGGCATAGTTGACGAGACCCGCTGCAGGATAAACATTCAGAGATGTGCCGATGATAACGAGGATATCAGCCTTCATAACCTCGTAGACTGCGGTTTCTATTTCAGGAACCGATTCACCAAACCATACAATGAAAGGTCGTAGCTGAGAACCATCCTTTGCCTTGTCGCCTAGATGAATCTCTTCACCCTCCTTGAGGGTAATGATGCAGTTGGGGTCGTTAGGATTACGTTCGGAAGTGGCTTTCATCAGTTCACCATGCAGATGCACAATATGAGTGCTACCGGCGCGTTCGTGCAGGTTATCTACATTTTGTGTCACAACGGTAACATCATAGTTCTTCTCCATCTGTGCCACGAGAACATGTCCCTTGTTAGGTTGAACAGAAGGTAGTTGGTTGCGACGTTCGTTGTAGAATTGTAGCACCAGTTGTCGGTCTTCCCAATAACCCTCGATACTAGCAACTTTCTCTACAGGATACTGCTCCCATAAACCACCAGAGTCACGGAAGGTACTGATGCCACTTTCTGCCGACATGCCGGCTCCTGTCAAAAAAACTATCTTTTTCATTGTTATAAGGTTTTATTTCACAAAAATAGTAAAAATTTTAGTTGCAGTATGTGCTTTCCGCAATAAATAATGTAATTTTGCGCGTTAATTTAACTTATGAACTAATTGAAACAGAGATGAAAGATAAATTTAGTTATGCTATTGGCTTGGGAATCGGTCAGAATTTGATGAGTATGGGCATCAAGGATTTGAATGCCGATGATTTTGCTCAGGCAGTGAAGGACGTGATTTCAATGTCGCCAACAGCAATGTCACATAATGAAGCACGCGGAATTGTAAACGAGTATTTCGAGGAACTGGAGAAGAAGGTAAACCAGGCAAATATTGAAGAAGGTCGTGAGTTCCTTGCTATCAATGCCAAGAAGGCAGGTGTGGTAACTACCGAGAGTGGCTTGCAGTATCAGGTTTTGGTAAAGGGTACAGGAAAGTCGCCAAAGGCTACCGACAATGTTCGCTGCCACTATGCTGGTACCCTGATTAACGGTACTGAGTTCGACAGTTCTTACAAGCGCAATCAGCCAGCTGATTTCCCATTGAATGGTGTTATCAAGGGTTGGACAGAAGGCTTGCAGCTGATGCAGGAAGGTGCTAAGTATCGCTTCTTCATTCCATCAGACCTGGCTTATGGAGCACAGGGTGCTGGTCAGGATATCCCTCCATATGCAACCTTGATCTTTGATGTAGAACTGATAAAGGTGCTTTAAAGGGTTTTGAGTTTTGGGTTATGATTTTTGAGTATAATTAAAAACAAAAATAAGAATTATGAAAAAAACAACAATCATCATGGCTTTTGCTGCAGTTTGCGGCTTGGCTTCATGTAACGCTCAGGGTTCAAAGGCAGATTTGAGAACTGACGTAGATTCATTGTCTTACAACATGGGTGTTACCAGCACTCAGGGTTTGCAGGAGTACTTGGTACGCGGTATGGGTGTAGATACCACCTATATGGCAGAGTTCCTGAAGGGTGTTCAGGAAGGTGTAAAGGCTGGTGATGACAAGCAGCTGAGTGCTTATTACGCAGGTATCCAGATTGGTCAGCGCATGAGCACCCAGATGATTCAGGGTATGAACCAGCAGGTATTTGGTGCCGACTCAACCAAGACTTTGAGTATGAACAACCTTTTGGCAGGTTTCATGGATGCCATCAACAAGAAAGCTAACATGGAAGAGTCTCAGGCATTTGTTGAGGCAAAGATGAAGGTTATTCAGGAAAAGGCTTTGTTGGAGCAGTTCGGTGCTAACAAGAAGGCAGGTGAAGATTTCTTGGCAGCCAATGCAAAGAAGGAAGGCGTAAAGGTATTGGACGGTGGCGTTCAGTACAAGGTATTGCAGGAAGGTAATGGTCCTGTACCAGCTGATACTTCAAAGGTTGTAGTAAACTACAAGGGTACCTTGATTGATGGTACTGAGTTTGACAGTTCATACAAGCGCAATGAACCAGCTAAGTTCCGTGCTAATCAGGTTATCAAGGGTTGGACAACAGCTTTGACTCACATGCCTGTAGGTTCTAAGTGGGAAGTTTACATTCCACAGGAGCTGGGTTATGCAGAGCGTGGTGGCGGTCAGCAGATTCAGCCATTCTCAGCTTTGATTTTCGAAATCGAATTGCTGGGCATCGAATAAGCAGAAAAGAGCATTAATTTGTAAATAAAACAAAAAAAGCATCGAATTTTTACGTTCGATGCTTTTTTTTGAATAAAAATCACTATTTTTGCTTACAAATTGATAGACTTACAAACTAAAACTTATAAATTATGGAGAAAATTGATAGCCTGGATAAACAAATCCTTAATATCATTTCAGGAAACGCTCGTATTCCATTCAAAGATGTAGCTGCTCAGTGTGGTGTTTCACGTGCTGCCATTCATCAGCGTGTTCAGCGTTTGATTGATATGGGTGTTATCGTAGGTTCTGGTTACGACGTTAATCCAAAGAGTCTGGGCTATAGCACTTGTACTTATGTAGGAATCCGTTTGGAAAAGGGTTCTATGTACAAGGCTGTTGTGGAGCATTTGAAGAAGATTCCAGAAATTGTGGAATGCCACTTTACTACTGGTCCTTACACAATGCTTACCAAACTATATTCAAGAGACAACGAGCAGTTGATGGACTTGCTGAATAATCGTATTCAGGAAATTCCAGGTGTTATTGCTACAGAAACCTTGATTTCGCTGGATCAGAGTATCAAGCGCGAAATACCTATTCATTTTGTAGAAGAATGACTATATATTGGGAAGGATTGCTGATTGGCATATCAACCTTTCTGATTATAGGCTTATTTCATCCTATTGTAATAAAGGTTGAATATTATTCAGGAACACGCTATTGGTGGGTGTTCCTGCTTATTGGTTTAATGGGAGTAGCAGCATCGTTGCTCATAGAAAGCACTTTTGTTGCAGCACTTTTGGGTGTGTTTGCCTTTTCTTCTTTCTGGACGATCAAGGAACTCTTCGACCAGGTAGAACGTGTAAAGAAAGGGTGGTTCCCTAAAAACCCCAATCGTAAGTACGATTTCTAAAAAAGAGATAGGCTATGTCTGATTTTGACTGGAAGCAACAATACGACCATCTTCATGCCTCTTTTCCTGGTTATATGAAGCAGCCGGTGATTGGTCTTACAGGAAACTTTACCGAAGGTAACTGTACCCTTGCCGAGGCCTACTATAGTGCCATTATACGTGCTGGCGGTACCCCGCTTATCATTCCCCCTTTTGCACAGAAAGATGCGCTGGTGAACCTGTTAGATTCACTGGATGGTATTCTTTTTACCGGAGGTGCCGATCTTAATCCACTTTTTGTGGGTGAGGAGCCTGTTAGGGAATTGCATGGGGTGAACGTGCATCGTGATTTGCAGGAACTGTTGTTGGCTCGTCTGGCATTCGACCGTCAGTTGCCAATCTTGGGTATCTGCCGTGGCATCCAGCTGCTTGTAGCAGCACTGGATGGTTCAATTTACCAAGATATTTATTCACAGGCTACTAGTATAGCAAAAGGTGGCAAGTTCATCAAGCACTCGCAGGAGATGGAACGTGGCGTGGCTTCACACTCTGTGAATATTGAGGCAGATAGTTTGTTGCACCAGATTTTCCGAAAGGAAAAATTGTATGTCAATTCATTCCATCATCAGGCAGTAAACAATCCCGGACCTTGTCTAAAGGTGGTGGCAACAGCACCAGATGGGGTAATTGAAGCGGTAGAATCTACAGAATACAAACCTATTCTTGGCGTACAGTGGCATCCTGAAAGCTTTGGCATGTTTGGCGATGATGCCATGGAACCTTTGTTCCAGTGGTTAATCCGTGAAGCAACCTTGTTCCAGGAAACAAAAAATATTCATCGTGACATTATCACCTTGGATTCACACTGTGATACCCCCATGTTCTTTGACCAGAAGATTCACTTTGACCAGCGTGACAAGCGCATCCTTGTAGATCTTCATAAAATGACAGAGGGTAGGCAAGATGCTACCATTATGGTGGCATATCTAAAACAGCAGGAACGCACGGATGAGGCACTGCTGGCAGCCACAGCAAAGGCAGACCGCATTCTGAATGAAATCGAGAGTATGGTGGCACAAAGCTGTGAATATGTAGATATTGCATATACTCCAGCCGACATACTTCGTTTGAAGAAGCAGGGAAAGAAAGCGGTAATGCTGGGTATAGAAAACGGTTATGCCATAGGTAAGGACATCAGCAACGTAGAACGTTTTCGTAAACGTGGCGTGGTTTATATGACCCTTTGCCACAATGGCGACAATGATATCTGTGATTCTGCCAAAGGACAGAATGAGCATAGTGGCATCAGCGATTTTGGAGCACAGGTGGTAAAGGAAATGAATCGTGTGGGTATGATGGTAGATCTTTCTCATGCTGCAGAAAAGAGTTTCTTCGATGCGCTTGAGATAAGCAAATTGCCAATTGTCTGCTCTCATTCCAGTTCCAAGGCACTATGTAATCACCCCCGAAACCTTACTGATGAGCAGCTAAAAGCACTGGCAGCTAAAGATGGTGTGGCACAGGTAACGCTTTATTCTGGTTTTCTGCGTGAAAATCAACCAGCCACCATTCTTGATGCAATAGAGCACCTGAATCATATGGTAAATATCATGGGTGTTGAACATGTAGGTATTGGTACGGATTTTGATGGTGATGGTGGTATTATTGGCTGTGCATGCAGTAGTGAATTGCTTCAGTTTACACGGAGATTATTGCTTGAACGTTACAGCAAGGCAGACATTGAATTGATTTGGGGTGGCAATTTCCTACGCGTGATGAATCAGATTCAACAGGCATCTGAAATTAAATGATAAGAAATGAACAAGTTTAAATATTTTTTGCTGGCAGGTATCCTACTTCTTGTTGCCTGCGGTAGTAGCAACAAAAACAACACTGTTACACAGGTTGAGGTTGATGAGGTAAAAGCACCGGAGTTCAATGCAGACAGTGCCTATCAATATGTGAAGAAACAGTGCGACTTTGGACCTCGTATTCCAAATAGCAAGGCACACGAGAATTGTGCCGACTGGTTGGAGAATCAGTTCAAGGCTTTTGGGGCAACTGTAACTGTGCAGGAAGATAATCTGAAAGCATGGGATGGTAATACCTTGAAAATGCGCAATATCATAGCTAGTTATAAGCCCGAAAGCGGAAAACGTGTATTGATTTGTTCTCATTGGGATAGTCGCCCTTGGGCTGATAACGATCCAGATGCAGCTAATCATCGTACACCTATCGATGGAGCGGATGATGGTGCCAGTGGCGTAGGTGTGATGCTAGAGTTGGCACGACAATTTCAGCAGAAATGCCCAGAAGTGGGTGTGGATTTGATATGCTTTGACTTGGAGGACTATGGTGTGGCACAATGGTACGATGGTCAAAAGGACGAAAATAGTTGGTGCCTGGGTTCACAGTACTGGTCACGAAATCCTCACAAAGCTGGTTACAATGCACGCTTTGGTGTTTTGCTGGATATGGTAGGTAACAAGAATGCGGTGTTCTATCAGGAGTATTTCTCAATGAGATATGCCAAGAATGTAGTAAACCGTCTTTGGAACAAGGCTGAGAAAATGGGAATGGGTGGTCGTTTCGTGAAGAAAGATGGCGGTGGCGTAACTGATGATCATTGTCCTATCAATGAAATTGCCAAGATACCTTGTGTAGATATCATCCCACTGTATCCAGACAATGAATCAAGCAGTTTTGGTCCTGTTTGGCATACTTTGAATGACAATATCAGCAATATTGACCCTTCAACTTTAAAGCAAGTTGGCCAGTTGCTTATGGAAGTAATCTATAACGAAAAGTAAGAAATGAAATCAATAAACGAAATACAAGACGAAATCATAGAGGAGTTCTCTGATTTTGAAGACTGGATGGACAAGTATCAGTTGCTCATTGACCTTGGTAACGAACAACAGCCATTGGAAGAACAATATAAAAATGAGCAGAATCTTATTGATGGTTGTCAGAGTCGTGTTTGGTTGCAGTGTGATGCAGAGGATGGCAAGTTGGTTTTCCGTGCAGAGAGCGATGCCTTGATTGTGAAAGGCATAGTAACTTTGTTGATCAAGGTATTGTCTGGTCACACCCCTGATGAAATTTTGAATTCAGAATTGTATTTCATTGAGCAGATAGGCTTGAAAGAGCATCTTTCTCCAACCCGCAGCAATGGTTTGCTGGCCATGGTTAAGCAAATGCGAATGTATGCCTTGGCATATAAGGCAAAGGGTTTGTAAGAATCATATATGCAGAAGGTAAGTTCCCGTCGTATTCGGCGCATAACGCTCATTGTTCTTTTTGTCTTTGTGTTACTCATACGGTTCATTCCGTATGGTGGTGAGTTTTATGCCACTTACCTTTATCCTAGTATCTCATCTTTTCTTTCCTGGGTTGCTTCATGTGTTAGTTTTTCTTTGGAAGAGTGGTTGGTGCTGCTATTTGCCTTTGTACTGGTTTTCTATCCCATTATCGCCTTTCTGTGTGGTAGAAACTGGAAGAGAACCTTAAAAGGAGAACTGGAAGTAGCAGGTTGGCTGTTTGTGTGGTTCTATATGGGGTGGGGGTGTAATTATTTCCGCAATAGTTTCTACGAACGGTTGATGGTTGCTCCTTTGCCTTACAGTGAAACCCTGTTTGACCATTATCTATCCGACTATACTGATAGCCTTAACGCATCGTATGTGGCTGTTTCGAAGATAGACGAAGTGAAAGTACGCGAAGAGATAAAAGAACTGTATAGGTGCGTGCCATATGGCTATGGGTTAACCGAACCAAAAGATTATCAAGAACCTAAGGAGCTTTGTTTCAACGAGCTTTATTCTTCGGTTGGTGTTTTGGGTTACATGGGACCTTTTTTCTGTGAATCTCAAGTAAATGAAGAACTTCTGCCAGTACAGTATCCGTTTACCTATGCACATGAATTGGCACATTTGTTGGGTGTAAGTAGTGAGGCTGAGGCTAATTTCTGGGCTTATACTGTATGTACGCATTCCCATATTCGTGCTGTGAAATACGCTGGTTATCTAGGTATGCTTCCTTACATTATGCAAAATCTTAGCAAAACACATAGCAAGGAGTTTTTCAATGAATGGCAGGAGCGTGTAAACCCCAGTATCCTGCAAGAACGTAAGCAAATCTCCAAGTATTGGCAAGATCGACACAGTTCATTCCTTGGTGGGGTGCAGAACGTTTTCTATGATTTGTTCCTTAAGTCAAACAAAATAAGCAATGGCAAGCAGAACTATGCTGATGCCATTGCTATGATTATTGCTGTTAGAGTTTCTATGGATGAAAGTCCTTTGAAATTGCAAGGTCGTGGACTTTCAAAGAAGCAGTAATTTCTACTTACAACAGTCTTATCTTCTTCTTGACTTTTTGCTTTTCTGGGTTTTCTTGAATTTACTTTCAGAAGATGAACGCTGTTTGCTATCTGTTGTCTGCAGTTTGCTGTCGTGTGAAGCGAGTACAAAATCCAGTTGTTTTCGTTCCAGATTTGCCTGTGCTACCTTTATCTTTATGCTGTCGCCAAGAGAGTAGCGCTTGTTGGTATCCCTGCTGTACAGACAATAGTTGCGATCATCGTAGATGAAGTAACCATCATCAAGGTCGCGGATAGGAATCATGCCTTCGCACTTGTTTTCGTTGATTTCTACGTAAAGACCCCATTCGGTAACTCCGCTTACAGTACCTTCAAATTCCTGTCCCAGATGATCCTGCATGAACTCTACCTGCTTGTACTTGATACTGCTGCGCTCTGCAGATGCTGCAGTCTGCTCCATGGCACTGCAGTGCTCGCACAGTTCCTCGTACTTGCTTTCCTGTGCAGTGCGTCCCTTGCTGTCAATGTAGCGGGTAAGCAAGCGGTGCACCATCATATCTGGATATCGACGGATAGGTGAGGTAAAGTGTGTGTAGTGCTCAAATGCCAAGCCATAGTGACCAATATTATGAGTACTATACTTTGCCTTCATCATTGTACGTACAGATACTGTCTCGATGAGGTTTTGCTCAGGCTTTCCGCTGATTTCATCCAGCAGAGAGTTGATGTTCTTTGCCACTTCAGTCTTAGTGCCATCGGTTTTTAGCTTGTAACCAAAGCGAGTGATGAAATCCTTCAGTTTATCCAGTTTTTCGGGATCTGGCAAGTCGTGAATACGGTAAACAAATGTCTTTGCTTTCTTGTTTCTAGGAACCTTTCCAATGGTTTCTGCTACGGTGCGGTTTGCCAGCAACATGAATTCCTCCACCAGTTTGTTGGCATCCTTGCTGTATTTGAAATATACACTCAGTGGTTTTCCCTTGTCATCGATTTCAAAGCGAACTTCGTATCTATCAAAGTTGATGGCTCCTTCCTTGAAACGCTTGTCGCGCAACAATTTTGCCAGCTTATCCAGAATGATTAACTCTTCTGCAAATTCACCTTCTGGTTTTAGGGTGCCATTTAGATACTCTTCATGACGATGTGCCTGAGGGCGAGGACGGCCTTCATCGTAGTTCTCTGCTACGCCGTTTTGTTCAAGAATAGCCTGTGCCTCTTCATAAGTAAAGCGACGGTTACTTTTAATTAAGGTGTGAACGATTCTGCTGTGCTTGACTTCTGCCTTGTCGTTCATGTGTAGAATAACAGAGTATGCAACCTTTTCTTCATCCTGTCGTAAAGAGCATAGTTCGTTACACAGTCTTTCTGGCAGCATAGGGATGGTTCTGTCTACTAAATAAACAGAGGTAGCACGGTTTACTGCTTCCTTATCTATTACGCCACCTTCCTTGACGAAATAGGTGACGTCGGCAATGTGTACGCCAACTTCCCACAAACCATTAGGCAATTTGCGTACAGAAAGAGCATCGTCAAAGTCCTTTGCATCACGTGGGTCGATGGTAAAGGTGGTTACGTTTCTGAAGTCCTCTCGTTGTGCAATCTCCTCTTCTGGAATGATGTCGGAGATGCGGTTTGCCGCTGCTTCTACGTTCTTTGGATAACTATAAGGTAAGCCATATTCTGCAAGGATGGCGTGCATTTCGGTATCGTTGTTTCCGGCATTTCCTAATACATCCAATACCACGCCAATAGGATTACGGCCTTTATCGGGCCATTCCACAATCTTCACCACTGCCTTCTGGCCATCTTTTCCTCCTTTTAGTTTTTCACGAGGAATGAAGATGTCGCTGCTGGTACGATTGTCGCAGGCAAGGAAGGCAAAGTTCTTTCCTACCTGTAAGGTACCCACGAATGTATCCTTTGCGCGCTCGATGATTTCTATCACTTCGCCTTCACGACTATGTCCTCGCTGACGAGCAAAGATGGCAACTTTTACACGGTCGCCATTCATGGCATGTGCCGAATTTGCTTCTGCAATTAGGATTGGTTCACCGGCATCATCTGGCATGAACTGATTCTTGCCGTGATTCTTGCGTTGGAACACGCCGGTAAGAATTTGCTCGGTGTTCTTAAATCTGAATTTATTTGTCTCTGGCTGAGTAAGATAGTCTTCATCTACCAAATCTAGCAAGATGTCAACGCACAGCATTTTCAGAGGGTGTGTGTTTAGCCCTAGTTCCCTGAAAATGGTTTTCATTGGATAAACTTCTTCGGGGTTACTCTGAAATAGGTGCAATACCATTTCTAGCAACTCTTTCTTCGTGAGGCGCTTGCCTCCCTTTTTTCCTGACTTTCCCATAGCAAATTGGGTTTAATGGTTAGTTTTTACAAAGATAGGAACTTTATAACTAAAATGAAAATGAAAACGATAAAAAAATAACTCCTTACTATTAACTATTAACTCTTAACTATTTTGTACCTTTGCACCCATGAAACAAAGTATTCTCATAACAGGTGCCAGTGGATTTATCGGAAGTTTTTTGGTAGAGGAGGCACTACGACAAGGGTTTGATACCTGGGCTGGAATCAGGAAAAGCAGCAGCAAGAAGTTTCTTGGCGACAAGCGTATTCATTTCATAGAGCTTGACTTTGGTGATACAGAGGTGCTGGGAAGGCAGTTAAGGACACATCATAATGAGAATGGTCCCTGGGATGTAGTGATACATTGTGCGGGTGCTACCAAGTGTAAGAAGGATGAGGATTTTGAAAAGCACAACTACTGGGCTACCCGTAATCTTACCGTGGAACTGCGTCGTCAAGGCATGCGTCCAAAGCAGTTTGTGTATATCAGCAGCCTTAGTATCTTCGGTCCTATTCGTGACAAGGCAACTCACCCTAAGACGGATAAGTGGATTTATGATCCTATTCTTGAAACTGATACACCAAAGCCAAATACTGCATATGGTCGTAGTAAGGTTAAGACAGAGAATTATCTTAAGTCATTGCAAGATTATCCTTATCTTATATTCCGTCCAACTGGTGTATATGGTCCTCGTGAACGCGATTACTTCCTCATGGCAAAAAGCATCAAGAAACACACTGATTTTGCAGTAGGTTTTACCAAGCAGGAGATTACCTTTGTTTATGTAAAGGACCTTGTGCAGGCAATTTTCCTAGGTATAGAGAAAGGTGTTGTGCAACGCGAATACTTTGTTAGCGATGGTGATGTATATGATAGCAGAACCTTCAGTGATTTGCTGCAAAAAGAACTAGGTGTGCACTTTGTGCTACATTTCCGCAGTCCGTTGTGGCTTTTGAAGGTTATCTGTGGTGTTTCCGGATGGTTTGCTCGCATGATGGGAAAGGTAAGTACCCTGAATCCCGACAAGTATCAGATTATGAAACAGCGAAACTGGCAATGCGATATTGAGCCCCTGAAGCGTGAGTTGGGCTATGAACCTAAATACAACTTGGAACGTGGTGTTGCCGAAGCAATCAAATGGTATAAAGAAAACAAGTGGCTATAAGTTTTATGAAAAGAATTACAGAGGAAATTAAGAAACTACTTCTGATAGACCAACCTATCTACAAAGGTCTTTTAGGCATTGAGTGGATGATGGTGGCATACATGATTTTCACCCTTGTGCTGATTGGCATTTTTCATGCCGATATGCAGGAACTGCCTCTTATGCTTTTAGGCCGAGGAGGAATTGTTTTAGGAACAGTAGTATTGTATTTTCTGTATCGCAAATTCCCTTATCATGGTCTTTTGCTACTGCGTTTTGTCTTTCAGTTTGGATTGCTGGCCTACTGGTATCCAGATACTTATCAGTTTAATCGCTTGTTCAGTAACATGGATCATGTGTTTGCCGGTTTAGATCAGTCATTGTTTGGTTGCCAGCCTGCCATAGAATTCAGCAAGGTGTTGCCAAGTGCATTCTGGAGTGAGGCATTCAACATGGGTTATTACCTATATTACTGGATGATTGCCGTGGTATTTGGTTTCTATTTCTTCTGCCGTTCGTTCAAGGAATTCCAGCGTGTGGGAGTAATGATTATCGCTTCATTCTTCTTGTATTACATAGTCTATAT
This sequence comes from Candidatus Minthousia equi, assembly GCA_018065125.1. Taxonomy (GTDB): domain Bacteria; phylum Bacteroidota; class Bacteroidia; order Bacteroidales; family Bacteroidaceae; genus Minthousia; species Minthousia equi. The sequence goes on from JAGHTY010000075.1 coordinate 18,856, forward strand.
TTTCTTGCCAGTGGCAGGCCCTCAGTTCTACTATCCTGCTATTGGTTATCCAGAAACAGATATCTACCAGATTGCACAGCAGGGATTTCCAGAGATGGGACACTATTTTAATTCCCATACAGAGTTGCTTCCAGCACCAGGTTATCAGAATGGATTGTTCTACAAGTTGGTTGCCATGGCGCAAAGCACAGGCGAAAGACCAACAGCAGCATTCCCTAGTTCACATATTGGCGTATCAGTGATTCTTATGCTATTGGCATTGAAAGGAAGCAGGACACTGGCACTTTGTATGTTGCCATTCTTCTTGCTGCTGTGTGGTGCTACCGTTTATATTCAGGCTCACTACCTGGTAGATGCCATCGCAGGATTCCTTACTGCTTTTGTGGCATATTTCCTGGTAAGTCAGTTAGCAAAGAAGTTCTGAGATACGCTCTAGCCAAAGTTGGTCGATGGTGTCAAAAGTATTTAAGAACTCGCTGTCAATATCTAGAACGCCCCATACTTGACCATCTTTATTATGCAGTGGAACCACAATTTCGCTTTTTGATGCACTGCTGCAAGCAATGTGTCCTGGGAATTGTTCCACATCGGGAACTACTTGTGTGCGATTTTCAGTCCATGCTGTTCCACAAACGCCTTTCCCTTTTTTGATGCGTGTACATGCCAGAGGACCTTGGAATGGACCTAGCACCAATACGCCATCCAGCACGCGGTAGAATCCTGTCCACCAGAAATGAAAGGTTTCCTGAATCATGGCAGCAATGTTTGCCATGTTTGCAATGGTGTCGGTTTCATCTTCTACCAATGCCTTTATCTGTTCAAATAGGGTGTTGTAACGCTCGTCTTTACTTTCGCTTTCGCTGATAATCAAATGTTCTGCCATAATCAGTATATATTTTTGCAAGGGCAAAGATACGTTTATTTATTAGAAGTAACAAATAACAAATAACAATAAGAAAAAATCGTTATTTTTATGCTGTTTATTTTTCTGCCTAGGAAAAATAATTTTCCTAACTAGCTAACAAAATTTTCGTGGTGTGGAAGCAATAGAATGTTTTCTTGTATTTTACAATAAGGTCTGCAGTAAACAATCAAAATGTGTTGTCAACTAACTAATAGTCGACATTTTTGCTTGATTTGAAATGGGAAAAAGTGGTTGGAATGCTGTTTAAAGCTCTTTTTTTATGTCTTCGAACGAATATTTTCGAGCTTTAATGTTGCCATTTGGATTGATAAGGATATAGGTAGGCAACTCGGTGATGCTGTAAGCTTGTACCATAGGATTATCAAAGCCATGCAAATCGCAACAATGAATACCAGGAATACTATCTCGGAATGTTCCTCGGAAGACCATTTTTTGAATATCCAGTGAAATATTGATGATATCAAGGTCTTTTGGTTTCTCGTTTTCCTTGAAATACGTCTTCATTTCACGCTGTGCATCTCTACTATCTTGTGCATAGGTACTCCAGAAGCATAATAAAACACTATGGTCTTTGTAATCAGAAAGACTATGTTCCTTGCCAGTGTAGTCATTTATGGTAAATGCCGGAGCTTTTTGACCAGGATCTGTCAGTTTTCTTTGGTTAAGAGCACTGGTTAGTGATGCCAATTCTGCATTTTGGGGTTGTGCTTTCTGCAAAATTGTTGCTAGTTCACGGGCTTGTTTCAGTTGGTTTGATTGCTGAATATAGTATTTCTGAAACAGATAAGTACTGACAAGAGAGGTAGGATGGCTCTTTATGTGCTGACTTGCATCCTGATTGCCTGCACGAAACTCGGTCATTTCCTTGTTGAGTTCGCCACCATCAATCTTGATTCCTTTAAGGTTTGTAGCATCTGCTTGGATGTTAACCTCAAGTCCTGGTGCTACAAATACCACTTGTTGACTCATGTTTGGAAAAATCATGGTGGTGTAACCGGGCTTGGTTACAGGTAATTGATAGGTAAATTTGCCTTCGTGAATGGTAACGGTATCGATTTGGTTACGCATGCCTTGAGCTGAGTAGAAGTACAACTCGCCTTCACGCAAGTTCTCAAACTTACCTTTTATAAGAGTATGCTCTTCAAGTCCTGTACACCCAAATAGGGCACACAGGACTGTGAAGAAGCAACAAGTTATGATTAGTTTAACGATTTGCATATTTGCTTAATTCCAAATCCTTCTTAGCATATTCTGCAAAAGATGGATCCTGAGCAATTGCTGCTTTCAAATTCTCGGTAACGCCATCAGCATAACCACTGCGAGCGCTTACCAATGCCTTTAGGTAACTGGTAAGAGCAGTAGGTTTCTTTACGCCACTAAGAGCAGCGGTACAACTTGTGTAATCCTTTGCCAAAAGTTGTGCCAATGCAGCAGTGTTGCTGTTGCTGCCTCTCAGAGCCTGTGCTGCCTGAGCATACTGTCCCTGACTGATGTAGAGCGCGCCAAGAGCAGTGCTTAACTGATCAGCACCACTACCTTTGCTCAGATACTGCTGTGCCTGATCAGTCTTACCATTCAACAATGAGATAAGACCCATGTTTGCATTTGCCTCTGCACTTTGTGGGTTTACACTTAATGCCTGAGTGAAATAGTTAACAGCGGTATCAAGGTTGCCATTCTGGTATGCCATTGCGCCGAGGTTGTTATATGCGCGTGCATCTTTTGGATACAACTGGATTGTCTTAGCGTAGATTGCTTCTTTCTGAGCAGGATTATCGATAAGCGTAGCAGCATATACCAATTCTTCCAAACTCAACTTGGTAGCGTCATCATTAAACTGTGCTAGAATCTGGTCGTCATCACGACCGATTACCTCGTAGTTTGCGGTAAGGCGAGCACGACGCAACTGAGGCAAGATGCCATCTGCCAAATCCTTGTAAACAGTTGCAATGTTCTTGATTTCACGCTCACGCTCTTCAGGATCCTTGTACATTGAAAGAACGCTCAGGATCAAATCCTTATCCTGCAGAGAGCTTTCTGCTACCAACTCCTGGAAACCTTCCCAGTCTTCAGCGGTGTACTTGCTGTCAACAAAAGTATCCAGCTGAGTCTTCTTCAGTTGCTGCTTTACATAGTCGCTTGAGTTTGCCTCACGCTTACCTGCCAGCTTTTCGTTGATTTCGTACTTGCCATCAGGACTTGCATATGCACTTACCTCGATGTTGTTGATGACGTTGCCTTCAGGATTTGCCTGAATTTCCTTCAACTTGGCAATGAACTGGCGGATGTTGTCACTGTTCAACTCACTAGCACGTAAGTTTGCCTGACCCAGCAGGAACTGGATGGTTGCTGTCTGTTTGTGCATGGTGCTACGCTCGAAAGCATCCTGACCATAACTTGGAGTTGCCTCCTTCAAGCACTGGTTTACCAACTGTGATGTGGCAATAACACCTGTAGCAACCATTACTTCAGGAATCTGTACCTGCTTGTTACCTACATATGCATTGAAAGTAAGGTACAATTGACTTTGCTGCATTGCTGGCTGATAAGCAAAGTTAGCTCGCATGGTGTAATGACCACCTACCAAATAACTGATAGTCTGGTTGTTTCCCTGTACTTTTTCACCCTGGAAAGTTGCAGGAGCGCCTGCCATCTCACCGCCATTCCAGCGCAAAACTGGTGTTACGGTTACAACAGCCTTCTTGTTCATGTACTTTTCTGGGAAATTACCGGTAATGGTAGCAGGTACCTGTCCGGCATGTGCCTCCAGAGGATTTGGTGTTACGGTAAAATTGTCGGCACTCAAGGCACCCAACTTACCACCACAAGATGTCATGATGGTTAACAAACCACATGAAATAGTCAATAGACTTAATTTTTTCATATTTCGTGTTTTTATTGCTTTTTCTCTTTTGTATCAGTACGGGCTTCTACAACGTTTACTACGTAGTCGCCTAATTTTTCACACTCATTGATAAGGTCCATATAATAGATACCCAACTGGTAGCTATAGTTACCATTGCTGATATCCAGAATATTCTGGTGCTTCAGCTGATTACGGTAGTTGTTTATCTCGTTTTCAATGTTGTAAGATGCCATGGCATCTGCCCATCTACCGCTTTGCAGTACCTTTATCATCTGGTTCACACTCTCGGTAGTGAGTTTGAACATTTGGTTAATATGATCTGCCTGCTGCTCGGTAAACTCCTCCTTGCCAGTATATTTGTGCTTTAAGCTACGTGCAAGATTATAACAACTATCGCCAATACTTTCGATTTCTGTAACCTCGCGTAGCATGGCACGAATCTTAATCTTTGTTTCAGAACTCAAGCGACCATCAGAAACATTGTTAAGGTAGTTGGCAATTTCAACTTCCATGTTGTCGCTGATGCCTTCGTATTTTTCGATACGGGTATAAAGCTTGTTGAAATCCTTTTCATCGGTAGTGCGACTCAGGTCCTTCACTAGTTTGAACATCTTTCCAGTACGCTCGGCAAACAGGTTCAACTCCTTGCGTGCCTCCAGAATTGAAAGCTCGGCAGTGCTCAAGATACCACCAGAGATGAAACGCAAGCGGAAATCATCCTCAATCTCTTCTTCCTTCTGAGGAATCAAGCGGGTTACAAGGCGCTCGATAGGTTTGATGAACCAGATAAGGATAAGCACGTTACATACGTTGAATGCAGTGTGGAAAGCTGGCAATACGAAGTTCAACTTGGCAGCATTTTCCTGTGCGTAGACAGCATCTGCTGCTGCACGTGCAGCATCATAGCCTGCAAAATCGCAAACAAGATCCACGAAGAAATTGAAGATACAAAGAATCCAGAGAACACCAAATACGTTGAATACCAAGTGAGCAAGAGCGGCACATCGTGCCTGCTTGTTACCCGTAAGAGCGGCAATATTTGATGTAACGGTGGTACCAATATTTTCACCCATTACCAAGGCAATACCCTGATAGATTGGCAGTGCGCCACTTGAACAAAGTATCATGGTAATCGCCATTACTGCTGCTGATGACTGTACGCACATGGTAAGAACACCACCTAACAGCAAGAAAAGCAGGGTACTTCCAAAACCCCATCCACCGGTCTTTTCAAAGAAATCAAGCACTGCCTGATTATGGCCAAGGTCCATATCTGCAGCATTTTGGCGCAAAGTAGCCAAACCCAGGAATAGGAAGCAAAGACCGAAAATGAATTCACCTCCACTTTTCTTGGTGCTGCTCTTTGCATAGATGAGCAAGATACCCAGGATAAAGCAAGGGAACACTACATCTCCCATGTTGAAGTTGAATCCTGCAGACATAATCCATGCGGTAAGTGTGGTACCAATATTGGCACCCATGATAACCGAAATGGCTTGTCCCAGAGACAACAAGCGGGCGTTTACAAAACTAACGGTCATTACCGTGGTAGCGGTAGAACTCTGCACGGCAGCAGTGACGAAGGCACCTGTAAGAAGACCTGTAACTCGATTGGTAGTCATGGCGCCAAGAACATGACGCAATTGGGGACCGGCCATCTTCTGCAAACCTTCGGACATGACTTTCATACCGTACATAAGCAAGGCCAGTGAACCCAATAATTTTAAAATCACATATATAGACATAAGTGGTAAAATGAATTGCTGTTTTTTTGTTTTTGTATGGGTGCAATTCCGTTGCAAAAATAACAAAAAAACCGAAAAATGCACTATCTTTGCCGAAAAATATAGATAATAGAATATGCCTCAGGTTAACATTCAAACTCAAAACCAAACGCAGGTGCAAAACCTTACTCCTTTGCAGGTGTTGCAAGTGCGATTGCTGGAGCTGCCAATACAGGAGTTGCAGCAGCGAGTAGAGAATGAACTGCTGGAAAATGAGGCTTTGGTAGCCAGCGAAAACGAAGACGAAAATGACACTGAACTTCGTGACGGCGAGGAGAATGAAAACTGGGGCAGAGATGCCAGCGAAGGAGTGCTGAGTGACCCAGAAGATGATGGCTACGACATGAATGCTATTGAACATAATGGTTCAAGTGGCATTGCTGTTGAGGATTACAATGTTGGAGGTCACACCTCTTTCCGTGAAGAACTGTTGTCGCAGGCAGGTGAGTGTGATCTTACCAAGCGTCAGCGTGTTCTGGTGGAATACCTCATCAATAGTTTGGATGATGATGGTTTTCTGCGCAAGGAAACCTGGAAAATCAGCGATGAACTTTTGTTGAACTGGAACATTGACGTAAGTGATACAGAACTAATAGAGTGTCTTGAGGTGATTCAGCAGTTTGATCCTGCTGGTATTGGAGCACGCAATCTTCAAGAATGTCTTTTATTGCAACTGCAACGCATCAATCCTCAATCAGATGCATTGCTGCAAGCAAAGATAGATGTAATTCAGCAGTGCTTTGATGAGTTCAAGGGTAACCGATGGGATAAGATTGCAGCACGGCTGCAGTTGCCACAGGAGGAGGTGTCTCGCATCAAGAAGGAAATTGCAAAACTGAATCCAAGACCAGGTGGTGGTCTTGATGACACCATGGGAGGTGTACCAACTATTATTCCCGACTTGGTTTTGAATGTAGAAGATGATGGCACTTTAGACCTACAACTTAACACCGGGCGCATTCCTGAGTTATATGTGAGTCGATCATATGCTGATGCCGTAGATGAGTATAACCGTAATCGTGATAACATGAGTAAGCAGGCAAAGGCAGAATTTGCCTATACTCGTGAAAAAGTAGAGCATGCCAAGGGCTTTATAAATGCGGTTAAGCAACGCAATGCTACTATCCTGAATACAATGAATGCCATTCTGCAGATTCAGCACGACTATTTTGTTGAGGGTGATGAAAGCTTGCTGAAACCTATGCTGCTGAAGGATGTTGCAGCATTGGCGAAAGTGGATATCAGTACGGTGAGTAGAGTTTGCAACAGCAAATATATTCAAACTCCCTATGGTATTTTCGCCTTAAAGCATTTCTTTGGAAATGTGCTGACACAGGAAGATGATGAAGATGGCGTTTCAAAAAGAGAGATAAAGAACGCGCTGAAAAAACTGATTGAGGAAGAAGACAAGAATAATCCTCTACCTGATGTTGAACTTACAGCAAAAATGAATAAACTTGGATACCCAGTAGCACGTAGAACGGTAGCAAAATATCGTGAACAACTGGGGTTCCCTGTTGCAAAGATGAGAAAGCAATGAACGAAAAGACGTTACTTTGGATAGCCCAGAAAATCTCGTGGCTTTTTACTCCATTCCTGGTTCCAACACTTGGAGTGGCGTTGCTCTTTACGTTCAGTTACCTAAGGGTTATGCCGCTTTCTTACAAGTTTCTCATTACAGTTGCAGTATTCTGCTTTACGATAATGATGCCTCAATGCACTATCTTTTTCTATCGAAGAATGAATGGATGGTCACTTCGAGAACTTGGAAGAAGGGAAAAACGATTCGTTCCCTATATCTTGTCAATTGCATCTTATCTGTTTTGTCTTTCCATGCTTTATCGCTTCCGTGTACCTAGTTGCATGACAGGAATAGTAGTGGCATCACTCATTGCCATGGTGGTTGCCATTTTGCTGAATTATTGGTGGAAACTAAGTGAACACATGATTTCAGTAGGAGGTGTTGTTGGCGGATTGGTTTGTTTTGGAGAATTGTTTGTATTTAACCCTATAGGATGGATTTGTCTTACCATTATTGTTGGTGGCATGGTTGGTACCAGCCGTATGACCTTGCGTCAGCATAATTTAAGTCAGATCATTGGTGGTTTTATCCTAGGAATGGCAAGTTCTGTAGTGGGTATTTTATATGGACAAAAAATCATTGACTATATTTTGAGTTAAGAAATAATATGAAACCGATAGTAAGTATCATTATGGGCAGCACTAGTGACCTTCCTGTTATGGAAAAGGCTGCCAAGTTCTTGGATGAGATGGAGATTCCGTTCGAAATGAATGCCCTTTCAGCACACCGCACACCTGCACAGGTTGAGGAATTTGCTGCTCAGGCAAAGGAACGAGGACTGAAAGTTATCATTGCTGCAGCAGGAATGGCAGCAGCTCTTCCTGGTGTCATTGCTGCCAATACTACATTACCCGTAATTGGTGTGCCTATCAAGGGTAGTGTGTTGGATGGTGTTGATGCCATGTACAGCATTATTATGATGCCTCCTGGCATACCTGTTGCTACCGTAGGTGTAAATGCAGCTCAGAATGCTGCTATTCTGGCTGTTCAGATGTTGGCATTGAGCGATGAGGCTATTGCCTCTAAACTTGCTGCATTCAAGGATGGTTTGAAGGACAAGATTGTAAAGGCTAACGAAGAACTGAAGAAGGTAGAGTTTAAGTTTAAAACAAATTGATGGATTTATTCAATTATAGCCGTAGAGTTACACACGAAGTAAACGTGGGTATTACACCGTTGGGTGGAAATAACCCCATTCGCGTGCAAAGCATGACCAATACCAGCACCCGTGATACAGAAGGGTGTGTAGCACAAGCCAAACGTATTGTTGAGGCTGGTGGCGAGTATGTTCGTCTAACAACCCAAGGTACTGCTGAGGCAGAAAACTTGAAGAATATTAATGCAGGTTTAAGAGAGCAGGGTATCAACACTTCATTGGTGGCTGATGTGCATTTTAACCCTCATGTTGCTGATATCGCAGCACTTTATGCAGAAAAAGTGCGAATTAATCCTGGTAACTATGTTGATGCTGCTCGCACCTTCAAGCACTTGGAATATACCGATGAGGAATATGGGCAGGAACTGCAGAAAATTGAAAACCGTCTTATTCCTTTCCTGAACATCTGCAAGGAAAACCATACTGCCGTTCGTATTGGTGTGAACCATGGTTCACTATCTGATCGTATCATGAGTAGATATGGGGATACACCAGAAGGCATGGTTGAGAGTTGCATGGAGTTTTTGCGTATCTGTGTGAAGGAAAACTTCAAAGACGTGGTTATCAGCATCAAGGCAAGCAATACGGTGGTAATGGTAAGAACCGTTCGCTTGTTGGTTAAGGTAATGGAGCAAGAGGGTATGGATTTCCCTCTGCACCTGGGTGTTACCGAAGCTGGTGATGGTGAAGATGGCCGTATTAAAAGTGCTGTTGGCATTGGCGCGCTCTTGGCAGATGGTTTAGGTGATACTATTCGTGTATCACTAAGTGAAGCGCCAGAAGCAGAGATTCCAGTTGCAAAAGCTTTGCGTGACTATGTTATAGCAAAACAAGGTCATACTTATATCCCTGCAGCAAAGGCAGATGGCTTTAGCTACACTTGTCCATCACGTAGAAAGACAAATGCCGTTGGCAATATCGGTGGAGAGCAAGTGCCTGTAGTAATAAGTAGTCATTTCCAAGGAAATTACACCTTTAACGAGCAGTTTAAACCAGATTATCTGTATTGTGGCTCTCAGTTACCAGAAAAGCGTATTCCTGGTGCTGCTTACATTATTGATGCACCAGCATGGAAAGGTGAAGAGAACACGTATCCTGCCTTTTCATCTTATGCACCAGAAGGAGAGGTTACTTTATTGCCTTTGCTAAGTGCTTGTCCTGCATCTGTCAAATTCCTGTTCGTTACCTATGTCACCTTAACAGAAGAGGTGATTGCATGCTTGAAATATCATCCTGAGGTGGTTTTGGTATGCCAAAGCAATCATCAGAATAGGTTAGGTGAGCATCGTGCTTTGATTCATGAATTAATGCATGAGGGGTTACAGAATCCTGTTGTTATCTTTCAGCACTATAATGAACCAGAGAAGGATGCTTTTCAGTTAAAGAGTGCAGCAGATATGGGTGCCTTGTTGATGGATGGATTAGTAGATGGTGTCTATCTTCATAATCAGGCATCAATGTTACAGGATATAATTGATGCAACAGCATTCAATATTCTGCAGGCAGCACGTACCCGTACCAGCAAGACAGAATATATTTCATGCCCTGGTTGTGGAAGAACCCTATACGATCTAGAGGATACCATTAAGCGAATCAAGGCAGCAACTTCTCATCTTAAAGGTTTGAAGATTGGTATCATGGGTTGCATCGTGAATGGTCCAGGCGAAATGGCCGATGCCGATTATGGTTATGTAGGTGCTGCTCGTGGTAAGGTGAGTCTTTACCGCAAAAAAGAGTGCATAGAAAAGAACATTCCAAGCGAGCAGGCTGTAGAACGCTTGCTGGAATTGATCAATAGTGATTTACAATAGTTTTTTACTGAGATAACGTACGGGGTACCATACCGAAAGGTACCCCACCGCTATCACGGTAATTAAGATTAGGGCAACATCGGTAAAATGTACACTTACTGGGTATGCATCTACTACAAAGGTGCCAGAGGCAGCACCTAGTTTTAACCATCCAAAAGTTGCTTGTCCCCAGCATATCAGCAAACCAATAACAACGCCTATTACAGCGCCAAAGGTTGAGATCATACGACCTTCAAATAGAAATATTCTACAAATCTGCTTATCCGTAGCACCTAGGTTTCGTAAGGTTTGCACATCTTCTTTCTTGTCGATAATCAACATAGACAAACTGCCAATAATATTGAAACATGCTACAACTAGGATAAAAGTAAGGAATATGTAAGACAGTAGTTTCTCAATTTTCATGATACGGAACACATCTTCCTGCTGTTCGTAACGATTCAATACCTTGTAGTTAGGCCCTAGCAACTGTTCAAAATCCTCTTTTACCTTGTCTGCATCAACGCCTTCCGCACAACGCATTTCAAGTGCTGTCATCTGCCCCTCAGATTCGAACATGCGACGGGCAAAGTCAAGCGAAACCAACATATAGTTTCTGTCGTATTTGTTTTGACGAGTAGAAAACACAACTCCTGGCGATAAGAGTTCGTCATGATTAAAACTGCTCGAAGGATTTGCCATGTTCACTCTTTCTCCACGTTTAGGGGTATAAACCTGTAAGGGGTCAATAAAGCGTGCTCCTACACCTAGGACTTGAGTTAGTTGAATGCCTAATATACCATAGTTGATAACGTCTGCACTCAGATGGAAGTTACCATCGCCATACAACAATTCTGTGATTTGGGTTAAATCTTTGAAGTTATTTTCTACACCCTTCATTGTAACAATAACCTGGTTTTCACCATACATCAAAAGGGCATTGTCTTCAAGGGTTTCTGTAAAAACAGCGATGCGCTTGTCGTTCTTTAGTTTTAGAAGATTTGGGTCGTCATGGTTCATCAGTTTTCCTTGTGCAGGAACCACTTTCAATTCAGGGTCGAACGAAGTGAAAAATGATGCCACCATATCGTGGAATCCGTTAAACACAGACATGGTACAGATAAGGGCAATGGTAGCCAATGCCACACCCCCTACCGAGATACCAGAGATGATATTGATGGCATGGTGTGACTTCTTTGTAAAAAGATACCTACGTGCTATGAAGAACGGAAAGTTCATCTTTTATTGCTTCAGCAGACGGTCGATATTATCGATATAGTCCAAAGAGTCATCCACAAAGAACTTTAGTTCTGGAATGATGCGTAACTGCTTACCTACACGGTTTCCCAATTCAAAACGCAGACTTTTCTGGTTGTTATTTACATTGTTGATGATTTCCTCGGCACGCTCACTAGGGAAAATGCTAAGGTAGGCACGTGCAATGCTCATGTCAGGACTGATGCGTACGGCACTAACCGATACCAGCACCCCCTGCATCTGTCGGGTTTGTGCTTGAAAAATAAGGCTTAGTTCCTTTTGTAGTAAGCGTGAGACTCTATTTTGACGGGTTGTTTCCATAATTTATTATTTTTTTACGATGCAAAATTAGTACATTTTTAGTTAATCTTCATAATTTGCCCCTCTAAATCAGCATGACAGATAGATTTGTTGCGCATCTTGGTGCGGTACGTATATATGGTATTTACAGAGTACCCTGTGAACGATGCAATCTGAGAACTATCCTTGATTCCTAATCGGATAAGGGCACAAATACGCAATTCTGTATTCAGCTGATGATTCGAAGGGGCTGCGAAGCGTTCCTCGGGTAGAAAAAGCTCATTTACCTGTTCTATGAAGTTGGGATAAAGATTCAGGAACGCTTCATCAAATACGCTGAACAGATTTTGGAGTTCTGCTTCCCAAATCTTGTTGTCGGCATCTTCTTCAATGAGTTCCTTTGCTTTGCCTGCCTTAATTTTTCGGGTAACATATTTCTTGATATAGCCAATTTTATTGGCATACTCCGAACACATCTGCAGGAACTGACCGATGTACATTTCTTTTACACGGTTAGCATCCTTCAACTCCTCATTCACATTTTTCATCTCGCTATTGATTCTCTGCAGACGAGAGTTTATTCTTTGTAGCTCAATGTTTGCTTCGTTGGCAATAGACTGAGCCTGCTCCAGTTTCTTGTGCTGACGCAACACATACCAGATTCCTAAAGCCAGTATTACTACTAATAGTGTCAATGCGATGAGAATATATTTCTCTATCTTTGCTTGTCTTTGAATCTTTTGTGTATATGCGTTAAAGATAGTGCCTTGAAAATCCGACAGTTCTATACCTCGGATTCTATTCTTGAACACACGCAGATTTGCAAGACAGACATTCAGATAAAGTGTGGCACGATCAATATTGTCTCGCTTAAAGCTTTCCAATGCCAGGTTTTGCAGTGACACAACATCTCGATAGCAGCAGCGCACATCTGCTATGGCAGAAAGTGCCAGATACTTCACCTTGTTTTCTTCATCTCCAATATAATCATAGTGTTGTGAAAGATATTGGGCATAGATGGCATAGCTACGGGTGTTTGGCTCGTGCATGTTCACCCAATCCACCATATGTTCTACGGCAAAGGGGGAGTTGACGGTTTTTGTTCGGATGTTACGGATAAAGTGTTGCAAAGCCTGGATTTCTGGGTCCTTGGTATAAGCCAAAACAGAATCTATCATGGCAATTTCCTGTTGCTCTCGTTCCTGTGAAAGGGCACCTGCTTTTCCTGCCATGAAGGTAACCACTTTTCTGTAGTAGAAAACCTGGTACTGATAGTAGCTCAGTTTCATTTCACGACTCATGTTCGTGGTATCCATCTGAACTTTCATCTTGTAGGCTTCACCCATCAATCCTACCGTGCAGAAGTTGAGGCTCTTGGCCATCTGACTTTGCAGAATTCTTTCTTTATTGTCTTGCAATAGGGCATGTTGCAATGCCTGATCTGCATAGTATCCAGCAGAATCGCTGTTGTGAAAGCGGAAAACGTCGTACATTTTCCAATCTCTTTCAAAGGGGTCGGTATAGGGTGCACAGCGAATGGAATCTACTTTCTTCAGGTACATACGTTCGTACATGCCATGCTTATCCAGTTCCTTGTCTAGTTGATTAAGCAGCTCTTCACTAGTCATCTGGGCACTGATTTGTGCCGTAGCGCTAAGCATACTTAAGCAAAAGCCAAGGAAAAAAAGTGTGATTCTCATTCTTTACTCCAGTGTTATTTTTTTTGCTGCCACGGTTTGGTTCAGGAAGATGGCAGCGTTTTCTGTGAATTTTTCTGGTTGCTCTGTGGTTAGGAATTCACAACCTCCGTTTTTCGAACAAACCTGTTCAATGGCAGGATGTCGTTGCAGGTAAGATTCCAAACTCTCGGAAACGTATGCTCCTTGAGGCACCAGCTTGATGTGTGGAGGTGTGCATTGCTTTATTTTCTCCATCAGCAAGGGATAGTGTGTACACCCTAGAATGATGGTGTCTATTTCGGGATCCTTGTCTAATAGTTCTGTGATGTATTTCTGCACAAAATAGTCGGCTCCCGGCTTGTCGTATTCGTTGTTTTCAATCAGTGGTACCCACATTGGGCATGCCACACCTGTAAACTGCAGATTGGGGTAGAACTTGGCTAATTCTATATCATACGATTGTGAACGTACGGTTCCTAGGGTACCCAATAATCCAACATGTCCATTTTGTGTAATGTCACCTATCTTTTCCACAGTAGGGCGGATAACACCTAGTACTCTTCTGTCTGGGTCTAGATAGGGGAGGTCGTTGATCTGTATGCTTCGTAGGGCTTTTGCCGATGCCGTGTTGCAAGCCAGGATAACCAGATGGCATCCTAACTCGAACAGGCGTCTTACGGCTTGTAGCGTAAATTCATACACTACCTCAAACGAACGGGTGCCATAGGGGGTTCGTGCATTGTCACCCAAGTACAGATAGTCGTACTGGGGTAACCGCTTGCGGATACCCTCTAAGATGGTAAGTCCACCATAGCCAGAATCGAACAAGCCGATGGGGCCTGGTTGTTGAGGTAGGTATTTTATGGCCATTATTGCATGCCCAGTTTTGCCAATACAGCATTGGTGATGTCAATGCCGTTAGGACCTACAAACAAGATGTTGTTATTCTCTACGTTTACAATGTAGTCTAATTGCATTTCTGTTCCCACCTGACCAATAGCTGCATTCAGTTTTGCCTTTGCAGGGTTGGTTAACTCGGTTTCTGCATTCTTCAGCAGTTTCTCACATTCCTCACGGAACTGAACGCCGTTTTGGTACAAATCCTGCAACTCTTTCTGACGCTTCTGCAGGATGTTCTGTGGAAAGTCTTTCTGTCCTTCCAGAAACTCGTTGTACTTGCGGTTGAAATCTTCTTCCGAGCGGGTGGTTTCTGCCTTGTACTGTGCTTTCAGGTCAGTCAGTTTATTCTGTGCCTGAAGATATTCGGGCATTGCGGTTAATACATCATTGTAGTTCATGTAACCGAATTTCTGTGCCATTGCCGAAAGAGGCAGCACCATGAGTAGGGCAATAATTACTTTTTTCATAGGGGAATGTTTTAAAAAATGTCGCTCAACCTTAGATTGGGCGACATTATATTATATAAGGTGTAACTCTTTATTACTTGATACCCAACTTGGCCTTAACCTGTGAGGTAACATCGGTGCAAGCAGTCTTGCTGATGAATGGCATTGAACCTTCCATGAAGATTGCTACATAACCACCAGCATTGCCAACTTCATCGGTAGCCTTCTGAATCTTGTCGCTGAGAGCAGCCATCTTCTCCTGCTGCAGCTGCTGTATCTGTGTCTGAGCATCCTGTGCATACTGCTGAATCTTCTGATACATTTCCTGCAATTCGTTCTGACGGCGAGTCTTGATTGCGTCTGGAAGGGTAGCCTGCTCCTTGTCGAATGCTTCTGCCTTCTTCTGCAATTCGTCCTGCATGCGCTTCAGTTCATCGTCAAACTGCTGGCCCTGCTTCTGCAACTCGTTCTGTGCAGCGGTAAACTCAGGCATAGCCTGTACAATTTCGTTCTGGTTGATTACACCGAATTTCTGTGCAAATACAGTCAGTGGCGCAAATGCCAATACTAATAAAATATGTTTCTTCATTATTTTCTGATTTTAAATTTTACGCTAGTTGTTAATTATTCTCTTGCAAAAATAGTTTATTATTTTAATATAAGGTGATATATAGGTAAATAATTGCATTTTTTTAGAATTCTTGACCTATGATAAAGTGGAATTGACTACCACCATACTGTCTGCTGCCACGAATCTTGTCGAAACCATATGCCCAGTCAATACCCATCATACCAATCATTGGCAGGAAGATACGTACACCAACACCGGCAGAGCGCTTCATGTCGAATGGATTGAACTTCTTGGCATCTGTCCATGCATTACCACCTTCCAGGAAGCCCAGAGCATAGATACTTGTAGATGTTTCAAGCATGATAGGGTAGCGCAACTCCAATCCCAGTCGGCTGTAGGCATAACCTTCGTAACCCCATGGAGTAAGTGAACCGTTTTCGTAACCACGCAATGCAATGGTTTCGGTAGCATAGCTGCTTGAGTAACCTGTCATACCATCACCACCTACATAGAAGGTTTCGAATGGAGAACGCTTGTTCTTGTTGAAGGCACCCAGCAAACCAAAGTCAACACGTGTCATCAGCACGGGGCACTTGTTGCCACCGGTAAGAGCTGTATAGGTCTTGCTGTTGAACTTGATTTTGTAGTATTCAATCCACTTGAACTTTTCTGCCAGTTCTCTCTGGTAGTTCAAGCTCTTTGGATCGGTAGCAAGGTTAGCATAATCTTTCTTGTCGAAAGAAGACCAAGGTGGGGTAATGGTACCTGTCAAGGTAAAGTCAGAACCTCTACGAGGGAAAATCTGGTTATCGGTAGAGTTTCTTGAAAGGGTAAGAGACAGGTTAATGTTGTTACAGTTACCATTCTGGATGATGAAATACTGCCAGTCTTTCAGCTGATAACGCTGGTAAGAAAGCATTGCCGATAAAGTGAAATAGTCATCAGGCCAGCGAAGGCGCTTACCCCAACCTAGTGAAATACCCCACAACTGAACGCTCTTGTCTGGGTCGTAGTAGTTTTCATAGCTGTTGTAACCATATCCGTATCCGCCACCATAGTAGCTACCCATACCCATCATGTAACTGTTATAAGTGTTCATCCAGGCACTGTTGTAGTAGTTGCTACTAACGTCAGTCTGCTTTGAGTAGAAACCGGTAACAGAGAATGAATTAGGACGCTTGCCACCAAACCATGGGTCAAAGAATGAAAGACTATAGCTCTGGTAGTAGGTACCGTTTGTCTGACCACTGATAGAGAAAGTCTGTCCATCACCCTGTGGCAGGAAAGCACGTCTACGTGTATCTTTCTTGAACAGGTTGTGCATTGAGAAGTTGGTAAACTTCAGTGACAATCTACCAATGATACCTGTTTGACCCCAACCAGCAGAGAACTCAATCTGGTCGTTAGCCTTTGATTCCAGGATATAGTTGATATCCACTGTACCATTTATAGGGTCTGGTTTCACGTCAGGATTGATGGTTTCTGGGTTAAAGTGTCCCATCTGTGCAATTTCACGATAAGAACGCTCCAGTGCTTCCTTTGAGAAAAGGTCGCCTGGCTTGGTACGCAACTCACGACGCACTACATTTTCATACAGGCGGTCGTTACCGATGATGCGCACATGGCTGATGGCAGCCTGAGGTCCCTCGGTCATACGCATTTCCAGGTCGATAGAGTCATTGACGATGTTTACTTCCACAGGGTCAAGGTTGAAGAACACATAACCCTTGTTGTAGTAGAAGTTGCCAATTGCATCCTCATCACTTTTGGTTCGCTTGTCAAGATGTGTCTGGTTATAGACATCACCACGCTTCATCTGCAGTGAAGCTGCCAACTGGTCGGTGCTTACCACGGTATTACCTACCCAGGTAATGTTACGAACATAATACTTCTGGCCTTCATCTACACGCAGATATACATTTACGGTATTTTCAGGACCAGGAGATACGCTGTCTTCTACGATAGTAGCATCACGATAACCCAGTTCGTTATATTTCTTGATGATGTTATCCTTGTCCTCTTCATATTTCTCGGTAATGAACTTCTTAGGCTTGAAGAAGTTCTTCAGCTTACCCTTTTCATTGGTTTTCTTCATCAAACCTTTGATTTTGTTGGCAGTAAGTACCTGGTTGCCTTCAATGGTAATCTGATTAACCTTTACCTTTTCCTTCTTGTCAATCTCAACATTGACAATTATCTTATCAGGATCTTTCTTGTCTTGCAGCTGAATTACATTGATTTCAGCATTCTTGAATCCCTTCTCATCAAAGTATTTCTTGATAAGGATCTTGGTACGGTCGATAAGGTTTGGCGTAATCTGGTTACCTGCTACCAAGCCCAGCTTGTTAGTCAGGTCCTCACGTTCGCTCTTCTTTACACCCAGATAGTTGATTTCTGAGATACGAGGGCGCTGTGCCAGAATGATTCTCAGGTAAACCTTCTCATCCACGATGCTGTCTGCCTCGATACGTACGTTTGAGAACAAGCCGTGCTTCCAGTAGCGCTTGATTGCTGTGGTGATCTCGTCACCAGGTAGTGAAATGGTTTCACCCACGCTCAGTCCCGAGATTCCAATCAATACATAATCTTCGTAGTTCTTGATACCTTCTACCTTGATGCCACCAATTTCGCACTGACGTGGTGTTCCCGAATAAAGAATTTCGGGTTTCTCCTCAACCTTTTGTGCCTGCATGGTAAGTGGCAGACTCAAAAGCAGGGTCATTAACCAAAGTATTCTCTTGATGCTTATCTTTTTCATTCTTTGCGTATATTCTTAATATATTAAGTTATGGTTTGGCTACCTGTTCACTGGTCTTTCCAAACCTGCGCTCTCTTTGTTGATAATCGTATATTGCCTTGCTCAGACACTCTTCGTCAAAGTCGGGCCAGAAAGTATCGCAGAAATACAGCTCTGAGTATGAGCACTGCCACATCAGGTAGTTGCTCAGGCGGATTTCGCCACCGGTACGTATCAGCAGTTCAGGATCAGGCATGAATGCTGTGTTAAGGTTCTGCGAAATGGTATCTTCTGTAATATCTTCAGGATTGAGTTTTCCTTCCTTTGCTGCCAATGCCAGTTTCTTGGCAGTTTCAGTAATTTCCCAGCGTGAAGAATAGCTCAGTGCAATCACAACAGTCATGCTGTCGAAATCCTTGGTAAATTCCTCCAGGTCGCGGATTGCTTTCTTTACGTCGGCAGGCAGGCGGTCAAAATCGCCAATCAAACGGAATCGAACATTGTTTTTCTCAAACAGCTCACTTTTCAGTTCTGAGAGGATGAGTCCCATCAGTGTTGCTACTTCATCAGCAGGACGGTTCCAGTTCTCGGTCGAGAAAGTGTAGAGCGTAAGGTACTTCACACCCAGACGCACAGCTTCGGCAGTGATTTTCTCTACCGTTGCCACGCCAGCCTGATGCCCCATCGAGCGTTGCATGCCCTGTGCCTTGGCCCAACGTCCGTTGCCATCCATGATAATGGCAATGTGCTGAGGTATGCGGTTAAAGTCCAGCTGTTCCTTATAAGTTTTCATCCGTAAAGTTGCTTATTTAAATTGTTTTCCTTTCCAAACATCACCACTTCCGCAGAAGATAATCCAGATGTAGTCATCATCATCTACGTAGGCAGTATATTCATCTGTAGTACCCATTACCTCTACAGGTAGCTTTGGATAGGTCTCAAATTTTTCGTTCTCCTGAGTTTTCCAGGTAAGTCCCCAGTCTCTTGACACATACAGTTTCTTCAAGTCATTTCCAAATGCCAGCAGATACTTGCCGTATGCCAATGCCACAAGGTTTTGCATGTTTGGCAGACGATACTCGGTGTTGGCAGATGTGTACATGTAGCTCCAGCTGTCGTTGCCACTTCTGTACCACACGTTACCAAATACGTTCAAGGTATTCTTTACGGTACCCAGGGTAATGGTGCGCTCAATATTGTTGTTGGTATTCAGTTTTCCTGTAAAGCTGTAGATAAAGTCGTTAGGAATAAAGTCTGGATATTCGGTAGTGTCCACATCCCAGTTGGTTCCATCGTTGCTGATCATGAACACGCCATCCAGTACACCAAAGATCTGGGTTGAGTTGCTGCCAAACAGCTGTGTCATGCTAGCACCGTTCTCTGTCCAGCTGATGCCATCCTCACTGGTAAGCAGCTTGCCGCCATCTGCCACATACAGCTTCTTCTGGAACAGGGTCATTGAAGTATAGTGTGCATCAGCGCTCAGTCCGTTAACATCTTGTGGGGCACTCCATTTGTTGGTACCCTTGTCGGCAGTGCAAACCTTCAGCGCACCGCCATCCATGCCATAAACTGCTACCTTGTCGGTCATCACAATAGCACGTGGAGCAGTCATTGCAGCTCCGGCAAATGCCTCGCTCTGCTTAGCCCATACGGTAGAGTCTGCCTTTACCTTGCGCACACTCAGTTTTACAGAATAGTCGATGTGTTGTGCTCCGTTCATTGATACAGAACGAAAAAGCACAGGAGAGGTAAAGTCGATAGAATCAGTTATGGCACCCCATTCGTCGCCGCTGCCAACGATGGCGTTCTTTTTGTAATATACATGTCCGTCGCATCCTACGTTGCACACCACGTGGGTAATGTCTGTGTTTACAGGCAATGAATCCGCGCAATAGATTTCGCGGGTAGTCTGGTTGATGATAAATTTGCACCTGGTGCCCGTGTAGGTCACGGTATAAGTGCTGTCTATGCCAGCCTTGTTCTTGGTGGTGAACTTAGTTTCGATATTGTTTATGCTGAAAGATGTGATTGCGCACTCGTTGTAGTCAGAATAATCCACGTCCTTATCTTTGATACAAGATGTGGTGCACAGCAAAACCAGTGTGGCAATCAGTCCGTAAAAACTTCTTCTCATCTATTATTTTATTTTGTTTCAAGGTGCAAAAATAATAAGAATATTGCACCTACTCAAATCAGTTAATGAGAATTAGTGAAAATTATAGATAAAGACCGCCAAATTATCGGCATTTAAGGAAAAATTAGACAGATTTTAGATTCTTTTTGGAAACAATCGCAAAAAATGATGCCCAAACAGTTCAAATTCTTCCTGTACACAATCGTGCGGAAGCTGTGGTGCTGCTATGCCATTTTCACCAGCGTTTTCTGTTCCAATCTCTACCTGAATCTCATCCCAAAGGCCACTTTCCAGAAAGCTGTCTAATAGTTTTCTTCCACCTTCCACCATCAGGCTTTGTATGCCTTTCTGGTACAGTTCATCTAAAAGATGAGGGATTTCCTTATGGGTTTCTGCCACCACTTTTAGGGGATTGTTTCCTACCCATGCCCTAACGGTAAGGCTGGGGTTATCTAGGTAGGCAGTATTCTTGCCTACCAGAATCGCCTGGTATTCGCTGCGCTCCTTGTGAATCAGCATCTGCGTGTGAGGGGTAGAAACCTGCAGTGCGGCATCCTCTGGTTTCTCGCGTTTCAGTGCCATGCATCCATCTGCACTCTGAGCCCATTTCAGGAACACGTAAGGGCGATGCTTGGCATGGAAGGTAAAGAAAGTGTGGTTCAGTTCCAGGCACTTTTTCTCAAGCACCCCCACTACCACTTCTATGCCAGCATCCTTCAGCTTCTGGATACCTCTTCCGCTCACTTTTGCAAAGGGATCCTTGCAACCTATCACGCAACGCTTGAACTGCAGCAATGCCAGCATGTCGGCACATGGAGGAGTCTTGCCAAAATGTGCACAGGGTTCCAGGCTGACGTATATCTCTGCTTCACGGCAATGGCTATAAACCCATTCCTGAATCTGCATCTCTGTGGCGCCTGCACCCAGTTCAGACAGGGCAGTTCTGCGCAATGACTTCACGGCATTTACCTCGGCATGTCCTTGTCCGCAGCACACATGATAGCCTTCGCCAATGATGCGGCCTTGGTGCACGATTACTGCTCCCACCATGGGATTGGGCTGCGCATTTTTCTTTCCGTTCATTGCCAGCTGAATGCAGCGGCGCATGTATATTTCGTCGTTTGTCATTTCGCAGAGTCAGATTTTATCATTACATTTGCAGCATGATACTTACCTCTGTCATTCACGCTTTATCTGCCGTTTACCCACCTCACGAGGCTCGGGCAATGGCGCGTCGCGTGCTCGAGGAAGAACCCCTGTGCCTGTCACAGGCGCTGCTATTTACGGGCAAAGATAGTGATTTGTGCGAAAGCAAGCAACTGTTGCTGCGTAATATTTTAGAACGGCTGCTCAAAAAAGAACCCTTGCAGTATGTGCTGGGGCATGAATATTTCTGTGGATGGCAGTTCCGCGTGGCACCTGGCGTGCTGATTCCACGTCCCGAAACACAGGATTTGGTAGCGTGGATTCTGGCAGATATATCTACTTCTGAGAATGTGAAAATATTGGATGCCTGCACTGGCAGTGGCTGCATTGCCATTTCCCTGAAAAAGGCGTTGCCACTTTCCTGTGTGCAAGCTGTGGATTTAAGTGATGATGCCTTGTGCATTGCACGGCAGAATGCACAGCAGTTGCAGGCGGAAGTGTCGTTTTCAAAGCAAGATATACTGAAAACTGCTGTTACACAGTCAGATTGCTGGGATGTGTTGGTAAGTAATCCTCCCTATATTGCACAATCAGAAAGTGCTGATATGCAAGAACAAGTGCTTAACTGGGAACCCAGTATGGCCCTCTTTGTGCCTGATGATGACGCCTTGTGCTTTTACCGTGCTTTGGGGCTTTTGGGGCAGCAAGGACTCAAGCAGGGTGGCGCCATTTATCTGGAGATCAACAGTCGCTTTGGACAAGAAACCTGCCAGCTGCTGCAGCAACAGGGGTATCATAATGTAGAACTGCGCAACGACCGTTTTGGTCTTCCACGCATGGTAAAGGCTGTTAAATGAAGAAGGAAAAAACCGAACAAGAACTATATGGCATTGCTACCTTGATGTGTGCTGGTTCCGAGCATTGTGCTTTCGATGTGCAACGCCGTTTGCTTCGGCACACCGAGAACCAGCAGGTCATTGCACGTATCATTGCTCGCTTGTATAAGGAATCCTATCTTGATGATGAGCGTTATGCTCGTGCCTTCATTCACGACAAGGTTCGTTTTGCACGTTGGGGCACCCGTCGCATTGCCATGGAACTGCACCAGAAGGGCATTGATTCTCACATCTTCGAACCTCTTCTGCACGACATAAATCAAGAGGAATATTCCGATGCCCTGCAGAGTTTGCTGCGCACCAAGGCACGTACCATAAAGGCATCCTCTCCCTACGAACTTCGCATGAAACTCCTCCGCTTTGCTGCCTCGCGAGGTTACAACTTTGATGAAGCCAGTGAAGCGATAGATAGTTGCTGCGCAACGGTTTGAAGCGCTTCGCGCAGTTTGAGTAGTTTGATGCCTTCGGCAGTTTGATGTTGCTTCGCAACGGTTTGAGTAGTTTGAATGGTTTGAATAGTTTGACTTCGCAGCGATGGCGATAGCGATAACTCAAAACCCTTAAACTTTTAAACCCTTAAACTTTTAAACCCTTAAACTTTTAAACCTTTAAACTTTTTATTATCTTTGCGCGCAGTAATTATCGATAATGTGTTTTTATGAAGACTTTAGAAAAAATTTTTGCAGACAAACTGCTGAAGATTAAGGCTATCAAGTTGCAGCCAAACAATCCTTTTACATGGGCAAGTGGTTGGAAATCACCTTTCTATTGTGATAACCGCAAGACTCTTTCTTACCCAGAGTTGCGTAATTTCGTGAAGATTGAAATCTCTCGCGTAATCCTTGAGAAGTTTGGTGATGTTGATGCCATTGCTGGTGTTGCTACAGGTGCTATCCCTCAGGGTGCGTTGGTGGCAGATGAATTGAACCTTCCATTTGTTTATGTTCGTTCAAAACCAAAGGATCATGGTTTGGAGAACCTGATTGAAGGCGAACTTCGTCCAGGCATGAAGGTAGTTGTCATCGAAGATTTGATTTCTACTGGTGGCAGCAGCTTGAAGGCTGTTGAGGCTATTCGTCGCAACGGTTGCGATGTAATCGGTATGGTAGCATCTTATACCTATGGTTTCGACACTGCAGTCGAGGCATTCAAGGAAGCTAAGGTGCCATTGATTACCCTTACCAACTACGAGGCAGTGCTCGAGGTAGCATTGAAGACTCAGTACATTGCCGAGGAAGATATCCCTGTATTGAACGAATGGCGTAAGGACCCAGCACACTGGGAGGGCTAATCCATCATACAATGGCAAAATACGAAAGTAACGTTAAGCAGATACCCTATCCGCTGGAAGTGGTGTATGCTAAACTGTCGGACCTTAACAATCTGGCAGTAGTGAAGGAGCGTGTTTCCGACCCAAACTTTGCCAATGCTGCACAGAGC
Source organism: Candidatus Minthousia equi (assembly GCA_018065125.1). GTDB lineage: Bacteria > Bacteroidota > Bacteroidia > Bacteroidales > Bacteroidaceae > Minthousia > Minthousia equi. The sequence continues at coordinate 42,468 of JAGHTY010000075.1, forward strand.
ATGGGTAATGGCCAGGTGTCGGCCGAGCAAATTCAGAAGTTGCAGGAAGTGTTGCAAGGCATGACCTTCGATCAGGATTCTGTTACCATTCACACTTCTGCAGTAGGAGATATCAGCCTACAGATAGTAGAGCGCGAGGAAAACCGCACCATCAAGATGGAAACGGTCAGCTCGCCTCTGCCTTTCACCATGTGGATTCAGTTGTTGCCTGTTTCTACCGGAGGTTGCAAGATGCGCCTCACCATAAAGGCAGAACTAAACTTCTTCATCCGCAAGATGGTAGAAAGTAAACTGCAGGATGGCATAGAACAAGTTGCCGAGCTTCTTGCTCGTATTCCATACGGGTATTCGTTATAGTCGCCTTCGGCTTCAGTTTGATTGTCGCCTTCGGCTCCAGTTTGAAAAGTTTGATGGGTTTCAAACCACTCAAACCGTTCAAACCGTTCAAACCGTTGCGTAGCAACACTCAAACCGTTCAAACTGTTCAAACCGTTGCGTAGCAACATAAAAAAATAATAAATCGTGGCTTCAAAACTTTGGGAGAAGAACGTGCAGATGACTGCCGAAATCGAGAAGTTCACCGTGGGACGTGACCGCGAGATGGACCTCTACCTTGCCAAGCACGATGTGCTGGGCTCAATGGCACATACTACCATGCTGGAGAGCATCGGACTGTTGCAGGCAGATGAACTGCAGCAGATTTTGCACGAACTCCGTAACATATATGCCGTGGCAGAAAGCGGCCAGTTTGTGATAGAAGAAGGAGTGGAGGATGTCCACTCACAGGTAGAACTCATGCTCACCCGCAAGTTGGGCGACATTGGCAAGAAGATACACAGCGGCCGCAGCCGTAACGACCAGGTGCTGCTTGACCTGAAGCTGTTTACCCGTACTCGCCTGCACGAGATTGCCGAGTGTGTAAACGATTTGTTCCAGGAACTCATCACCCAGAGCAACCGTTATAAAAACGTGCTGATGCCGGGTTACACCCACTTGCAGATTGCTATGCCAAGCAGTTTTGGACTTTGGTTTGGTGCCTATGCCGAGAGCTTGGCCGACGATATGCTCTTCTTGCAGGCAGCCTATAAGATGTGTAACCGTAACCCATTGGGTTCGGCAGCAGGCTATGGTTCTTCATTCCCACTAAACCGCACCATGACCACCCAGTTGCTGGGATTCGACAGCATGAACTACAATGTGGTGTATGCGCAGATGGGTCGTGGAAAGATGGAGCGCAACGTGGCATTTGCCCTGGCAACCATTGCCGGTACCGTGGCAAAGCTGGCATTCGATGCGTGCATGTTTAACAGTCAGAACTTTGCCTTTGTAAAGTTGCCTGCCGATTGCACCACCGGTTCAAGCATCATGCCTCACAAGAAGAACCCAGATGTGTTCGAGCTTACCCGTGCCAAGTGCAACAAGATACAGAGTCTTCCTCAGCAGGTAATGCTCATGATGAACAACCTGCCATCGGGCTATTTCCGCGATTTGCAAATCATCAAGGAAGTGTTCCTGCCAGCCTTCGATGAACTGGAGGACTGCCTGAAGATGACTGCCTATATCATCAACAAGATAGAGGTGAACCAGCACATCCTGGATGATCCAAAATACGATTTCATCTTCTCTGTAGAAGAGGTAAACCGCCTGGCAGCTGCCGGCATGCCTTTCCGCGATGCCTATAAGAAGGTGGGCCTTGATATCGAGGCTGGTAACTTCACGCCAAACAAGAACGTGAACCACACCCACGAAGGTAGCATCGGTAACCTCTGCAACGATCAGATTCAGGCCCTCATGCAGCAAAACATGGATGGTTTTAACTTCGAGAAAGTTGTTGAAGCAGAGAAGAGATTATTAAACGTTTAAAAGTTTAAAGGTTTAAAAGTTTAAAGGTTTAAAAGTTTAAAGGTTTTCGTAGCGAAGCATGGAATTTAATTACTGTGGTCACAGCGGCCTGCTACTCCCAAAAATCTCATTGGGTTTGTGGCATAACTTTGGTAGCGTTGACAGTTACGAAACTGCCACTGCTATGATTTTGCGTGCCTTTGAGCGCGATGTAACACACTTCGACTTGGCAAACAACTACGGTCCAGAACCAGGTAGTGCCGAAAGAAACTTTGGCAAGATTCTGAAAGAGAACCTGGCTTCACACCGTGATGAAATGATTATCTCTTCCAAGGCTGGTCACGACATGTGGCCTGGTCCTTACGGCGATGGTTCTTCACGCAAGAACCTTATGGCCAGCATCGACCAGAGCCTGAAGCGTACAGGCTTGGAATACTTCGATATTTTCTACAGTCACCGTTACGATGGCGTAACACCTGTAGAAGAAACCATGCAGGCACTTATCGACATTGTTCGTCAGGGTAAGGCACTGTATGTTGGTATTTCAAAATACCCACCACTGCTGCAGCAAAAGTGCTACGACATCCTGAAGGAGGCACATGTGCCTTGCCTGATTAGTCAGTACAGCTACAACATGTTCAATCGTGCTCCCGAGGCCGAGAACATCCCATTGGCAGCACAGAACGGAAGCGGTTTCATCAGTTTCTCACCTTTGGCACAGGGATTGCTCACCAACCGTTACCTGAATGGCATCCCCGAGGGCAGTCGTGCAGCGCGTGCTACAGGTTTCCTGCAAACCGAAACCGTTACCCCAGCCCGTGTTGAGGCAGCACGCCAGTTGAACGAGTTGGCACAGCAGCGTGGTCAGAGTTTGGCACAGATGGCGTTGGCATGGATTCTGCGCGATGAGCGTGTAACCAGTGTCATCATCGGTGCAAGCAGCGTTCAGCAGCTGGATAACAATCTCGATACCATCAACAACCTTTACTTCACTGACCAGGAGCTGGCACGTATCGAGGAAATCCTGAAGGATCCAGAGCTGCAGCTGAAGTGAGTTGTGAGTTTTGAGTTGTGAGTTTTGAGTTATGAGTTTTCGTTTTCGTAGCAAAGCGTATCGTTATCGTTTAAAAGTTTAAAGGTTTAAAAGTTTAAAAGTTTAAAAGAAATGAGTCTGTTGTCTAAGGAAAAAAATCGTCTCAGACCAATTTTGACTGTAGTCTGTTGGCTTCGCCGAAATTGGCCATCGCCTTGGCATAGCAATCAAACAAGTTTGTTGCTCTGCTCTCGTCTCAGACCAATTTTGACTGTTGTCTGTTGTCTGTTGTCTGTAGTCTGTATAAAGGCACAAGGCGGTTTTGAGTGGAAGTATCAGCGATTAGGCATAGGTATGCCACAAGACTATGAGGTAAAGCAGTTCACCGATAGTTTGGTAGTATTGCAGGCCGATTCGTTTCAGGTGCAGGTACAGGTATTGAACCGCCGTCAGGTATCAGATGCGCAGTTAGGTCAGCGTTTGGTGCAGCTTGTGCAGAGCAACGATTTGGATATTGCAAATCTGCATGGTTCGCTTCTAACGGCTCCTAACGTGGCAGGCGCCATGTGTTTTGCTCCAAAGAACAGTGGTAACAAGGGGCAGATTATGCTGGCAAGTGTCGTGTCGCACGTTTCTACCCAGGCGTTTGTGATACTGATCGAGACTCTTCCGGGTGCCGAGCACATGGCCGACGAAATCATGCATTCTTTCTACCCTAGCTATCCTTCGTATATCTTCGAGGGCGACTTGGAAGGAAATCCAGCGCGCCTTACCGAATTCCCCGATCAGGCATGGGCAGATAAGAACCTTTTCTTTGCCTATGAGTTTAATGGCGAACCCTACTACACCCTGATGCTCTACAGCCCTGGTTATACCGACCCAACCCCAGTGTTTACGCTCAATACCAACAGTGGCACCGTGCATTACTACATCTACGACACGCAGGCCCTTGGCGAGGACATGGTAGAGTTTCAGAACACCGAGCACGATTTTCTGCCACAGTTCAAGATAGAGTGGGATGATAACCGCGACTGGATGACAAACTACACACCTTATATATATAAGCATGTGGATATGGATGGCGACAAGTGGGTGCAGGCCAATGGCTGCGTGCTGCTCAGTGCTCCTTTGATGACCGATAAGTTCCTTGAACATTTCATGGACGATAGGATGCCTATCTACCAGCAGCTTCGCCAGGCGCGCGATGCATGGCTTACCGATGAAGATGCCTTTGCAGCGCAGGCCACCGCAGGCGAGGATATCTACGTAGAACTCATAAAGTTTGTAGAGGCAAATCCCCTCCGAAACCCTTCGGGGCAGCTTTCAGACTATGAAAAAGCACGCCAGGAAACACGCAAAGAAATACTTGCTGTAAAGAAGTGATGGAGGAATCCATCACTTTTTTACTTTATACATACCATCTGCGTCTATGATTTTGACGTAGGAGGTTTGCTGTTTTCTTTGTTCTTTTTAGTAATAACTTTAATTCTCTCCATTTCGTTCTTAATCTTGCGCAGATGTCGTTCTAGTCGTTGCTGCAAGCGGTATTGCTCTATTTCTTTTGAGTGCTCGCTCATTTCACCAGTAGCAAATTGCACTTTCATCCTGCTGTGTCCGTCGCTTACCATAATCTTGTTCTTGTAATAGTCAAATGCCTCTTTCGAAGCCTTGTTGGGCAGTTCCAGAAAGGCATAGCCATTGTCCTTGGGGTTAACCTTGTTGGGGATAATCCTAACATTTTTTACAAATCCAAAAACACAGAACAGTTCTATTATGTCCTTAATAGTTACCTGTGGAGCTACGTTTGTGAGCATGAGTGTCGTCATAGTAATATACTATTATTTGTAGGGATACAATTATCCCTATCTGGTTAAAAATCAAATGTAAAAATAAAGTGGAAGTAAAAAATAGCTCTTATTATGAAGAGCAGTAAAGTGGGGAGTGTGAAAATTGCCAAACAAATTGTTTAGCGATGGCAAAGGTACGGTTTAATTCCTACCATCCACCATAAAATCTCATTTTTTTTCGGCATTTTTCAAAAAAACTTCAAAATAATATTTTACTCCTCTTATATATAGGAAAAGTGAACTTGCTTTTAGGTCAATTTTGCTATGTAAGGTTTTTCCTAATACAGTTTCTGTTTTCATTTTGCTTCGCTTCATTTAAGCCAACCGACTACAGGCTCTAGTTTGCGCTTCAGGCTCTAGTTAAAGGTTTAAAAGTTTTGAGTTGAGTTACTGCTATCGCTATAGCATAAACAACTCATTACTGTTTTGTTCTTACTTTGTTCATCGTGAGTGCGCATCCCACTGCGAACTTTCAATAGTTTCAAACTTTTTCAAACATCCGTGGCCTCGTCTGTTTGGTTTCCGCCCATTAGAACCTTTGTCTCGAAAAAGCAAATCCGGCTTTTGTCTTTTCTTTCATCTCAGATTCTAATTGTCGTTAGTCTGTTGCAAACACGAAATCGCGATTTTTGTTTTGCACTGCAAGGTTACGGTAAATACCTGCCGCGAGCAAAAAACTTAGTAAAAATCCGCCTATCCGAAAAATCAACATATTGATAATGTGTAAAATACAACCATTTTCTCATGTCTATTTTTTCAAATGCCAATTCTGATTAATGATTTTTACCTCGCTTACTTTTTCATTTACTTTCCGGTGAAGGAAAGGAAACGAAGCAAAGGAATTGTAAATCGCTGTGGGAGGCGAAGTCGAGGTAAGCAAAGTTCACCTGCTGCACTTCCAGGACTAAAATTTGTGCGCATGGACTAATGAGCAGAAACTCGCATTTCATGCTCAAACAGTCTGCTCATCTTAACGTCC
>JAGHTY010000083.1 GCA_018065125.1 Candidatus Minthousia equi
CGAGTCAGATCCTTGGATAGATTAATCAACAATCTGTCACCATATTTAGCTTTGGCATTGCCACCTTGTTCAAACTCTACGATATATTGTCCTGTCTGCCAATTAGCATCGAGCAACTCTGAGTTTACCGCGATAATCGCCTGTGTCCTAGCATTGTCCCACAAAGTCGCAATATGTGAGACTAGTTTCACATATTCTAAATCTTTGCTTTGCAATTGATCTGCACTTATTACTTGCAAATCATTGTTGGTATCGACTGTAGCCATAACTATGTAATTATTTTATTCAAAAAAATAGGATTCTATATCGAATTAGAATCTCAGATTTTAGAAACTTCCACTTAAACTCAGAAGTTTTATCTATTCTGTTACCAATCTTTGAAGGATGAAAAGAAGGTTTAACACTCTGGTAATTTATTTAAGTCTGTTATTCCTAATTCCTTGATTATATAAAAATCTGGAATCTGATTAATTTGTCTTGAAATTCCTTTCTCTGTGGCTTTTTCTATTCGAAGAACTGATTTATCTTTTCTTTTGTATAGAGACTGCTCTAAAGTTCTTACAAATTTTAGTTTGTTATTCACAACTTGTGGTTTAATGGCAATATTTAATCCCCCTTGTCCGCCTAACTGGACTGAAGGGAAAACGATGCCATCAACCCCCATGTTATTAATAATATCAGTGGCTAAAGTTGCGCTAATCAAATATTTATAATCTTCACCATTCTTTACCACCTTTGAAAATTCATCACTAATGAACTGAGAAATTTCTTTTTCTTCTAACGTAGAATTATTATTTCCATGAAATAACACATGCGCTTCTCGTAGTTGGTTTAGAAGAGTATTATCATGTACATCCGGAAATGTATTATCTGTAATAAAAGATACCACATGCAATGGTTTTGTGATTTCCCAATGTGCAACCGTGAATGTTTCACGTCCAATAGAACTAATTCCATCTCTACATAGTTTTGAGCATTCGCTTGCTGCGACACAACGTGCATGATCTTGATGAGACTGATCGTCTGAAATCACTCCATAAAACATAGTTTGACCTGCTAATGTTGCACGCTGTAAAGTTGTACATTTGTTTACAGGACAATATGTCATCTCACTGCGTTTGATAAAGCCTCTACCTTTTCTAGCTCTTAATATATATACTCCTTTCTTGATATAAAAAGGTACACATAGAATTGCGAACTCTGTAAGGATTCGTCTAACAATGTCAGGATTAGAGGATCTTAAATCAAGGTTGCGTAATTCTTCTATACTTGACATACTATTTAACATACTATTTATTGAGATGAAAACCTTTCCAATATTTCCATTTTCGTGGATTTTTTATTTTAATGTCATCCTCTTCAGAAATATTGATTGTACTAACGGTCTTAGGTGTTGCTGGAAAAACAGAGCTAAATAACATGTTTTTTGCATTTCTAACTCGTTTGCCTAATCTTATGTTGACAGAATCTATAGGTTTTATTTTGTTTCCATCATACTCTAATACCGCATTTGCAGAAAAAGAGACATTATCCATGTTGCGTGGTTTAAAGAAAGTCACAATTGTCCCTTTTTTATTATTTTGCCTTCACAGCATTGAGAATGTCCTCGGCAGTGATGATTGAGAGATCGTCTACTGTAGGGTTTTTTACATTTGATTTTGCCAGTCGGTTGGCTTGTGCCGTAAGGGTGTTCTCGAACAGGTTACGGGCATAGCGGGCATTGCCAAAGTGCTTGTCTTTGCGGGCAACAGCCTTGTTGAGCACTTCCTTCAGGGTTTTGGATGCCTCGACACTGAGAATGTACTTGTACTTCTTTACACTGAGCATGTAGATTTTGTAGAGGTCGTCGGCGTTGTAGTCGGGGAAGTTAAGGTAACGATTAAAGCGCGACTGCAAACCTGGGTTTGAATCGATAAAACGCTTCATCTCGTTAGAATAGCCTGCCACAATCACTACAAGGCGATCGCGATCGTCCTCCATACGCTTAAGCAGGGTAGAGATGGCCTCGCTGCCATAGTCGCCCTGTCCTGCCTCGGTAAGGGCATAGGCCTCGTCGATGAACAGCACGCCATTCATGGCACTGTCTATCACGGCATTGGTCTTAACGGCTGTCTGTCCTACATACTCGGCTACCAGTCCCGAGCGGTCGGTTTCTACCAGGTGACCCTTCTTCAGCACACCCAGGTCTTTGTAGATGCGTGCCATGATGCGAGCCACGGTGGTTTTACCTGTACCAGGGCTGCCGGTGAACACCAGGTGATACGACATCTTGGCGTTCTTCAGTCCTTTGGCTTCGCGCTCTTTCTGAATCTTTACGATGTTGGCCAGGCTTCTGACCTCTTCCTTGACGGATTCCATGCCGATGAGTGATTCAAGCTCTTCGTAAGGGTCGGTTTCGAGTTCCTTGTTCACGGTAACGTCTTCTTTGTTTTCCTCTTCGGTTTGCTTGTCGTTACTTTCGGTAACATTGCTTTCGTCATCAATCTTTACGTACTTTTCACCGTCGATTTCAACAGTCTCAACCTGAGGGCGGTTGGCGTCCCAATCGGTTTTGCATGTAATGTCCTTGCGGTCTTTGTTCTCATCTCTTGGCACAAAGATGGTGAACAGTGCCGCAACAATGAACCCTACAATGATGTAGGGACGGAAGGTTTTTTCCAGCTGTTTGATTTTCTCGATATCCATTTTATATAATAATTAGGAGACCCTCTCGGTCCCCCTTAAAGGGGGATGTTGAGAGTTGTGATTATATCTTTACGCCTCTATTAAGTCCTCCCTTTAAGGGAGGTTGAGAGGGTCTTATAAACTGCAAGCGGTAGTGCATAGGCAATGAGGTCGGGCCAGTCGAATACTCCTGGCAGCAGGTGAAAAGCTTGCAGCAGTTCGGAGGCAACACCGATGAGGGGGATGACCGAAACGTAGAGAAGCCTTTTTCTGGGGCTCACAAACTGGCACGCGCAGTGCATGATGAGAATGTAGGCAGTGCTCCACAGTCCTCCTGGAAGGTTATAAACTACCCAATGGGGCAGGGCGGGAGCATTGGCTCGCAGAGACTGCATGCTGCTTTGTGGCATGAGCTGATAGAGCAGCGTGTGCTCGCGGTAAAGCACGTAGATGATTCCTCCAATCAATGCGGTGAATATGCCTGAAAGCAGCAGAAGCTTCTTCATAGACTACAGACAACGGACAACAGACAAAATTGGCCTGAGACGAGAGCAGAGTCAAGCTTGCTTGAACTATGCCGAGACGATGGTCAATTTCGGCGAAGCCAACAGACAACAGACTTAATGAATAATGAGAACTCAAAACCCATAACTCAAAACTCGTTGACTTTTAACCCTTTAACCCTTTAAACTTTTAAACTTTTAAACCTTTAAACCTTTATTACACACCTATCTCATTTGCAGGTAAGGAATCTCGTCCTTGTCGCTGTATTTCAGGTTTTCGCCTCCCATACCCCAGATAAAGGTATAGTTGCTGGTGCCTGCTGCTGCGTGGATGCTCCACTCGGGTGAGGTGATGGCCTGCTCGTTATGCAGCCAAACCAAGCGCTCTTCCTGAGGTTCGCCCATCAGGTGGCAGATGGCATTGTTCTCTGGCACGTTAAAGTAGAAGTATGCCTCCATGCGGCGGGTGTGGGTATGAGCAGGCATGGTGTTCCAAACACTGCCTGGTGCCAGTTCGGTAAGGCCCACCTGCAGCTGGTTGGTGCCACCGCCCTGCACACGCTCAAGAACGGTCTTTACAATCATCTGGTTTACCACACGCTTGTTGCTGTCCTCGGCCTTGCCATAGTTGTCGCTGATGGCCAGGGCATATTTCTTCTTGTTCTTTTCGTATTTTGCCTTATCGGTGGTGATGAGCTGCGTTACGAATGGCATGGTGGCAGGGGTAGAATTGATGTAGAACTTGGCAGGATTTGCTGCATCGTTGCTACGGAAGGTAACCTCCTTGTTGCCACAGCCCACATACAGAGCTTCCTTGAATTCCATAGGATAGTCGGTTCCATCAACGGTTACTACGCCAGGACCACCCACGTTGATGACACCCAGTTCGCGACGCTCAAGGAAGTAGGTGATTTCTGGACCCAGTTCCTTGAAGGCTTCCAGTTTCAGCTGCTTTGCCACTGGCATGATGCCGCCATAGATAAGACGGTCGTACAGCGTGTAGGTAAGGTTAATCTCATCTGGTGCCATTACCTTTGGCATCATGAAACGGCTGCGCAATGTCTCGGTATCATAGTGCTTAACATCGGCAGGATGGCATGCTGTTTGAACGGTATAGTTCATCTGAGCACTTGCTATTGCAGGTATTCCCATAAATAGAGCAAAAATTAATTTTTTCATATCTTTTTTATATTTGACTACAGACTACAGACTACAGACTACGGACAACAGTCACTCGCTACGCTCGTACGATTACGAAAACTCGTTGACTCGTTGACTTGTTGACTCGTTGACTTTTAAACCTTTAAACTTTTAAACCTTTAAACCTTTATGAAGGTCTATTAATCTTCTTATAATTAATATACATCATGAAGGCAGCAATGATGACGAGGATGCCGGCGCCAATGTACTGCAGGTTATGAGTAATCTGGAAGATGACCCAGCAGAAAAGGCTTGAGGCAAAGTCGAGGGCTGCACCCTGACTGAATCCGTCGGGGATTTTCACTGCCTGATCCTGTGTGATGTTATACACATCCTGTGCGGCAGAGGTAAAGAATCCTGCCAGGCTGGTAACAAAGTACAGTCCCACGATAAGGGCTACAAGACCAATGATGAAGGTCTTTAGCACATTACCCTTGGTGATAGGCAGTACAGCAGGAAACAGGTAGAACATGCCTGCCAGTGATGCCAGAGGCAAGAACTGATTGCCAGGCAATACTACTGAAAGGAACAGGATGACAGGGATGAGCAGCAACGATACCACCAGTGTGGTAGGGTGACCAATTACCAGGGCAGGGCTCATGCCAATGTTCAGCTCGCGCTTTCCCTTGAACTTCTTGGCAATGAGTTCGCGGGTAGCCTCGGAATTAGGTCTCAGTCCTTCGATGATCAGGCTGGTGATGCGTGGAATCAGCTCCATCACAGCACCCATCTTGATACCCAGACCAAGGATGGCAGGGATGCTATCTACAATGTCGGCCCAGCTTTTGCATGCCAGGCAGCCAATGGCACAACCAATGATCACACCCAGGAATAGGGGTTCACCCAGCAGGCCAAACTTCTTCTTCATGCCTTCGGCATCGATGTTCAGCTTGTCGAAACCAGGAATCTTGTCGAGTGCCTTGCCAATGACTACGGCAAAAGGTACAAAACTCTGGCAGAAAGGCTGAGGGATGGAAATGCCATCCATGTCTTTGTAGAATTTCTGGAACTTATGTGCAGTGAGGTCGGCCATTACCAGGGTGATAATGTAGCAGATGACTGCTGCAAAGAATCCCCAGAGCAGGCTGCCGCTGGCAAAATACACGATGGCACCAATGAAGGCAAAGTGCCAATAGTTCCATAGGTCGATGTTGACGGTCTTGGTGGTGCGTGTGAGTACCATGAGCAGGTTCACACCCAGGCACACAGGGATGATGAATGCTCCCACAGCAGTGTTATAGGCCACCGATGCTGCCGATGGCCAGCCCATGTCGAAAACTTGCAGGTTAAGGTCGTAGATTTCTACCATCTTGTTCAGGGATGGTCCCAGGCTGCTGGTGAGCAACTGGGTAACAACAGAGAGGCCTACGAAGCCCACACCTACCAACAGACCACTTTTCAGGGCCTTGCTCACCTTGATGCCAATGCACACACCTAGCAGGGTGAAGATTACTGGCATCATAACGGCAGCGCCCAGTCCGATGATGTATGAAAATACTTCTTGCATATGATATAAGTGTTATATTTTTTTTAGACAATAGACAACGGACAACAGACTTGTCGCTGCGCGACTGTCGCAAAGACATAGAGTCGCAGAGACGCAAAGCGATAGCGAAAACATGTTGACTCGTTGACTTGTTGACTTTTAAACTCTTAAACTTTTAAACTTATAAATCCCTTACACATCCCCCTTTAAGGGGGCTTGGGGGTCTTTTTACTTCACAATCGAGGTCATGGGGTACTTGTAGTTACGACCGCTGGAAAGGAAAGCCTTGGCAGAGCCGAACTTCAGGTTCATATCCAGACGAACAGGCATGTGGTTGTCATCGTCGGTGATGTAGAAGGTGATGATTTCCTTTTCCTTGCCATCACGTCTTTCTACAAACGACATTACGATGCAGCGATATTTCACGTCGTTCTCGGCCTTGATTACCTCCTTGCGGCGGTAGATGAGGGTCTCCTGGCAGATGCGGTTATGGTCGGTCATCAGGAAATCGATGCGCTGACCAGGTTTCAGCTTGTTGGCATCGAACGAGCGAGCACGGTTCAACATGCTCAGCATGCAGTAAACTTCATCCTTGGTGGTGTTTGTCTTATACTCCCATTCACCATCCTTGTTCTGATAGGCCTGCTTGGCGGTAGTTACGCCATTGGCATAGCTGAAACTTGCCTCGTTAACGGTGTAGCGACTGCCTTCCTCGGCACCCTTGCGGAAATACAGGGGAACCATCTGGGGTGTCATGTATGCCAGCAGGGTATCGCGCATCACAAAGAAACGGTCTGCATCGGGACTGCCACGGGTGATGAGGTGCGTTTTCAGTGCAGGTTCACCCTTGTAGATGGTGTTTACGTTTGTCATGGTGGCACGACCACACTTTACCCAAACAAACTTCCAGTTGAAGTACAGGTCGTAAACCAGGGTTTCGCCAGCCTTGATGGCTTTGTTCTCGGCAGGTTTCTGCGCCATGGCAGGAATGGCCATAGCGAAGGCGATAGCGAAAGCCATAGCGATGGCTTTCAGTCTGTTGTCTACAGTCTTCATTGTTTCAATTTCCTTTCACGTTCCTTATTGCGGCTTTTCACCGATTTCTCCTTATCTGGCTTCTGCTTCACAATTTCTTGTGGCTTTTGCTTTTCAATTGGTGTGGCGTTGATGTCCCAGTCTTGCGAGATATCGAACCTTTCCTTCAACGTAATGGCCGATGGGTAGTAGAACACTTCTTCTGCCTGAAGGTCTTCGTCGTACTTGCCGGTAGTCCACTTGCCATCTCCATTGGTATCCTTAATCAGGCGCAGGTAGTACTTGCCTGGTTTTAGGTAGTAGAATTCGGTATTTCCATCTGCCTGAACATCAGATTGCTTTACTGGCTTATCGCCATTCAGCAACTGCACAAAGGCAGGTCCTTCCACGCCTTTCACCTTTAGGTAAAGGGCGCAGTAGTCTTCTTCCTTAGGTATCTTTACCTGTGCTTTCTGTGCGTTGGTAACAGCACCATAGATGCCCTGGAACATAGCCGAGTCGAGGCGGATTTCGTATTCCTCACCATAGCGCCATTCGCCAATCAGGCGATAGTCGAACTGCTTGTGCGGAACAAGTTCAAACTGATGAGGCACCTCGGTCCACAGTGTATCTTCCTTGTGAAACAGGTGCACTGCTGCCGTATCTACACTGCTCAGGGGCTGTGAGAACTTAAAGGTAACCCAGCTGTCGGGGTTGATGTTGCTGCTATTTATGGTCATGTCCAGTGGGGCAACAGGAGGGATGCTGTCGTATGGTTCTCCCTTTTTCTTTTTCTTATCCTGTTCCTTCTGCCATTCTTCGTGCTTTTTCTGGCGTTCCTGCAGAATTTTCTTCAGGCTTTGCTTTGAAGAAAGATACAAGGTGTCAGTCTGCACTGCCAGGTTACCCAGCGTATCGGTGGCATAGTAGGCTAACTCTATGTTTAGCGTATCCATCTTGATCAGCGTAGAGTCTTTTATCCAGTAGCGAAGTGTGTCCTTGCGCTCGTTTGCCTGGATTACGAAGGCATCTTCTTCGTTGAAGTTCAGTCCGCGCAGCTTTGGCAGGGTATCTGACTTTGAAGAGAAGAAGAGGTTGAAGATGTTAGGCTCGGGACGTTCGTTCTTCACCATGTAGCGGTCGGTCATTTCCTCGGTAAAGGCGCGCAGCACAATGTCGTCGGGGAAGAAATGGGTATAGCGCACTGGCACGATTGAGTCGTAATGAACAGAATCGGCCCAGATGGTATCCATGCGGATGTCTGGTTTGAACGATGGTGTGATAAGCTGACGCTGATAGGCAATCATCTCACTCTTCTGGTCGAACATGAAGTTCTGGTTCACGTCCTTCAGTGCATATACGCGGTATTCGGTATCTGCTGCCACGCCCTTGATGACAAAGCGTCCTGAACCATTGGTACGGGCAATGCGCTCCATTGGCAGTTTGGTAAAGGCGGTATCTTCGTGCTCGGTGTAAAGCCCCACAAGAATGCCCTTTACAGGTTCCAGGTCCTCGGCATTAAGAACGGTACCCGATACTTCGAGGGTATCAATCTTCTCGCCAGTGCTGAAAGTGAATGCAAAGTTACCCATAGGGTTACCCTCGTTGTTATCGACAATGGCATCGGCAAAGTCGATGGTATAAGTGGTATTTGCCTTCAGTGAATCCTGTAGTTCAATCTGAATCTTCTTTCCCGCAACCTTGATTTCTGGCTGTTCCAGCTGTGGGGGAGAGATGATCACCTTTTCGCTGGCATTTTCCAGCTTGATGAACTCATCAAATTCAAGTACTACCTTCTTTACATCGTTTTTGGTAGCGCGCTCGGTAGGCGTGCTGCTCACCATGCGTGGAGGTGTTTCGTCATAAGGTCCACCATCTGGCGACCCTATGCTGGCACAGGCAATGACGATGCTGCAAATCAGCAGTACTATGATGTGGTTTAAATGTTTCATTTTTTTTAAGTCAACAAGTCAACGAGTCAACGGGTCAACAAGTTATCGTTTTCGTTATCGTTATCGTACGAGCAAAGCGACTTCGACCGAGGGAGACTTTAATCATTCATCATTCCTAAAAGTTCCTCGATGTGCTGGCGCGAGTTGCTAAGGCGAGGCACCTTGTGCTGTCCGCCAAGCTTTCCTTTTGCCTTCAGCCAATCGTTGAACAGGTTAGGACGTGCCTCGATTAGTTCCAAAGGCTGTAGGGTGATGTCCTTGTAGCGCTTTGCCTCATAGTCGGAGTTGATTTCCTGCAGGGTGGTATCTAGCACCTTGGCAAAATGTTCTAGTGAATCAGGACGCACGCTGAACTCAATCAGCCACTGATGACGGCACTTGGCATTGGCATCCATGAAGATAGGTGCAGCGGTGTATTCACTTACCTGTGCACCGGTTTCCTGGCATGCCTTGGCCAAACCCTTCTCGGCATTATCTACAATCAGTTCCTCGCCAAAGGCATTGATGAAATGCTTGGTACGGCCACTGATGATGAACTTATATGGGTTTTTCTGGGTGAAACGGATGGTATCACCAATCATGTAGCGCCACAATCCGCAGCTGGTGCTGATTACCATGGCATAGTTCTTGCCTACCTCAACACCAGTCAGAGGCACTACGGTAGGATTCTCTTTCTCGAATTCATCCATAGGAATGAACTCGTAGAACACACCATAGTCAAGCATCAGTTCCATGGCAGGATCCGAAAGGTCGCTCTGCAAGCCAAAGAAACCCTCGCTGGCGTTATAGGTCTCCATGTAGTGCATGTGTGATGAACGGATTATCTGCTTATACTGCTCGCGGTAGGGGGTGAAGGCCACACCACCATGGAAGAACACTTCAAGGTTAGGCCATATTTCATCCAGGTATTTCTTTCCAGAGATTTCTAGAATGCGGTTGATGACACTCAGCATCCATGAAGGAACGCCACTGATGTTGGTTACGTTCTTGTTCATGGTTTCGCGTGCAATGCGGTCGCGCTTTATCTCAAAATCACTGATGAGGGCAGTCTGCTTCTTTGGCACACGCACCAGGTTTACCAGTGGATTGATGTTTTCGATAAGGATGGCGCTAAGGTCGCCTACCAAGCTGTTTGCCACATTGTAGTTCGATGCGTGTGAACCACCCAGAATCAAGGCACGGCCCGAGAAAAGACGGCTCTTTGGATTAGAGCGCAGGTAAAGTGCCACGGCATCGGTACCACCCATGTAGTGGGTATCCTTTAGTCCCTGCTTGCTTACAGGGATGAACTTGCTCTTGTCGTTTGTGGTTCCTGAAGACTTGGCATACCAGCGTACCTGTCCTGGCCATAGGATGTCTTTCTCTCCATGACGCATGCGGTCGATGTAACCCTTCAGTTCCTCGTAGGTGTTTACCTGCATGGCACGGGCAAAGTCTTCGTAAGAATGAATCTGATCAAAATGGTGCTGGGTGCCCCATTCTGTTTGTGCGGCAGTGCGCACCAGTTTCTGCATTACTTTCTGCTGAATCTCCTCTGCCTGCGTATCGTATTTCTCCACGGCCTTGGCACGCGAAGCGAAATATTTTCCAATAAGTGTAGTTTCGTTCATTTACTAACCATTTAGTTCATGGTAGCAAAGATAGCGCAAAGTTTTGAAAAAAAGAGGGATTACACATTATTTAATAATGTATTTCATGCATTCTCGCTGAAAGCAGCAGCCTCGGCAGCAGCAATGATATCTTCGCGACTCTGTTTCTTTTCTTTGAAAGAGATGTCGGACAGGTCGAATTCAGAACTAGAGTTTTGAGTTGTGAGTTCTGGGTTTTTGGTTTTGGGTTCAGGGTTTTGAGTAGTCTGTTGTCTGTTGTCTGTTGTCTGTAGTCTGTCATCTGTTGTCTGTAGTCTGTCATCTGTTGTCTGAAGACTCGTTGTTACAGACTCATCCGAAAGACAGAATGCCTGATTCTCTTCCATGGCAGTACGCTTGCCCTTTGTCTGGAAGATAAGGTCGATGAATTCTGGGTGCTTTTTCAGTTTTGCCAGGGCAGCTTTGGCAGCTTCTTGCTGGCTTTCTTTCTTTGAATAGCCCTTTCCTGTACCAGCCTCAAGGCCTTCAATCAGCACACGTGAGGTAAAGGTAGGACTGCTTAGTTCTGTAGATTGCTCAATCAGCTCAAAGTCGCAGGTAACCTTATTTTTCTGGCTCCATTCTATCAACTTGCTCTTGAAGTTTACTTCCTTGTATGCCAGTTTATCCACGTTGATATACTTGCCAAGGATGCGCTTCTGCATGAACTCATAACAGCAGTCATAACCACGGTCAAGGTAGATGGCACCCACTAGTGCCTCGAACGCATTGCCACCCATGTAGCTATTGTGGGTGTTGTTCTGGTGCGAGGTCTTGATAAGTTTCAGTAAGCCAATTTCCTGTGCTACCTTGTTCAGGGTATCGCGCTGTACTATCTTGCTGCGTGCATTGGTAAGGAAACCTTCGCGCTTACCTTTAAAACGCTGAAAGACAATGTCTCCAACCACAGCATCTAGAATAGCATCGCCTAGGAATTCCAGGCGCTCATTGTTGCTTAGGTAGCGGTTCTTGTCGTTCTTCTCGGCCGAAGAACTATGTATCAGTGCCTGTTTGTAGTACTGAATGTTGCGGGGATAGAACCCCATGATTTGGTATAAACAAGAATACGACTCCTTGTCCTTGCGGAAAGGGAGTCGTACTCTATCTATAAAATCTGTGATAAACACGATTACTCAGCGTATTTCTTGAAGATAACGCAAGCGTTGTGACCACCGAAACCGAATGTGTTGCTCAGTGCAGCGCGAATTTCACGCTTCTGTGCCACATTGAAGGTATAGTTCATATTGTAGTCGATGCGCTCATCCTGATCATCATCTGCGTGGTTGATAGTAGGAGGAACGATGTCGTTCTTCACTGCCAATACGCAAACCAATGCTTCAACTGCACCAGCTGCACCCAGCAAGTGACCAGTCATTGACTTGGTAGAAGAGATGTTCAGTTTATATGCGTGCTCTCCGAATACTTCCTTGATTGCTTTTGCCTCAGAAACGTCACCTACACCGGTAGATGTTCCATGAACATTGATGTAGTCGATATCTTCTGGCTTCAGTTCTGCATCTTCCAAAGCGTTCTGCATAACCAACTTTGCTCCCAAACCTTCTGGGTGAGAAGCGGTAAGATGGTGAGCATCAGCGCTCATGCCAGCACCTACCATTTCAGCATAAATCTTAGCGCCACGTGCCTTAGCGTGCTCGTATTCCTCGAGGATAAGGCAACCAGCACCTTCACCCATTACGAAACCATCGCGGCTTGCAGAGAATGGACGTGAAGCTCCCTGAGGATCGTCGTTGCGGGTTGACAATGCGTGCATTGCGTTGAAACCGCCCACACCACAAGGGAAGATTGCTGCCTCGGCACCACCGCTCACGATTACATTTGCCTTACCCAAGCGGATTAGGTTGAATGCATCTGCCAAAGCGTTTGATGAAGAAGCGCAGGCTGAACTTGTAATATAGTTAGGACCGTGGAAACCGTACTGGATAGAAATCTGACCAGCACAGATGTCGGCAATCATCTTAGGGATGAAGAATGGATTGAACTTAGGTCCCATAGTGGCACCGTTAACAGCCCAGTTTCCAGCTTCTTCCTCGAATGTGTGCATACCGCCAATACCTACACCGAAAACAACACCAATGCGGTTCTTGTCTTCAGTCTCAAGATCCAAGTTGGTATCATCGATTGCCATCTTCGCAGCGGCAAGGGCGTACTGAGTGTAAAGGTCCATCTTGCGAGCCTCTTTACGGTCGATGCCGAATTCGGTAGCGTTGAAGTTCTTTACCTCACAAGCAAACTGTGTCTTGAATGCGGTAGCATCAAAATGAGTAATAGGACCTGCTCCACTTACACCCTTAAGCAGGTTTGCCCAAGTTTCGTCGGCATTGTTGCCAACTGGAGTAAGTGCACCAAGTCCTGTTACTACAACTCTCTTTAATTCCATTATATTCCTAGGGAATTAATTATTTTGCGTTAGCCTCGATGTAAGAGATAGCGTCGCCTACAGTACCGATCTTCTCAGCCTGATCATCTGGAATAGAGATACCGAATTCCTTCTCGAACTCCATGATCAACTCAACAGTATCCAAAGAATCTGCACCCAGGTCATTAGTGAAGCTTGCTTCTGGCTTAACTTCAGACTCTTCAACGCTCAACTTATCAACGATAATAGCCTTAACTCTTGATTCAATTTCAGACATAACTTTATAATTTAAGTGAATAAAAAATTAATAATTTTCGAAATTCGGGTGCAAAGTAAACACATTTTATTTGTATGTGCAAGATTTTATGTGAAAATTCGCTGTTTGGGTGCACAATTTGTGCTTATTGTGTGCAAAATTCACGTCTCAGGGGGTAGTTTCCCCTTAATTCTTCGAACTTTTCGGGATGCAGTTTCAGTAAGTTAGAGTCGTTTTGTGGGTTGTAAAGCTGCAGTGCCAAAACCTCTTTTTCACTACTAGGTTGAAAATCGGCAGGAAGTGGGGGTGGAGTGATGGTAAATTCCACGTTTTTGCCAAAATGTCTGCACAGTGCCTGTAGCGACATGCGTGTGGCATTTGCCTTTCCGTCGGCACTGTATCCGGCAATGTGAGGAGTGCCGATGTATACCTTATATAATAAAGGGAGCAAAAGTTGCGGTTCATTCTCCCAAACATCAATGATGGCATCGGCAATCTGCCCCTGCTCCAGTGCTTGTAGCAGCGCCTGATTGTCTACTACTTCACCACGGCTGCTGTTAATCAGGTAAGGTTTCTGCTGCAGCGATGCAAAGAAGTGGCTGTCTGCAAGGTGATAGGTGGCATGCTCGCCCTCTTTTGTGAGTGGTGTGTGAAAGGTAATGACATTGCATTGCTGGGCAATTTGCTGTAGGGAAACAAAACCTTCTTCGCCCTCGGCAAGAGCACGTGGAGGGTCGCAAAGCAAGGTGCGAATACCCAGCTCTTCTGCTACCTTCAGCACTTCTTTTCCTACATGTCCCACACCTACAATACCTAGTGTGCAAGTAGTTAGGTCAAGATTCTTTTCACGTTTCAACAGTAGTAAGGTGCTGCGCAGGTATTGTCCTACCGAGGCAGCATTGCACCCAGGGCAGTTGGTCCATGCTATGCCCTTTTGCTTTAGGTAGGCAGTATCGATGTGGTCGTAACCTATGGTGGCAGTGGCAATGAACTGCACCTTGCTGTCCTTCAGTAATGCTTCGTTGCAATGAGTGCGCGTGCGGATAATTAGTGCATCGGCATCGTTCACCACTTGTGGGGTAAAGTCTTTCCCTGGCAGGAAAACCACCTCATCAGCTATCTTTTCTATCGCCTCACGGATGTAAGGTATTTTGTCATCTACTACTACTTTCATGTCTGCAAAGTTACGTCACTCTTTTAGATTAACAAAGAACTATTTGCTCAATTCGCCTAGAAATCTTAATTTTGCACCTGTTATGAGTATCTCCTACGCAATAACATACGGATTGGGGTATGCCTTTTCGCTACTGCCCCTGCGTGTGCTTTACGTTATTTCCGACGTATTGCTGTATCCCCTTTGCTATTATGTGATAGGTTACCGAAAGAAACTCATTAAAAAGAATCTGCACGATTCATTTCCCGAGAAGACCGATGCCGAGGTCAATCGCCTCATGAAGCAGTTCTTCCATTTCTTCTGCGATTATATTGTTGAAACCATCAAGTTGCTGTCTATGTCAAAGAAGCAGATGATGCGTCGTATGACTTTCAGCGGATTGGATGATGTGGTCAGAACATTGCACGAACAAAATAAATTGTTCTGTTTCTTTTACCTAGGTCATTACGGCAACTGGGAGTGGATTGCTTCGCTTGCTTATTGGGCACCCGAGGATATAAAATGCGCGCAGATTTATCATCCCCTGAAAAACAAGGCATTTGACAAGCTGTTCCTGGACATGCGTAATCATTTTGGGGGTAAAAGTATCCCAATGAAGGAAACGCTCAGAGAGATTATCACTATGCGCCGAAATAACCAGAAAACCATCGTTGGGTTTATCTCTGACCAGGCACCAAAGATGGAAAATATTCATCATTGGACTCCATTTCTAAACCATGATACGCCTGTATTTGTAGGTACAGAAAAGATTGGAAAACAGGTGGATGCTACGGTTTGGATAGGTGAAATGAAGCGAGTGAAACGTGGTTATTACCACTGCCATATTAAATTGGTGGATGATAATGTGAAAGGGAAACCCGATTACGAGATTACCGACCACTGCACACGCCTCTTGGAGGAAATGATAAAGCAGGAACCTCAGTTCTGGCTATGGAGTCATAACCGTTGGAAGCGCGACAAGAACGAATGGCTTCGCCTACAGGAGGAATTGAAAAACAAAAGAAAAGAATGAAACATCTGCATATTTTAACTCCGGTAAAAGACTCGGTAGAACTGACACTTGAAACCATTGCTGCGGTAATGGATTCAAAGTTGACCGTTCCATTTACCTATACCATTTACAACGATTTCAGTACTCCTGAAACCAAGGCGCGCCTTATTCAGGCACAGCAGCAGTATGGCTTTAGGTTGATAAATCTAGAAGATATAACCACCCATCCATCACCAAACTATCTGCTAGTGCTGCAAATGGCACAGCAGGAAGCATTGCAGCATGAGGCAGGTTTGCTGATTGTGGAAAGTGATGTGGTGGTGAAACCTCATACCCTGCAGGGATTGGTGGAGGGTGCCTTGCACAATCCCCAGTGTGGTATTGCTGCATCAGTAACAGTAAACGAGGAAGGAAAGATCAACTATCCTTACGAGTATGCGCAGGGAAAGGAGAATCAAGTGGTGGATAACAAGAAGCATTGCAGTTTCTGTTGCTCATTGCTCACCCCTCAGTTGTTGCAGGTGTTCGATTTTCATCAGCTGGATGCCAGCAAAAACTGGTTTGACGTTACTATCTCGCACAAATCTCTTGAGATGGGATTGCATAACTATCTGTTCACTAATCTTCCTGTGTGGCACAGACCTCATGCCAGTCGCCCATGGAAGCAGTTGAAATACAAGAATCCACTGAAATACTATTGGTTGAAATTTACCAAAGGATTGGATAAAATCTAAGTAAGAAATGAGCCTATTCCATCATCAAGACCTTGTGGTACATCCTCAGTATCAGGAACTCACCCCTTATCTGCAGGCCCTTCCGCAGTTGTTTGCGCAAGGGCAGGGAGAGGTGATTCACAATGGTCGTAACCAGTTGCGCAAGTTTACATGGAATGGCAAGGAATACGTGGCAAAATCATATCATCGTCCTCATTTCATCAATCAGTTGGTGTATGGAACAATTCGTCCTTCAAAGGCAAAACGTGCTTATGAGAATGCTTTGCTTTTCCAGCAATTAGGAGTAGGAACACCACAGCCTGTAGGTTATCTCACCATACGCAAGGGCTTGCTGTTTGACCAGAGCTTTTTTGTTACCGAGGTATCACTTTGCCAGGTAGATTTTGGCATTTTGATGACTACCGAGGTGCCTTATATGGATGAGGTGCTGAAAGAGGTGGCACGTACCACGGCAGTGTTGCATAGCAATGGATACCGCCACTTGGATTACGGACGTGGAAATATTCTTTTCCGCTTGGATGAGGAACAGAAGGTGCAGTTGGATGTCATCGACCTTAACCGAGTAGCAGTAGGAAAGGTGGATGTGAAAAGCGGATGCAAGAATTTTGAACGATTGCCAGCAACCCCACACATGCATAGGGTAATGGCAGATACATATGCTGGTTTGCGTGGTTTCGACAAGGAGGAATGCTATACCTTGATGAAGGCTTATCGCACGGCAGATAAAGGTAAGGAGGAGTATTGATGGTAGTAGCAG
>JAGHTY010000209.1 GCA_018065125.1 Candidatus Minthousia equi
TTTTTCATGTAATCTCAACCAAACATAGGGTTAAACCCAATGTGAAGAGTGGTGAAGAGGCAAGTAAACCTCTTCACGTTATTATATACTTGTAATCAATAACTTGCAAGCTGTTGTGACGAGGTGAAGAGTTTTCATACTAATCTATATAATTGTCACAAAACGGCGACTAGGAAAAGGTACTGCGGAGTTACAGATACCCTACTGATAGGGTAGGTAGGCTTTATGCCCTTTCAGGGCGATGTTTATGTTTTATGCCCAGGGTGTTGCTTCGCTTACCCTGGGTTGATAGCTTGATGCCCTTTCAGGGCGGTTCCCAGGGCAATGTTAATATGGTTTTTCTAATTCATTGCCCCGAAGGGGCTTTGAGCATTCAGCCCTATGGCAACGCCATGGGTATCTTATGTACGTATCACCCAAACGCCCTGAAAGGGCAAAAGCATATTCACCCATTAATCCGTAAATACATATCGTTCATCGTAATCAATATTGTGTAATTTCAAAAACTTGATGTACTCCTCTTCAAACGTCAATTTTTTATGATGTTCTTTTTGATTGTTTACGTATCTAACAACCTTATCAACCACAGACCGACTCACCGAGAAAGCCGCATACCCTCCTTGCCATGCAAACGATCTGTATCTTGGTGACAATGTTTTTATCCATCGACTGCTGTTGCGTTTCATCTCTTCAACGAGATGCGAAACCGTTTCTTCCCTTGACAACATGCACACCGCATGCACATGATTGCCTACACCTCCCACACGCACTGTTTGACATCCCATTTTGTTGATTAATTGTCCTATGTATTCATGAACCCGTTCTAAATCGGTATCATGGATTATTGGTGACTTTGTCTTAACATGAAATATGATGTGTAGAAATATTTTATTTAAGGATTGTGCCATTGTGAATTTTGCTTTTGCCCTTTCAGGGCGATGTTTATGTTTTATACCCAGGGTGTCGCTTCGCTTACCCTGGGTTGATAGCTTGATGCCCTTTCAGGGCGGTTCCCAGGGCGTTGCTTCGCTTACCCTGGGTTGATAGCTTGATGCCTTTTCTGGGCGGTTCCCAGGGTGTCGCTTCGCTTGCCCTAGGTTGATGGCTTGATGCCCTTTTAGGGCGGTCAGGGTGATATCGTTTTCTTGTTTCTCTTTTCCATATTCTTTTTTTTAAATTTGACTTACCGTTAAAACAAAACAGTCCCCCACAACGTAACTCCCTGTGCAAAATGGGAGCCTTGTGGAGGACTGCTTTACGTGCCTTGCCGTGAGAAATTATATGTTGACCAGGCAACTGATATTCTATTTATTTCTGTTTCTTAATTCAAGTTTTTGATTACGGTAGCAAAGATACTGATAATACTTCAAAACTCTGCGGAATGTGCAAAAAAATAATAGATTCCGCAGAGTTTCTGCTGAAATTGAAGTGTCTTTATACAACAAATTTACTCATGATAAAAACAAACAGAAATTCGCCTATATATAAGAGGAGAAAAAAAATATTTTGCTGTTTTTTGAAAAACGCTTAAAATAAATGGGTTTTTATGGTAGGTGGCAGGAATTAAGGCCTCTTCTATAGAGGCTGCTTCTAAGGAAGCAAGAATCGAGAGATTCAACAACACCTGCGATATCATCGCAACAGAGTTCCCAAATCTTCAAAAGTTATTCACCACTTTTTGGGAAATTGAGTACAGCAAGGCCAATATCGGTTTGATAAAGGCGCAGTGTACCGAGTTTATTTAATCAAAGCAAAACTTTCTTTGCTTATAAAAGTTATGGCGTTTATTAAAAAGCCTATTAAAAACGTGTCATCTTATCAAGATGACTATCAGATTCATCATTTAAGGTATCTTTACAGATAGCTTACAATTTCATTGATATCTTTGCGTTTCTTTGGTGCAGGGGTGCAATCTTCTGCCAAGTGGCCGATGGGTATGAGTACTGCAGGTTCTTCATTTTGGGGCAGGTTAAGGATTTCCTTGCAAAGGGCAGCATCGAAGTTGCACACCCAGCAAGTGCCTAATCCTTGTTCGGTAGCGGCAAGGCAGATGTGCTCGGTGGCAATGGCAATGTCGATGTTTCCATGTGGCTTCTCATCGCTCTTGCGCACCCATGCCTCGTTGTGCAGAATGGTGCAGACAATGTACATTGGTGCAGTTTTGAACCAGTCGCGATTATAGCATTGCTGTATTTTCTGCTTCATTTCTTCGGTTTTTATCACATAGAAGTGCCAGGGTTGAAAATTTACTGCCGAAGGTGCTAGCTGAGCACATTGCATGATGTAATCTAGTTGCTTGTTGCTAACAGGCTCATTGCTGTAGCTGCGAACAGAGAAACGGGTTTGGGATAATTCTTTGAAGGTCATTTGGATAAAGGTTTAAAAGTTTAAAGGGTAAAAGGTCAACAAGTCTACAAGTCAACATGTCAACAAGTTGTCGTCTTAGCGTTTGTCTTTAAGATGCAAAGTTTTCGTTATCATAGCGAAGCGTTTCTTTACTCACAACTATCTCCTCCCTTTAAGGGAGGCTGGGAGGGTCCTTCTCCATCTCAAGGCTTGCCCAGATGAAAGGGCCAACACCCTTGGCATCGTTGTCTCGGATGGGTTCGCTCATGTAATAAGCAAAAGAACCATCGCGGTGAGGACTTTTTTCGGGGCCAAGGCCACTAACGGCACAGCAGTTGGTAAGACTGATGGTGCCATCGGGATTTGTGCGAATGAAGTGCTTGATAATGCCATTGTAGGCCTTTATGCCAGCTTCTTTGAATGTGGCATCAAGGTAACCCAGGCGGGCACCTTTTAGCAGGCAGTAGGCAAACATGCACGAGGCAGTAGATTCAAGGTAGTTCTGTGGATCATCAACATCCAGCACGTCTTTCCATACACCTGTGTTGGTGTCTTGGTATCTCACTACTGCGGTCATGGCTTTCTGCAGCATTTCAATAACCTCATTCCGTCGGGCATAATCCTGTGGAAGTGCATCCAGAATTTCTATCATTGCCATGGTAAACCATCCCATGGCTCTAGCCCATGTGTGCTGGCTAAGTCCGGTTTCGGGGTTTGCCCAGAACATGGTGTGTGTTTCATCCCATGCATGCTTCCAAAGACCAGTACCTGCATCGTACGTCCTACGGAATGTGCTACTTATCTGGTTTACGGCATCATCGTAGTAAGAGGTGGCATTCTGAGCACCTTTCAGCTCTGCACATGACATGACATAGAATGGCAATCCCATGTAGATGCCATCCAGCCACACCTGCCAATGATAGATTTCCTTGTGCCACCAAACGCCTTCTTTTGTGCGGGGTTGTTGCTCAAGCTGCCTGAAGATGGTTTGAACGGCAGTTAGCGTACCCTGGGTGCTGTGCTCGGGAAACAACCGGTTCATGCGCAGGATGAATCTTCCGGTACGAACATTGTCAAGGTTGTAATCCTCAAGCTTATACCCTGTAACATTGCCCTTGTCGTCGATCATCTTTGCAGGATATGCCAGCAGATACTTTAGAATGGCTGGATTCCTTGACGAGAGATAGGCATCGAGCATTCCTTCAAGCTCTATACCCATGACATACGACCACTTTCCCTGTGGACGCTTTAGCGAATCGGTAAAGTCGAGGTAACAGGGGTTTGGTACCCGCTGAATCTCGCTCATCGCCATCCATTCGGAATAGTGCTTGTATGGAGATCCAGCGAATATCGATAATGGCAAGAGAAATGCCAGTGCCGCAAGAAGGCTTTTCTTCATCTTTATTCCTCTAAGAAATAGATTTCGATGTTGATAGTAACATCGGTAATGTCTGCCTCGGATAGCTTAAGTTTCTTGCCTCTTACCACGGTAAACTCTTTTTCTGGCTTATTTGAAGCACCTGTATAATAACTAAAGAAAGAAGATTCAAGCTTCACTTCGTTATCAGTTACTTTCTTTACATCGAACTGGTGAAACTTGTCGCCTGCCTTTACCACAGTAGTATCCGACTTTACAGTTGCTGGTGGCACTTCGCCATTTACCATCATCATGTCGTTGCGGTGAGAATAGACATACACCAGCTTTGCTTCTTTTTTCTTTTCAGTCATCATATTGTCTGGCAGCTTACATCCTAATAATGTTACTAACATTCCCAAGAGAGGTAATAATAGCTTTTTCATAATTTTATTCTTTTAGGTGTTCCGTTATAAGTGATGGTTTGCGTGCTGCCATCGAGTAGGCGTACGTTAAAGGTACGCTGGGTGTTCATTCCTGGGAATGAACCATCTCGCTTGCCAATGGTAAGGGTGCGTGCCTTGTCGTTCCATGTCATAGGAATGGTTGCAAACATGCCCTTTTCGTAGTTATAGTTGTCGCCTTCATCCTCGTAAAGGGTGAATGACGCATCTGCTCCTGGATAAACCACGATATCTAGAGTTTGCCAGTCGGCAATATTGGCATACTGAGCATCTTTGGTGCAAAGTGGTACAATGCTTCCTGCCTTTACATAAAGAGGAGAGTGTGAGATAGGCGCATCGGCAGTAACTGTCTGTCCACCTTGCAGCTTCTGGTTTGTCCAGTAATCAAACCATTCTGCACCCTTTGGCAAGTAAACCTGATAGGTTTTATGTGCGCTCCAATCTGCCTTGAAACCTTCCTGATACAATGATTTCTTGTTGTTGTCCCAACCGCTAATCTCATCGGTTACGTTGGCTGTCTCGGGGGTGTAGAGGGCATTAACCACAGGTGCTACAAGGAAGGCATTGCCAAACATAAATTCGCGGTTGTTGTTCCACACGTTCTTGTCGTCCTTGAAATCCATCATCAGGGCACGCATAAAGCTGTTGTCGTTATGACTAACCTGCCAGCTGGTGCTATAGATATAAGGTAACAGCTGGTAGCGCATCTTTACTGCCGAGAGAAGGGCATCATATACAGGTTCGCCTGGTTCACCATAGTGGTACAGCTCGCGATACACCTCTGTGCCGTGGCTTCGCATCATAGGGCAGAAAAGGCCAAACTGCATCCAGCGCACGTATAGTTCCTGGAAAAGAGGATTCTTTGTGGCTGTATTGTCCTGACTTGTCTTGTTATAGGCATTGGCAAAGAAACCACCTATGTCGCTGTTTACGTTAGGATTGGCGGTAAGGGTGTAGTTAAGGCAGATAGGCACCTGCTTGCGGAAACTATCCCAGCTTGAGCCCACATCTCCACTCCAGGTGTTGGCACCTGTGCGTTGCTGTCCGGCAAAATAGCTTCGGGTAAGGATGAACACACGCTTGCTGCTGTCGTAGGCACGCTGCTTGTCGTAAATGCCCTCGACGGTACACAAGGGGAATGCATTTCTTACAGAACGCCATGTACCCATGTAATCCTGATTGGTAGCAGGGTTGGTGATAGGACGAACCTCATCCAGATCACTATCCTCGAAGTCCAGATGGTCTGGGTCGGTAGAATCCATCCACCAAGCATCAATCTTTGCTTCGTGCAGTCGTTTCAGGTTATTCCAGTAGATTTGTCGTGCCTCGCTGCTATAAGGGTCGTAGCAAACCACACCACTTGGATAATCCTTTCTTGGTGGCCAAGGACTCAAACCACTCTGTGGCCAAGTAGAGAAGTTATACAGCAAACCTTTCTC
Source organism: Candidatus Minthousia equi (assembly GCA_018065125.1). Lineage (GTDB taxonomy): Bacteria > Bacteroidota > Bacteroidia > Bacteroidales > Bacteroidaceae > Minthousia > Minthousia equi. The sequence goes on from JAGHTY010000209.1 coordinate 5,604, forward strand.
CTTCAGTTCACGGTATGCCTTGGTATGAGGGCCAAAGCTTGCCCAGATACTGATGCTGATATGCGCATTCACATCGTGAACGTGCTGAATCATCTTGTCGTAGGTATCGTAGTAATCCTCGTGCAGAAACTCCATGGCATTCCACAGATAGTTGCTGCCCCAGTATTGCCAATCCTGAATGATGCCATCGAATGGCACACCCGTCTTGCGGTAGGTATCTACCACCTCGAGCAACTCAGTAGGATTCTTGTAACGCTCTCTGCTCTGGTGAAAACCGTATGTCCACAAAGGCAGCATTGGCACATGACCGGTTAGATGACGCATCTGTGCAATCACGCCATCGGCATTGCCACCATACATGAAATAGTAGTTCACCTTTGAACCTACCTGTGCCTCGAGTGCCAGTTCGTTCTTATCTGTAATCTGGGTAGGAGAGTAGTTGTCCCAGTAGATGCCATATCCCTTGATGCTCTGGAAGAAATGAGAATAATCCTCAAGGTTGCTCTGCATCATTAGGCGATCTTCACCTCGCTGGTTCATCTTCTCGTTCTGCAGTAATCCAAGGCCATAGATAGGCTCGTCTTTCTCAAGTGCAAAACCTTGCTTTACCTTGTAGCTGCCCTTGTCGGGACCTTCAGTAATAGGCGTAAAGTTCATAGAACCTTCCTGCATTAGTGTGTTGCCTTTCTTGTCGAAGAAAGATACTTTCTGTGTCTTTGTATCCACCTTGACGGTAATGGCAGATGATGCGTAGGTGATGATGCCATCTTTTTCTGTCGTTTTAATTTTTACTGCTTCGGGTTTTGCAGTAACCACTAGCGACAGGTTAGCATCCTTGCTCATATCTGGCGCATTCTTAACCACTTGCACAATGGTAGGTGTGAAGAACCTAATCTCTTGTGCCTTCATTTTAGGTATGATGCATAATAGTGCCAGCACCCATGATTTTCTTAAATAGTTATTCATAGTTTATATTTTTAGTCAACAAGTCAACGAGTCAACAAGTCAACGAGTGATTAGGGATTAGAGATTAGTGATTAGAGATTCTTGCTCCTCTTCGATACGCAAGCGAATCGGAGATCCGAGCGAACGATAAAAATGATATTGCAAAACTATCCATTATTCATTATTAATTATTCATTCCCTTTTAACCCTTTAAACTTTTAAACCGGAGCCGAAGGCGACCTAGAACTCCGCCTTCAATCCATTTTTCTCCATTTTCTCTGTCTGGATATGCAGCTTTTCTTCCTTTGATGTCTGAGCAGCAATATCAATGTTAGAGAACACTAGTTTTGAGGCATCCAGTGCATATTGCTTCTCCTTGCTACACTTCATGCTGATGCTATTTGTTTCACTCCAAGGAGAATAGGTAATCTTGCCATCGCAAACATAGCCAATGCGGATGTGCTTGGTACCATAATCCTTCTTGCCAGCAACTTGCTCCATGGTAAGGGTGATGATTCCCTTTTCATTGGTTGTTGCACGGAAAGTGTATTCTGCAAATTCACCATGCTTATAGCCAAATCCATCCTTGTCGTCTTCGTAAAGCGTACCGATGGCAGTACCATCTGCAGCAGGATTTACCAAGAGTGTGAGAGAATCTGCCTTGTAATCCTCGGTGCTCTGTACAAGGTTTGCCAATGGCACAATGCTGCCAGGGCGCTGAGCGATGTATGCCTGATACAAATCGTCTTTCTCTTCAAAAGGAACAATGTCCCAATCTCCCTTTGGCAAGGCAGGATTCTTTGCCCAACGAGGGATGATGATAAGGTCGTCGCCAAGCATGTAAACACGTTGTTCTGCACGAAGTGAGGTGTCTTTCTCATCTGCCATGAACAGAGGGCGCATCACTGGCATGCCATTCTGTGTTGCCTCACGGAAGAGGGTATATATATAAGGTAGTAGTCGGTAACGGCGCTCAACAGCAGTTCGGGCAATGTCTTCTATGCGCTTGCCAAATGCCCATGGTTCCTGAGCCACGGTTCCGTCGCATGAATGGTTACGCGTAAATGGGAAATATACGCCAATGGCATACCAATGTGCCAGTAATTCGGCATCGGCATCGGCACCAAATCCTCCAAGGTCGGGACCATTGAATGGCTGTCCTGAAAGACTCAGGTTCAAGGTCATAGGGATAGACATCTGCAGATGATCCCAGCAGCTGATATTGTCGCCTGTCCATGTTGCACCATATCGCTGACCACCCAGGAAGTTGTCTCTTGAAAGCACAAACGGACGTTTATGTGGATATGCCAGCAAGGAACCTTCCTTTGATGCCCTTACCATGTTCATGCCATAGATGTTGTGATAGCGCAAGTGAGAATCGGGCAGGTAACCTTCACTGCCTTCATGAATGGCATCCTCATCCATTGTCTTGTTGATACCTTCAAAGACGGCAGGTTCGTTCATGTCGTTCCAAAGGCCATCGGCACCTTTCAGCATAAAGTCGCGTGTAATTCCACTCCACCAGCTACGAACCTCATGTCGGGTGTAATCTGGAAAGTTGCAGTCGCCTGGCCACACTCTTCCGGTAAAGACAGAACCATCTGGCTTCTTGATGAAATAGTCATTCGTTTTTGCCTGATCATACACAAAATAGCCATCTTCAACCTTTACACCTGGATCGATCATGTAAACTGTCTTCATCTTCTGGTTATGCACATAATCCTGCAACCCCTTTGGATCAGGGAATCTTTGTGGGTCGAAGGTAAACACACGGAAGGCATCCATGTAGTGAATATCCATCCACACCACATCACAAGGAATGCGCTCAATTCGCATGCTATCTACAATATCCTTTACACGTGTATCTGGGTAATAGCTGTATCTACATTGCTGATAACCAATGGCCCACATAGGTGGCATCTCCATTGTGCCTGATAGCTTTGCCAACTCTTTCATTACCTCCTTGCTACTTTCACGCTCGATTACCACCACACGAAAGGCAGGTCCTTCGGAGGTGAATTTCAAGGTGTTTCCCTTTGATACAAGACTTGATTTCCAGGTATTGTCGGCAATGATTCCGTAGGCAGAACCATCTTTTCTAACACCTAGTACCCAAGGATGAGATTGGTAGAGGTTCTTGCCATCATTATCCAGATAACCATAGTTATCGTTGTTCCAGAACCATACCTCCTTGCCATTTCTTCGCAAGTCGCCTACCACTTCGCCTGTTCCGTAGATGTCGTCGTCGTTACCAATGGTCAGTGTAACAACCGTCTTTCCATTTTCAGTGCTGTAAACAGGTTTTATCTGCCAGTTGGCAGGAACTATTCCCTGTGGAATTAACTCGCGTTCAAAGATAGGAGAGGGAAGGTGTTTCTCTGCCTGAAAGTTCTCGGGATAAAAAGCGGCAACATTCTTGTCCACCAAATAGGCTTGCTGTGCCCAGACATTGGCACCAGTAACACACAAAACGATACTAGCAATGATTTTTTTCATAATATGGAAGATTAAATTTGTTTATTTGCAAAGATAATCGAATTTTATTAGAAATACTCGTTGTTAAGAACAAAAAAGATTATCTTTGCACTTGTTTTTATGATTTTATGTAAACAAGACAGGCATTTTTAAACCCCTAATTATATAAAACTTTGAAGTTGAAATAACGATGAAGAAATTATTAATTACCCTTTTTGCAAGTACATCATTACTGGCTCAGGCGCAGGATAAACCTGCTTATCTCGACACAAAGGCTTCTTTGGAGAATCGTGTTGAAGATGCCTTGAGCAGAATGACTTTGCGTGAAAAGATTAATATGATTCACGCTCAGAGTAAGTTCAGCAGCCCGGGTGTTCCTCGTTTGGGTATTCCTGAGGTTTGGTGTACTGACGGTCCTCATGGCATCCGTCCTGAGGTTCTCTGGGACGAGTGGGAGCAGGCAGGTTGGACAAACGACTCGTGTGTTGCATATCCAGCACTTACCTGTTTAAGTGCTACCTGGGATCCAGAAATGTCTCGCCTATATGGTGTGAGCATTGGTGAAGAGGCTCGCTATCGTAACAAGAACGTGCTGTTAGGCCCTGGCGTGAATATTTACCGCACGCCATTGAATGGCCGTAACTTCGAGTATATGGGTGAGGATCCTTACCTTAGTGGTAAGATGGTTGTTCCCTACATCCAGGGAGTTCTGGCAAATGGTGTGGCAGTTTGCGTAAAGCACTATGCGTTGAATAACAATGAAGAGAACCGTAATAACAGTAATCCGATAGTTGATGAACGCACCTTGCGCGAAATCTATCTTCCTGCCTTCAAGGCAGCTGTTCAGGAAGGTGGTGCATGGAGCCTGATGTGTAGCTACAACCTATACAAAGGCATGTGGCTGAGTGAAAATGACTACCTGTTGAACCAGATTCTGAAGAAGGAATGGGGTTTTGATGGTGTTGTTATTTCCGATTGGGGTGCTGTACATAACACTTTAGGAACAGTAAAGGGTGGCTTGGATTTGGAATACGGAAGTTGGACAAATGGTCTGGATGGTGGTATGAAGAATGCCTACGATGCCTATTTCCTTGCAATGCCTTATATGGACCTGATAACCAGTGGCAAGATTGGCACAGATGAGCTGAACGACAAGTGCCGCAGAATTCTTCGCATGATTTTCCGTACTACCATGAGTGGCGAACGCCCATTTGGTGCATTGAACAGTGAGGCTCATATTGCTGCAGCACGTCAGATTGGTGCCCAGGGTATCGTATTGCTAAAGAATGATGCTCCTGCAAAGGGTGCAGATGCTTTGCTGCCTATCAATACCCAGAAGGTAAAACGCATTCTGGTAGTAGGTGAGAATGCTGTAAAGATGCAGACAGTAGGTGGTGGTTCTTCATCACTTAAGGTGCAGCACGAGGTATCTCCATTGGATGGTATCAAGGCTCGTTTCCAGGGTGTTCAGGTAGACTACCAGAGAGGTTATGTGGGTGATGCCAGCGGTCAGTACAATGGTGTGGTTACCGGTCAGGACCTGAGCGAGAGCCGAAGCAAGGAGCAACTGATTGCAGATGCAGTAAAGGCAGCACGTGAAGCCGACATGGTTATCTTTATTGGTGGCTTGAACAAGAGCAATAATCAAGACTGTGAAGGTGCCGACCGCACTCAGCTTGAATTGCCATACGATCAGGATGATGTTATTACAGCCTTGGCAGCAGTCAATAAGAATATGGTAGTCATCAACATCAGTGGTAATGCTGTTTGTATGCCTTGGCTGGCTAAGGTACCAGCAGTTCTGCAGGATTGGTATTTAGGTAGTGAAGCAGGTAACAGCTTGGCAGACGTGTTGAGTGGCGATGTAAATCCAAGTGGTCACCTTCCATTTACTTATTATGCAAGTCTGGATCAGTGTGGAGCACATGCTCTTGGCGAGTATCCAGGTCATGTAAATGAAGAACTTACTGCTGCCTGCAAGGCACGTACAGGATTGGATATGCCAATCTATGATATCGAGTACAAGGAAGGTATCTTTGTGGGATATCGTTACATTGATAAGAATAAACTGAAGCCAACCTTCCCATTTGGTCATGGATTAAGCTATACTACCTTCCAGATTGACAAGGCTTCTGCAGCCAAGGTAATGGATATGAATGGTGATATAACCGTTACTGTTCCTGTGAAGAATATTGGTAGTCGTGAGGGTGCTGAAGTAGTTCAGCTGTATGTACAGCAGGTAAAGAGCAGTCTTCCTCGTCCTATTAAGGAGTTGAAGGCCTTTAGCAAGGTGAACCTGAAACCAGGAGAATCTAAGCAGTTGCTGTTCACTTTGAATAGTGAGGCACTCAGTTACTATAATGACCAGTTAGGCAAATGGGTTTGCGAACCTGGGCAATACATTGTTCATATTGGTACCAGTGCTGGTGATATCAGAACTTCAGTAAAGTTTGAGGTAAAATAATAAATAATGGCTCCCAATCGGGAGCCATTATTATTTGACAACAGACAACTGTCAACAGACAACGGACTTGCTTCGCGTACTATCCGGATGGCAGACTGTTGTCCGTAGTCTGTTGTCCGTTGACTATTTTATAAACTGAAAATCGTATAGCGTACAAATCGAAGCATCCTCCTTGTCAGAACTGAATACAAAGAACAGAGGCTGTTTTCCACGAACGCTTGCCAATTCAGGAACACGAATCATATACTCTTGCATTTCTTGCTTATCAGTAGCCTTGATGGTGAATTCTCCAATCACCTTGCCACCTCTTGATGTTTTAGGACCACCCACCAGCACAGTAATCTTTCCGTCAACACCTTCTGGCTTGATATTTGCCTTCAGGCGGAGGTTATGACCATGTGCGGTATAGTCAAAGTTGAAGTATTTGTAACCCACCACACTTCCAGAGGTATTGTTCACAACAGGGCAATAAGGCTGTTTCAGGTTGAATGGTCCTTCGTATGAATCCAGGTTGATGCGGGTTGACTGAATGTACGAACCATTGAAGAAGAAGTTTGGGAACTCTTGGCCAATTGGCTTTGGATTGGTTAGGTAACATGCCCATCCTGCTGCACTCTTGTACAAAGGATTCAAACCCTTTGTCTGGAAACCTTCAGAGTTATATTCACCTTCACTGATGGTTACCTTTCCTCCAGGGCCTTCCTCTACATCTACTGTAATAGGTGCTACCATGGCTTGTCGAGAGTATTCGTTTGTTCCTGTCTGACGATGATAGAATACCCACCACTTGCCATTGATTTCACAGATGCTGCCATGTGTGTTTCCGTATGGATTGGCTGTAGCAATGGTCTTTCCGTTGTCGTCTACATCACGGGCACGACCGTCAATAATGGTTCCGCCATAGGTGAAAGGACCTAATGGATTATCGCCATAGGCATAGGCAAGGGTATAGTTGCATGAAGGCAAGCCAAATTCTCCTTCTGCTGTCATACGGCTGTAGATAAACACATACTTATCCTTGATTTTACGCATAGAAGATGCTTCAAAGAAACGGAAAACGCCATCCTGCTTGCAGCTTGAAACCATGTCTTCTACAGGCTGGCAGCCTTTCTTTACGGTTGCCATGGTATGTGGGTCGAACTCTGCACCATAGGATTTCTCAAATCCCCAGTAGCCATATACTCTGCCATCATCATCCACAAATACGGCTGGATCGAAACGCAATACACCATCTGCTGCAGTAGGGGTTTTCTTGTCCCAGTTGCACACCACAAATGGTCCGTCTGGCCTGTCGCTCTTGGCTACCATACCTTCGCGTGTCCAAGCCTGATTGTTGGGATACAGATAATAGGTTTTCTTGCCGTTTTCCACTCTCATGGTTACATCAGGTGCATACAGCACGTCACCTTTTCCGCCTTCATTCAGCAGGTTACCATTGGCATCACATACCGACTTGAAGATAACGCCATCATAGCGCCAGTTGGTAAGGTCTTCTACTGGTGCCGACCAAACCACCTGCTCCAATCCGCAATAGAACTTAAGCAGTGAGTCGTGTGATCCATATACATACACACGTTGTTTTCCTGGCTGATCTGGGTCTTCAAACACATATGGCTCGCCATCTGGAACATACTCCCACATTGGCATGTATGGGTTTTGCGCATGGGCCTTAAATGGTACTGCAGCCAGTGCAGCCAACATAATTGTCTTGATTGATTTTCTTATCATAATTGGTATGAAGATTTATATTTTGGGTCAAAGATAATGTAAATGTATAAAAGTACAAAAATATTTATCTATTTTTGCTGTTGAATGGAACTTCTGTGCAAATATACACACTTCTCAGCACATGGCAATGGGCAGTCCACAAACCTGCATAGT
>JAGHTY010000213.1 GCA_018065125.1 Candidatus Minthousia equi
AAAAAAGGGTGTACAAAATGTACACCCTTAAAAATTTCTTACTGAATTTTGGATTACTTACGCAAACCAAGAGCCTTCACGATAGCACGGTAACGCTCAATGTCCTGACGCTTCAAGTAGTTCAATAAACTACGACGCTTACCTACCAACATAGTCAGTGCACGCTCAGTAACAAAGTCCTTGCGGTTCTTCTTCAAGTGCTCGGTAAGGTGTGAAATACGATAAGAGAACAAAGCAACCTGTGCTTCTGGTGAACCTGTATCGGTAGTCTTCTGTGCGAAGCTGTACTTACCGAACAGTTCCTGCTTTTTTGCTGCATCTAAATACATAATAGTAATTTTTAATTAGTTAAACTTGTTTTCTAGGCGGCGGGGGATGAAAGTTTGCAGCAAATCATCCTTACTGCCTTGAAAATGTGGTTGGACTACCAAGATTCGAACTTGGACAAACAGAACCAAAACCTGTTGTGCTGCCATTACACCATAGTCCAATCCTAAAAGCTTTTTTGCAAAAGCGGTGCAAAGATAAATGTTTTTATGGAATTACCCAAAGAAACATTCGGAAATTCTTTATTTTACTATAATTAGATAGTAGTTCTTCTTTCCTTTCTGTACTAGCAAATATTTGCCATCTAACAGATCATTTGTAGTGATTTCCTGATCAAATGCAGTCATTTTTTCCTTGTTTAAGGATACGCCACCACCTTGAACCAGTTTTCTCATTTCACCCTTTGATGGGAAAATGTTAGCTTTTTCTACAAACAAATCTACAGCCTTAATGCCAGCTTCAATGTCTGCCTTTTCTACTTCAAATTGTGGAACACCATTGAACACATCCAAGAGTGTTGCTTCATCAAGTTTAAGCAAAGAATCCTTGGTTGCTTTGCCAAACAGGATGTTTGAAGCTTCTACTGCGGCATTGTAATCTTCTTCAGAGTGTACCATAATGGTAACTTCCTGTGCCAGACGTTTCTGTAGAGTACGCTTACCTGGATCCTGCTGATGTTCTGCAATCAGTGCATCAATTTCATCCTTTGAGATTGAGGTGAAAATTTTGATATAGCGCTCTGCATCTGCATCGCTTACATTCAACCAGAACTGATAGAACTTGTATGGTGAAGTGTATTCACGGCTCAACCAAACATTTCCACTCTCTGTTTTACCAAATTTACCACCATCTGCTTTGGTAATCAGTGGACAAGTAAGTGCAAATGCCTCACCACCAGTTGTACGACGAATCAATTCTGTACCTGTTGTAATGTTACCCCATTGATCGCTACCACCCATCTGCAGTTTGCAGTTCTTATTCTGATTTAAGTAAAGGAAATCATAACCCTGCAGTAACTGGTAGGTAAATTCTGTAAATGACAAACCATCGCGTGCTTCACCATTTAGACGCTTTTGTACAGAATCCTTTGCCATCATATAGTTAACGGTAATGTGCTTACCAATGTCACGAGCAAAATCAAGGAAGGTAAAGTCCTTCATCCAGTCGTAGTTGTTAACCAATTCTGCCTTGTTTTCTGCATCACTTTCAAAATCAAGGAAACGACTCAACTGTTCCTTGATGCAAGCAACATTATGACGCAAAGTTTCTTCATTAAGTAAATTACGCTCCTGACTCTTACCAGATGGGTCACCAATCATACCGGTAGCACCACCTACCAATGCCAATGGCTTGTGTCCACAGCGCTGGAAATGGCGAAGCATCATGATTCCACAAAGGTGACCAATGTGTAATGAATCAGCAGTAGGGTCAATACCTACATAAGCTGTTACCATTTCCTTTTCCAATAATTCTTCTGTTCCTGGCATCATGGTATGAATCATACCACGCCATTTTAATTCTTCTACAAAATTCATCGAATGATAGTTTATATTTTTGCTTGCAAAGTTACTGAAAATTAGCGAAAACGTAAAATTTTACTTATTCTTTATCGTTTATCAAACTACATATGTTTGCTTTTATTTCCTTATAAATAAGATGGCTATCATCACTTTCAATAAACATTCTGTCAATAGGGCATTGTTTTACTGACTTAGCATTGAAATGTTCTCCAAAACTGATGTAAAATCCAGCGTTGAGTAGTTGTTGCATTTGCTGAGGCTTTCCTCTGAATCCATGAAAAATCCATCTTTGTTGCGGATTTATTTCTTTTTTGATGGATAGAAGTTCATCAATTGCCTTTACGCAGTGGATAATAACAGGTTTTTGCACTTTCTCTGCAAGCAATGCCTGTTCTATGAATGCTTCTTTCTGTAAAGATAACCGAGGACCTTTGATTTTGTCTAACCCTATTTCACCAATTGCCTTGGTTTGTGGTTGAGAAATCCACCTTATTATATAAGGTATGTTTTTTTGCCAATCTTCGGTAACATCCCATGGGTGAATTCCAACACTAATATTTTGATTTTGCCATTCATTAGCATCACTCATTAGTTTTGAAAAAGGAAGGTTGTAAATGCCATTCGAATGTGGCGTATGAGTATGGATATCAATATCTATCATATTATGGAACAGGATCATATCCTGAACCACCCCAAGGGTGGCATCTTAAAATTCTACGAATGGCAAGATATAAACCTTTGAAAGGACCATGCTTTTGAATAGCTTCTACGGCATATTGTGAGCAGGTAGGAGTGAAGCGGCATGATGGAGGCGTAAAAGGCGAAATCCATCTTTTATAAAAGAAGATTGGCACCAGCAAAACACGTGATAGTGCTTTATTAATCCACTTCAGTACCTTTTTCATTTTTCGTTGAATTCCTTTTGAATTTTTTCTTCCATTCGATGAAACAAAACAGAGAGTTTCTTTTCTACATCCGAACTGCTCCACAATTTTCCATCCAACCATATAAAGGCAATGGATAGTTTTTTGTTCTTATTTTCAATTGCTTGCCATAAGAATGTTTTATTCTTTCGGTAGAATTCTCTGATTTGACGTTTTACACGGTTGCGATCTACGGCATGATGCAGGTGCCTTTTGGGAACCGATATCATAATGGCAGCTTGTGCTTCTTTGTCTGTTTCAGAAAAATCATCCAAGCGAAATACTGCTCTAATAGGAAAGGCCGCTACCGACCAGCTTTCCCCAAGGAACAACCGGTCGATAGCGACCTTACTATAAAGTCGCTCCGATTTTTTCAGTGTATTACGGAGCGGAGTATTCATTATCCGTTAGTTTCTTTAATGAAAGCATCAAGTGCTGCTGTCATGGAAGGAGCTGTTTTTGTAGGTGCTTCCAAATCCAATCGCAGATTTGCTTCCTTTACAGCCTTGGCGGTAGTAGGGCCAAAACATGCAATGGCAATATCACCCTGATTGAAATCTGGGAAATTCTTCAGCAATGCAGCAACACCTGCAGGACTAAAGAAAATCATCATATCATAGTCGAACTTCTCTTCTGGAGTGAAATCGTTGCTCACAGTTCTATACATTACCACCTCTTTATGGGTAAGGTGATTTGCTTCGAACATGCGTGCAATTTCATCGGTATGAACATCGCTTTGAGGAACCAGATACTTCTCGGTTTTACGCTTCATCATCTGAGGCAATAAGGCATCAATCTTACCAGTGCTGCCAAAGAATACCTTGCGCTTGCGGTACTGAACGTATTTCTGAATGTACAATGCCACCGTTTCAGTGATACAGAAGTACTTCATGTCTTCTGGCACTGTGATGCGCATCTCCTGACACAATTTGAAGAAATGATCGATAGAGTGACGTGAGGTAAACACGATGGCTGTGTAATCCAATATATTTACTTTCTGGGCACGGAATTCTTTTGCCGACAAACTCTCAACCCTGATAAATGGGCGGAAAACAATCTCAACGTTGTATTTTTTCGCTATATCGAAATATGGAGATTTTTCTGACGCAGGCTTTGGCTGCGATACAAGTATCTTAGAGATTCTCAAAGTCCTAATAATTAATGGTCCAACCTTCGTTTAATTCACTAACAACTTTCGCTAAAATTATAAGCGGTATTATTTCGAGGGTGCAAAGGTACAAAATATTATATAATAGACCACGAAAATTTGGGAAAAAGATGCAAAAACCCTTATAAAAGAGGAGAATTTTGCAAAATAAAAGCAAAATGCCAAGTGAAATGAGGGTATTTCTGTCCGAAAGGTCAAAATAAATGTATAATGATACCAGAGGGAAAAGTACAAGTCCTAAAATGGATACAATAAGCGAATACATTTCTATCCATTTTGACCTTTTTGATGATTGGAAGAACACCCAGTTTACAAAGGAATACAGAAGAAATTTCAGTACAAAATACACCAAGCAGACACCAATGCAAAGTGTTATCGGTATCCAGGTGCTGACGGTTAGGAAATGTTTTTCTGGTTGAAGAAATAATCCATAGAAAAGCATACCCACCATGATAGGGGTGTTTAGGATAAGAAATATCTGATACCTGAATTCCTGTCCTGTTTCTACAAACATGTTTGTACGCTCACGCTCTACAAAGAAATCTTTCAGCTGATGCAGAATAAGACGACTTCCTTTTTTGAGAACGTAACTAAGCAATAGGAACGAAAAAAACAGAATGCTTGTTACGATGATGTCGTTTTCAAGTGAATACCCAATCAATTCACCTTCTATTCCTGGCAGTTTCCTGACAGGTTCCGCACCTCCAAACAGAGAATCGGAAAATAAGTAAACACCCTTGCTTTCAAGGGTGTTTACTGAATCGGTTATGATTGATAGGGTATCTTCAAACATTCTTAAATACCAAATTTCTTTTTGATGGTATCAACATAGTCAAGCTTTTCCCAAGTAAACAGCTCAACTTCGGTAGTAATGGTTTCGTGATACATTGATTCGTATGTCTTGGTTACCATGCGTGGTTCACGACCCATGTGACCATAAGCTGCAGTTTCCTCATAAATTGGGTTACGCAGTTTCAGGCGTTGTTCAATGGCATAAGGACGAAGGTCGAAGATTTCTTTTACCTTTTCTGCTATCTGGCCATCGGTCATCTTAACATGACTTCTGCCATAAGTATTGACGTAAATACTCACAGGTTCAGCCACACCGATGGCATAACTTATCTGTACCAGGATCTCATCTGCTACACCTGCTGCAACCATGTTCTTGGCAATGTGACGAGCTGCATAGGCAGCGCTGCGGTCAACCTTACTTGGGTCTTTGCCAGAAAATGCACCACCACCGTGTGCACCCTTTCCACCATAGGTATCAACGATGATTTTACGACCTGTCAAACCTGTGTCTCCGTGAGGGCCACCGATAACAAACTTACCAGTTGGGTTTACGTGATAGGTGATTTGGTCATTGAACAGTGCCAATACATTTTCATTGTGAATGGTTGCTTTAACGCGAGGTATCAAAATCTCTATCACGTCTTTTCTAATTTGTGCCAGCATCTCATCATCTGCCTGCTGCTGGTTTTCAGAGGTGATGAATTCGTCGTGCTGAGTAGAGATAACGATGGTATCGATACGGATAGGACGATTGTCATCATCATATTCGATTGTAACCTGACTCTTTGCATCGGGGCGAAGATAGGTCATTACCTTGCCTTCACGACGGATATTTGCTAATTCAATCAGCAGTTTGTGTGCCAGGTCAAGTGAAAGAGGCATGTAGTTCTCGGTTTCGTTGGTAGCATAGCCAAACATCATACCCTGGTCGCCAGCACCCTGTTCAGAAGGTTCTTACGCTCTACACCACGATTGATGTTTTCGCTCTGTTCGTGAATGGCAGAGAATACGCCACAAGAGTTTCCTTCGAACATGTACTCGCTCTTTGTATAGCCAATTCGGTTGATTACCTCACGTGCAATACGCTGTAAATCAACGTATGCCTGAGTTTTAATCTCACCTGCCAGCACTACTTGTCCGGTTGTAACCAATGTTTCGCAAGCAACTTTTGACTGAGGGTCAAAAGCCAACAACTTATCAAGTACCGCATCAGAAATCTGATCCGCTACTTTGTCTGGGTGTCCTTCAGACACCGATTCAGAAGTAAATAGATAACCCATTTTATTATTTTTGATGTTAATAATTAATGGGGAATTTTTGGGAAACATGCAATTTTGCGTGTGCAAAATTTTTATTTAGCATTTTTTTCTGTGGTTGCAAGCTGCCCAAATCTTTCCACATTTCAAATTCGGGTGCAAAGTTACTGCAAGGTTGGTGAAATACAAAATAAAATGAGAATTATCTATGTAATTAGGAAAAAATTAATTATGTTTGCATATTGATTTACTTTGTAATAAACTTATGCTGAAAGCCTTGCTGAAAAATCTACTACTTGTGTTCCTGATATTGCAGTCGGGAAACTTGTTTGTTGGTTGTTCTAAGAAGGCGCAGGTTTTTAAGGAGCGGCGAATTGCCGTTATCTACCCTTTGGCAAAAGAAGATGAAGGTCAAAGTATTATGGATTCTTCTCTTTGCGAATTAGGCATAAGGAAAGGGTATGGT
>JAGHTY010000205.1 GCA_018065125.1 Candidatus Minthousia equi
TCTCTGTAACTCGCTCTTGTACTACTTCTGTTTGTTATATCAGTCTGTCAAAGAACTCTTTCTTCATTGCTTTCGTTCCTGAAAGCGGGTGCAAAGGTACGGCTTTTTTTCATAACACCAAACTATTCAACGAAAAAATTATGCCCAAAAACACTTTTTTCGCGTTTCTGGACATAATTGCAAATATACACCTATTTATATTATTAAAGCATTACAATCACAACCACTCAACTACTTTTGAGAGTTTAATGCCATTTGAGCCCTTTACCAAGATATTATATCCTTGTACATCTTCATTTTGAACAGCAGCAATTACTTGATCTACATTTTCAAACTGGCGATAGCTGTTATTCGTTTTTGAAAACTCCTGTCCTACCAACCACACTTGCTCAAATTGGCATTCCTTGATATAATCTACAATCTTCTGATGTTCTTCCTGACTGCCAATACCTAATTCGCGCATGTCACCCAGCAAGGCAAACTTATGCTCAACTTTCATTTCCCGGAAATTTTTCAAGGCAGCCATCATGCTGGTTGGGTTAGCATTATAAGCATCGATGATAAGTTGATTTTTTTCCGTTTTCTCTAATTGAGAGCGATTATTCTGTGGAATATAACCAGTTAGTGCCTCATCTATTTGTGCTGGAGTAACGCCAAAATATAACCCAATTGTTGCAGCAGCAAGCATATTATCAATATTATATGAGCCTATAAGGTGAGTCTGCACGATGTGCCATTCGCCCTTTGCCTGCTTCCAGCGGAAAGTAAGATAAGGAGCACACTCAACTATTTCACCATAAACAGAGCATCCATTTTCTTCCTTCGACCCATACTTCTCCACATCCAAGCCTTGAACTATTCTACAGAGATGCGGATTATCTGCATGCAAGAAGACTTTACTATTGAGGCGAGAACGAAGGAAGTCATACAATTCCCCCTTTGTACGGATAACACCCTCGAACGACCCAAAACCCTCCAAATGTGCCTTGCCCACATTGGTAATAATGCCATAATCCGGTTCGGAAATGTGTACCAAGGCATCGATTTCTCCAGGATGGTTAGCACCCATCTCCACTACTGCCATTTCGTGTTGTGAGGTTAAACCAAGAAGTGTTTTAGGTACTCCTATGTGGTTATTAAAATTACCCTGTGTATAAAGCACATTATATTTCATTTTCAAAACGATAGATATCAGCTCCTTGGTGGTTGTTTTTCCATTGGTACCAGTGATACCCACAATTGGCGTACCTAATCTTCGACGATGATAATTTGCCAGCGCCTGCAAGGTCCTCAAACTGTCATCTACTAGAATCAAACGCTCATTTCCAGCTTGTGCAAACTCCGCCTCGTCTATCACTGCATAGGCACAACCTTTTTCAAGTGCCATCTGTGCAAATTTGTTTCCATCAAAAGATTCGCCCTTTAGAGCAAAGAACAAAGAACCATCGGGGCAGTCGCGGCTATCAGTTGTGACAACCGGATGTTGCAAATATATCTGATATAAATCTTTTATTTCCATATTTTTTTGAAAACTTTTCTGCAAATGTAGTTATTTTTAAGGATTAGGGAAAGTAGTTTTCAATAATTCTATGTATATTTGTAGGCTGAAAGAACAAATAAATGATTCAACCCTTTCCATACAGCATTAACGTGGGTGACAAACTAATAGATTTGTCGCAACCTCAGGTTATGGGTATATTGAATGTTACACCAGATTCTTTCTTTTCAGGTAGCAGAAAGCAAACCGACGAAGAAATTTCCGCACGCATATTACAGATTGTAGAAGAAGGTGCAAGCATCATCGATATAGGCGCCTATTCTTCACGCCCCAACGCTGACGAAGTTTCTGCCCAGGAGGAAATGGAGCGTCTACGCCACGGACTAGGAATTCTTCGCAACCTCTGTCCTGACACAATTGTTTCCGTTGACACTTTCCGTGCCGATGTGGCAAAGATGTGTGTTGAGGAATATGGAGTGCAAATCATAAACGACATTTCTGGAGGCATGTTGGATAAAGATATGTTCTCCACCGTTGCCAAAATGGGAGTTCCCTATATTCTAATGCACATGAAAGGCACCCCACAGAACATGCAACAGAACCCCTACTACGATGATCTGACAAAAGAGGTTTTCATGTATTTTGCCGAGAAGATTCAACAACTACGTGATTTAGGCGTGAAAGACATCATTGTTGACCCAGGATTTGGATTTGCAAAAACCCTGCAGCACAACTATGAGTTGATGAGTCACCTGAAGGATTTTCAGATTTTCCAGTTGCCTATCCTAGTTGGCATCTCAAGAAAATCAATGATATATAGGCTCTCTGGTACTACTCCACAAGAGTCATTGAACGGAACCAGTGTGTTGAACACCTATGCACTTATGAATGGTGCCAACATTTTGCGTGTACACGATGTGAAGGAGTGCGTGGAAGCCGTAAAGATTATTAAAACCATTCAGAATCCATATCATGTTTGAATTTGGCATAAAGGATTTTATTGATATTGTACTGGTAGCAGCCATGCTATACTACATCTACAAGCTGATGAAAGAATCGGGCAGCATGAGCGTATTCTCTGGCATCCTGATTTTCCTCGTGGTATGGCTCATTGTTACTCATGTGCTTGAGATGCGACTGTTAGGATCCATCTTCGACAAGTTAATCAGTGTAGGAGTCTTGGCACTAATAATTCTTTTTCAGGATGAAATAAGACGATTCCTACTGACATTGGGAACACATAAGCATGCTGACAATCTGATACGGAAACTCTTTGGAAACAAGACCCAGAAAGAACACAGTCACAAAGAGCTATTACCTATAGTACTGGCATGTAACAGTATGAGCAAGCAAAAGATTGGTGCTTTGATTGTTATTGAAAAAAGCATTCCTCTTACCGAAACCTCCCGCACAGGCGAACAGATAGATGCCAATATCAGCCAGCGACTAATTGAAAACATTTTCTTCAAGAACAGTCCACTGCACGACGGGGCCATGATTATCAGTCACGGGCGCATTCAATCGGCAGGTTGCATCCTACCTGTTTCACACAACCTTAATATTCCAAAGGAACTAGGCCTTCGTCACAGAGCAGCCCTTGGCATGTCGCAGGAAAGCGATGCACTGGTGGTGATCGTATCCGAAGAAAACGGTGGCATTTCGGTTGCAAGGAATGGAGAATTCAAACTTCGCCTCTCTGCCGAGGAACTGGAACGAATACTTACAGAAGATTTATAAATGATGTAATTATATTATCTAAAAATTTATGAGCAATTTAGTTGATAAAATCATTGCGCGTGCAAAAGCGAACAAGCAGCGCATCGTGCTCCCTGAAGCAGAAGAGGAGCGCACCCTTATTGCAGCCGACAAAGTGTTGGCTGACGATATTGCCGATCTTATCCTGATTGGTAACCCAAAGAAAGTTGCAGCATTGGCAAAAGAACATAACCTTACCCATCTGGACAAGGCTACTCTATTCGCCCCGGAAACAGGGGATATGAGGGAAGAATTTGCTCACGTGGTTGCGGATTTGGTTAAGAAGAA
>JAGHTY010000159.1 GCA_018065125.1 Candidatus Minthousia equi
TCTCTGTAACTCGCTCTTGTACTACTTCTGTTTGTTATATCAGTCTGTCAAAGAACTCTTTCTTCATTGCTTTCGTTCCTGAAAGCGGGTGCAAAGGTACGCCTTTTTTTCTTTCCCGCAAACAAATCAACAAAAAAATTATGCCCAAAAATACATTTTTCGCGTTTCTGGACATAATCTTGAATGTACACCTTATATAATATACTTACTCTACCTTTGTTTCCTGCTTGTATTTCCAATGGGCTGCAATACCTTGCTCGGCATCAAAATCCATGCGTTCTGAACGAATCTGAATCTCTATCCAGTTACAATCTGGTCCCATAACGGTAAGTTGCAATGCCCGATAACCTGATGGTTTGGGATTAGTTATCCAGTTCTTTATACGCTGTGGATGGATTCGATACAAAGAAGCTATCACGGTATAAATGCGCCAGCAGAAGAAATTTTCTACATTCAGTTCTTTCAGCTGCCATTGTTTAACTGCCCCTACTTCGGGCACTACATCTACGCTGTTATCGTCCATCAAAGGAGCAATTGTCTCGGTTGGCTTATATACAATACGAGTTGCAAAGAGATCGTACACATCATCAAACTCTTTCTTATCGATGTGCATTTTGCGCCAAATGCTGTAAACCGACTTCATGCGATACTTGAAATCGTACTCTATGCCTAATTCATCAAGCATGGCACGAATAGGCAAGGCAAAAGTACGAAATACCATTTCACAAGACGCCTCCGACTCTACCAGCAGTTTTTTCAGTTTCTTGTAATCTTCTGGATGCCCTAACTTCACCGACAACTCTTCCAGGCGATGCTGTTCATGGCTAATGCCTAACTCCTCGGCCATTGGGGCAACACGTTGCTGGATATCCAGCACATAGGCAGCAGTATCCTCACAAGGCGGAATGCCCTGTGCCTCCCAACGTTCCATCAGTTCCAGCGCCTGTTTAATCTCTTGAGGGGTGCAAGCCATCTTACTCAAAGCTAAACAAAGAATAGAAGCCTGTGATGGTAAACACCTGTTTTACCTCGGGACTAACACCTTTGATAGTTACGTTTCCACCCTTAGCAATGCTTTGCTTGCGCAACGAAAGGAACAAGCGAAGACCTGAAGATGAAATAAACTCCAACGCGTTACAATCTAAGACAATGTGTTTGTCTGCATTATCTAATAAAGGCTGAATATCACGTGAAAACTGTGCCGATGCGGCAGTATCAAGGCGTCCATTGAGGATGCCTGTGATAGTTCCATTAGATTCCTTGATGTCTAAAGTCATAATATTTAATTTTTATTTTCTTTCATTCCTTGGTATTCTACCACTACCATTGTGATGTCATCACTTTGCTCCATGCCTGCGGCATATTGCTCAATATTCTTGTAGATATTGTCGATGATTTCCTTTGAACTGGTAAGTCCATGTGCACGTCCATCAAGCAGAGCTGCCAATGTACGTTCTTCGCCAAACAACTGATGATGAACATTTTCGGCTTCGGTCACGCCATCAGTATACATGAATATTGCCTCGCCTGGCTTTAGGGTTGTATGTTCCAGTTCATATTCAAACTCGCCAAACACACCTACAGGAAGGTTCTTCTTTGGCTGCATATAGTCTATCTTTACACCCTCCTCTGTAACACGGCGGATAACTGGCGCATTATGACCAGCATTACAATAATCCAGATGACCTGTCTTCAAATCAAGCACTCCCGTAAACATGGTACAGAACATACAATGTTCATTACCTTCACTGATAGAGGTATTGATAGAGTCCATGATGTGAGCAGGGTTAAAGGTATGATGTGAAACATTACGGAACAAAGCCAGAATGACCATCATAAACAAAGATGCCGGTATGCCCTTTCCACTAACATCACCAATACAGAAGAACAATTTCTCGTCACGCACAAAGTAATAATAAAGGTCACCACCCACAGTCTTTGCTGGTTTCAGGAATCCATAGACATCCAGTTCCTCTCGATCAGGGAATGCTGGGTAAATCTTAGGAATCATACCCATCTGGATACCCGATGCCACATTCAGTTCACTTTCCATACCTGCCTTATTGATGACCATGGCCTGCATTTTGCGGAACAGCCAAACAAAGCATACTATCATAATAAGAATGCTCACAATGGCAATCCAAGTAGTATCACGTTTCATGCGGTCAACACCACCAAAGACCTCTTTCTTAGGACACTCGATACTGATAGTCCAGCCAGTTCGGTCGTTAGGCATGAAATAGAACAGCGCCTCGTTTTCTCTTCCTTCATTTACAGAATAATGACCAGCCTGGTGACTCTGCATCTTAATACGCATGCTGTCGTCGGCCTTGTAATCGCTATACACACCTACCTCGCTCACACTCTTCAGCAAGAAAGTTGTATCAGGATGACAGATGAATCGGAACTGGCGGTCGGTAAGCGTAACTTCTGCACTTGGGAAAGGTGCAATATCCTTGCACACATCACGGAAGGTATCGGTATTGATATCTACAGCCAGAACACCAATCAAACGTCCTTCGTAGCCATGAAGTGGCAAGCTATAGCAAGTAACGATCTTGCCCCGGCTTGTTTCACGGAAAGGATTGCTCCAGTAGGCACTATCTTTGCTAGCAGCTTCGTGATACCATTCCTTCTGGCGGTAATCATGAATCTCGCCCAATTTCAGGCGCACTTTTTCACCACTGACATTTGTTACGTATGCTGCAAAACCATATTGACCTTCTGTGTCGGGATAAACATCTTTTTCAAAACCAATAGCAGCACCACAAATATAAGGGTTTGCATCCAGGAAATGCTCTAGTAAGACAAAACATTCTTCCTCACTTGGTTTCTGGAAAGTTTCTGGATCAATGGCGATAACTCCTTTTCCATCGATATTGCGCTTACTGGCACCAAATTTTGACGTAAGAACAGTATAGGCTACATCCTCTACACGCTGCAGGTTTCCATCGATATAGGTATTGACAAAGTTCATGTCGAGCTCAACCTTTTTGTTCACCTCGGCAGAAACTTCATGGCGGGCAAGATACAAACTAAGGCCAAAGCCGAAGGTAAATACCAAGCCGCCAACAAGCATAACAATTACCGTTATGTTAAGGAAACCTTTAAGACCAAGTATCTTTTTCATAGCAAGTTTACTTTCCGTTATTCTGCAAAAGTAACTTCTTTTTTTGAAAAACACAATTAATCTACACATCTTTTTATATCTTTGCATAAAATAAACAACCCGAGACATACCATGACACATCACGATTTTATGCAACTTGCCATTAAAGAAGCAAGAAAAGGAATTCACAACAACCATGGTGGACCATTTGGTTCTGTAATCGTAAAGGATGGAAAAGTTGTAGGGCGTGGCCACAACTGTGTACTGAAAAATCATGACGCTACCCATCATGGAGAAATAGGTGCCATTCGTGATGCAGGCAAAAATCTTGGTACGCACGACCTCACAGGATGCACACTCTACACAACAGGAGAACCTTGCCACATGTGCCTTTGTGCCTGCCTTTGGGCCAATCTTGACAAAGTATATTATGGATGCACCATTCAAGACAACGGGCTGATTGGCTTTCGTGATGACAAGTTCAATGAAATTTTTGGAGGACGTGACAAGTTGGGAGATTTCCTGGAGCAGATAGACAGAGATGCTTGCCTAGAACTATTTGAAGAGTATAACGCGTTGCAGCGCGAAAGATATTAGCAGGTTTGCATACCTAAACGTACATAAGCAAAAACAAAAATAATGCGGGACATCCATTATTTTAATAAATAAACGTGCTTTATTCAAGATTAATGCTTATTTTTGTAAGCGAATAAATAAATGTCCGTAATGGAAAAGAAGCTTACCATAGAAAATAAACTGGAGCAACTGACCCTGCTCTCGGGCTATGTTGAGGAGCTATGCGAGGAGCTAAACCTTGGTCCCGAACTGGTGTTCAATTTCAACCTGGTACTCGAGGAGGCAATGACGAACGTGGTGATGTATGCCTATCCCGAGGGCGAGACACATACCATCGAACTTACAGCCACCCTACAAGGAAAGGAATTGGTATTTGTACTGAAAGATACGGGTACACCTTTCGACCCAACACAAGTTCCAGATGTTGACACTACACTCTCGGCCGAGGAGCGTGAAATCGGAGGTTTGGGTATCTTCTTGATCAAACAGATTATGGACAGAGTAGAATACCAGTACATTGACAACCACAATGTGCTGACAATGGCAAAAAACATATAATATCACATAACTATGACAACAGAACCTAAAACTTTAACCGTATATATTGACGGTCCGTTGAATGCGCAGGCGCTGGGCGAAGTACAGGCAAAAATCGATGATCTGGATGTTCAGATTGGAAACATAGTTGTTCTAGATTGTACAGAAATGACATACATCTGCAGTTCTGGCCTTCGTATTTTCCTGGCCATGCACAAGGATGTTACCCAGCGTGGAGCTAAGCTTATCATCAAGGGCCTACAGCCATTGGTGAAGGAAGTGTTCGACATGACAGGCTTTAGCCAGATCTTCAACTTCGAGTGAGCATATTCGTAATCATAACCCTTGCATTGATTCTGGGAAAGATTCTTTGCATGGTGTACAACAAGATGCCAACCGACGTGTTGGGCTTGTTAATCATTACGATACTGCTGGTTACTACTACCCTTTCTGAGGAAGAAGCTATTTCGTGCTTTAGTAGTACATCGGTAGTATTAGTGGGTGTATTGTCTGTTGTGATGGCAGGCCTCATCCACTCTGGGGTACTTACATGGATTGTACGTCATGTACTTGGAGAACCTAAAACACACAGCAAAACGCTGTTGCGCTTATTTTTTCCTGTAGTTGTGTTAAGTGCCTTCATCAATAATCTGGCGGTTGTACAACTATTCATTTCTGTTGTAAAGATGTGGGGTAAAAAGCTCCGCATCGCTCCATCCCGCCTGCTGATTCCACTTAGCTACGCCTCAACCTTAGGTGGTCTTTGCACCTTGATTGGTAATACGCCAAACCTGATGGTAGCCGAATTCTACATGAAGCAAACTGGCGAACAAATGAGCATCTTTGCTCCCCTGATTCCTGGTTTGTTCTGTACCATTACCGGTTTGATTACCATTATTGTCTTCCACAAGTTTATTCCACTACGCAAGTCGCCCGAAGAATCTTTCGAGAGCAGCGCCGACTACACCGTAGAATTGCTTGTTCCAACCGATTGCCCTCATGTAGGAGATACGGTAGAAGAAGCCAATCTTTATCAGGTATCAGGAGGACAACTGATTGAAATTGTTCGTTTCGACCGTGAGATTATCAGTCCTGTGCCTAAGGATGAATTCATTCTGGGAGGCGACCGACTGGTTTATTCCGGACAAATTAACTCTATACTTGAATTGAGAGAGAGTCACGGATTAGTAAACGCCACCCACCATGTTTTCAATGTTAAGGATGTGGCGAAGAACCGCAAGCTGCAAATGGCATCATTGGATGCCAACAGTCCTTTGGTTGGTAACACAATGGCCAACAGCGACTTTGAGGATGAAAATGATGTAGTATTGGTAGCCGTAGCACGTGAGGGTGAACGCCTTACCGAGATTCCCCGAGAAGTTGAGTTGCGCCCTGGCGACACCTTGCTGTTCGAAGGTAGCAAACTACGTCCTGAATACTTCACCGACAATTTGAATTTCTTTGATTCAGTTCCTTTGCCACAGAACAACCAAAGAACCCTGATCTCATCACTAATTATGCTGGGTATGGTATTGCTGGCAGCCTGCAACATCCTGCCTTTGCTGCAAAGTTGTTTCCTTGCCGCCCTGCTAATGTTTGTTACCCGTTGTTTCTCTATCGAGCAACTGCAGCGCAGCATCAACTGGAAACTACTGATGGTATTTGCAGGTGCAGTTTGTCTGGGACGCGCCATTGACGCCACGGGTATTGCTCAGTTTATGGCAGAAAGTGTACTGAACATCTGCGGTACAAATGCACAGCTTTCATTGTTTGTTATCTGCCTAACTGCTACGCTGATAACAGAATTTATCTCGAACAATACTGCTGCTGCCGTATTTGCTCCTATTGCGTTATCGGTTGCCAATTCGTTAGGTGCTAATCCTATGACTTTTGTCATTGCATTGATGCTTTCGGTATCATGCAGCTTTGCAACACCTATCGCATCCGAGACGAATACCATCATCTATGGTCCTGGCGGCTACAAGTTTACCGATTACATCCGTATTGGCATTATCATGAACATAGTTATGCTCATCAGCATTTTGTTCATTGTCAACATCGTTTTCCCTATCTATCCATAAAAGAAGTTAGGTTATTCGTGAAAAAATACCTAATTTTGCAGCCGCATTTTCAAAAGGTGGCAAGATGATAGGTATTAAGTTTTATCCAAAGGAGTACAAGGCCCTAACTAAACTAGGACTTCCTATTGTCATTGCCCAGATTGGCTTCACGCTGCAAGGATTGGCTGATACCCTGATGGTAGGACAGCATAGCGCACCTGAACTGGCTGCTGCCGGATTTGTGAATTCGTTCATGATGCTGGCCATTTTGCTGTCAATGGGATTTGGACAAGGAGCCGTTTCGCAAATTGGTGCACTATATGCACAGGGAAAGAAACAGGATGTAGTTTCGGTACTGAAATCTAGTGTTTGTGCCGACTTTCTACAAGGTCTTCTGATAACACTTTTGGTAGTTGGTGCCTACTTTGTACTACCTTATACCGGGCAAGATCCAGAACTTCTTCCTCTCATGCAGCGCTACTACCTTATATTATTGCCATCTCTTCCTATTCTGGCCACAAGCACAGCCTTCAAGACATTTTGCGATGCCATTAACTATACTCGTACCTCTATGTGGATATTGTTGGTAGGCAATGTATGGAACGTGCTGTTCAACTGGCTATTCATCTATGGTCGTCCAGAACTGGGAATACCAGAAATGGGCATTGATGGCGCTGCATGGGCTACCAGTTCCAGCCGTGTGCTGATGCTGGCACTATTTGTCATCGTGTTTTTCCGCGCCAAACATCTAAAGCCATATAGCCAACTGTGGAGTGCTACAAGATTGAGAAAAAGCATCATGATTCGCCTGAACAAACTGGGATGGCCAATCGCCACCCAGATGATCATTGAGAATGCCGCCTGGTGTGGAATGGCATTGATGCTGGGTGTTGGCGGAACATCATGGGATGCCCTGACTGCCCTTTCGGCACACCAGGTAATGGTGCAGGTTTCTTCCTTAATCTATATGTTCTACCTGGGAATTGGTGCAGCCGTAGCAGTTCGCGTGAGCAACTACAACGGACTAAACGATATTCATGGTGTTAGGCAGGCTGCCAACGCAGGTTATCAAATGTCACTTTGCATCGGTATCATCTCCTCTACCCTTGCGTTTATATTTAGATACGACGTAAGCGAATTGTTTATTTCTGCAGATGACCCACATACTTTGGCACGTGTGAATGAGATTGTTGCGATGATGGCCTATCCTTTAATTGCCTACCAGATTGGCGACGGTTTACAAACCATCTATGTTAATGCCTTGCGTGGTTATGGAGATGTGAAAGTATTGATGAAATACTCTGTACTGGCTTATCTTTGCATTAGTATTCCACTAAGTTTGCTGTTCTGTTTCCCCATGGATGGCGGAGCGCCTGGCATTTGGTGGGGATTTCCGTTTGGCCTAACTACCGCAGCAATTCTTTATCTGCGTCGTTTTAGGAAAATCACAACTATTTAAGCCACTTGTCAAAGAACTGAAGTGTTCCTTGCTGCATGGCCTTGCTAAAAAAGTGAGGTTCATCCCATGATTTAAGTACCAGCTTTTCTTCGGCGTGCTGCGACTGCCACACTTCACGCATCAGCTGATATGCTGCATTTACGCCTTCTACAGGAAATAGTTTATCGCGCAATCCATTATAGAATAAGGTAGGTTTTGGGCATGCCAATGCTGCCACATCAGGATAATCCATGAGGTTGCGAATACTTGGGATAATCATGGCATAGGCAGAGCCACCCTTGTTCTGGTTATTGGTAAGTGTCATCAGATGCTCCGTATCATTCATCCAACAGACATTGGCCGAGGCAGCAATAACATCACTCAAGGCAGACGTCATCCAAGATCGATGTGCTCCCATAGAAAAGCCAAGGCAACCTATTCTTTTCTTGTCAACCATTGGCAAGGTTGCCAGGAACTGGGCACTTCGGATATCATCCCATACGATGAAGGCACCCCACGAAGATCCCATCTGTAAGAAATTTGATGCCAATGCCTGCTGTGAATCATAACGCACCCCTTCCTTGCGTCCACGATCACCCCAGAAAAGAGCATCTACTGATAGTACCACATAACCGTTCTGCGCAAAATAATCTCCAGCATATTGTCCGTCATAGCACTTCACACACCATTCATCCGCATCTTTCACCAAAGTAGAATCCACCCCGAAAGGGCGTACCATCTTTTCTTTTCCAATCGAGAAATGTGCCCCATGGTCGTGCAGCATCAGTACAGCTGGGAATGGTCCTTTTCCTTCTGGCACGAGCAAGTAGGCAGAAACACGACACCAATCGCTAACGTTGAAAGTACACTTGGTAGCAGAATACCCCTCGCGCTGCTCACTTTCTCCCATCTGCAAATGAAAACCACTAGAAGGTGGTGGAGTCTGTAGGGTTTGCATCACAGACTGACGTGCCTTTTTCTTCCATTGCGAGAACTTCATTTTCTTGTTATGTTGCCATCGCAAAGGAAAGTCAAGATTGGCTTTCAGCTGTTCAA
Source organism: Candidatus Minthousia equi (assembly GCA_018065125.1). GTDB lineage: Bacteria > Bacteroidota > Bacteroidia > Bacteroidales > Bacteroidaceae > Minthousia > Minthousia equi. Next base: position 8,777 of record JAGHTY010000159.1, read on the forward strand.
AAAACAGGGGCATGTCTTTTTCCGTACCATAGTCCTGTGCCTGCACAGCTAAAGTGGTAAACGCAATGTATATCAGTAATAAAGATTTCTTCATGGTTCAAAGATAGTCAAAAAAGTTCAATAACGAAAAAAAAGCACTATCTTTGCATGCAAAATACGAAAATCATGAATTGGACAATCAACAAAGGTGTAATGGCAGATGCTGAAGACATTGCTCGTTTTCAGGTAGAAATGGCCATGGAATCGGAAGGAACAGAACTGGATTACGACCTAGTTCTGCGTGGTGTGAAAGAGGCGATGAAAGATGACCAGAAAGGTACATATATGGTAGCAAGAACCGAGGATGGAACCTGCGCAGGCAGCCTGCTGCTTACCCGTGAGTGGAGCGACTGGCGTTGTCAATGGTACTGGTGGATTCAGAGTGTGTATGTACGCCCCGAGCATCGCCGTAAAGGAGCCTACCGTGCACTCTACACCTACATTCGTAATATGGCAAAAGAAGCAGGTGTTCCTTGCATCCGTCTATATGTTGACCGTACCAACGAACGTGGCTTGAAAACCTATCAGAGTCTTGGCATGAGCGAGAGTCATTATCTGTTTTACGAAGAAGACCTATAACCTATGCTGACACAAGAAGAATGCGACATCATGAATGGCCAGATGTACCACACCATGGTAGAGGCCTTAGGTATCAAGTTTCTGCCTTCTGATGATGATATTGCCTGGGCCGAGATGCCCATCAACGAAGCCACCCGTCAGTATTTCGGTATCCTGCATGGAGGAGCCTCATTGGCATTAGCCGAAACAATTGCTGGGGCAGGTTCACTACATCTAGTTGAAGGAAAGAAAAAAATCTGCGGCATGCAGGTAACAGGTAACCACATCGGAATGTCGGCTACCGAAGGAAAGGTTTATGGAAAGGCCACCTTGCTTCATGGAGGACGCACCACTCATGTATGGAGCGTGGATATCGTAGGAGAAGACGGCAAGCTAATTTCTACCGAACGCGTTACCAATTACATCCTAAGTGACGACTAATCAAGAGAACAACTTATTACCACCCCAAACAGCCAGCAGTCCTACTGCCAGGCTCAAAGCGGCATATCCTGCCGAAAGCAGCAACTGCCCACCACGTAGCATCATGAAGTTCTCGTTCATAAAGGTGCTGAAAGTAGTAAATCCGCCACAGAATCCCACCACTAATAATAGGCGCAATGTGGCATAATTAGGATAATATTTCGATAGCCATGCATTAAATGCACCCAGCAGGAAACAACCTAACACATTGGCCAGCAATGTACCAACAGGGTAACTACCATTCAACCAGCGCGACAACAGCCAGCGCACTACACCACCCAAGCCCGAGCCTATGAAAACAGCCAAAATACTACTTAGCATATCTATTCTTAATAATTATGGCAAAGATAGGGAAAATTAGTTTACCTTATTATAAATCCAAGAAAAAGTATATGGATTTTTTTGCTTATTCATTCTATATCATTATTTTTGCCAGCAGAAATAAAAGGACAACTAATAAGGACTAACTATAAGGAGGCGAACTATGGAGATTAGACAGTTAAAGTATTTTGTAGGAATTGCTGATACAGGTAGTTTCTCTGAGGCATCACGTCGTTTTTATTTATCACAAAGTGCCATTTCACAGCAAATCAAGATTTTAGAAGATGAGTTAGGCACCCAGCTTTTTACGCGCACCCCTCATCAGGTAACACTTACAGAAAGCGGAAACATGCTGTTGCCATTGGCCCGATTGGCCCTGCAGAGTTTTTCTGACTGCAAGGAACGAATGAATGATTTGAATAAAATGCTGTGCGGTGAACTGAACGTGGGACTCACCTACACCCTTGAACCTTATGTGCGCCATGCTGCCATCAGATTCATGAAGAACTATCCCAAAGTACAGTTGAACATCATCTACAAAAGTATTCCAGAATTGCAGGAAATGCTGCGTAATCAAAAGATTGACATGGCATTCTCTATTGGCATGGATGGCCTGGAAGATGAAATCGAGTCGTTTCCTATCATGAAATACCGTTTGTGCGCTATTATGCGCGACAATCATCCGCTGGCTACCCGCAAGCAAATCACCTTCAAGGACCTGGAGATGCAAAATCTTATTTTACCAGAAAAAGGCATCAGAGACCGTAATGCCATCGAGGAGTATTTCTCTCATAAAGCATCGAACCTGCGTGTACGTGCCATGGTAAATATCCCCGAAGCTATCCTTAATCTTTTGCAGGCCAGCAACTACATCAGCATTCTTTGCGACATCATCGTACTAGAAAAGCCCAATCTGCGTGCAGTAGAGATTGAAGAGTTATCAAGTCCTGTACAGTCGTATGTGCACTTCCTGCGCCAAGGCTACCGCAAGCGTAGCGCACAGGTATTCCTTAAACTACTGCAAGACTATACCAAGCAGAGCGACATGCCAATTATAGGATAGCCTTATTCTAGCTTCCATACATACAATTATCAGAACTTTCACGCGCAGTTGTTTGCCGTACCTTTGCATCGTGATAGTTACCCAATTTATTAATTCTATAAAATGTTAATGTATGGAAGCTAAGTTTTTTCTCTGTCGCGTTTGTGGAAACGTAATTGTAAAGTTGGTTGATTCCAACATTGTTCCTGTGTGCTGTGGTAAGCCCATGACCTTGCTCGAGCCAAACACCTCAGATGGCAACACCGATTACCATCTACCTGCAGTTTCGTGGGTGGACAACAACACCTTGAAAGTAGAGATTGGCGACAAGCCTCATCCTGCCATGCACGAGCACCACATCTGCTTCATCTTCCTGGAAATGAAACATGGCGGACAGTTCATCACCATGAAACTGGATGTAAACCCTTGCGCCACCTTCTGCTGCTGCAAGGATCAGGTACGCTCGGTTTATGCCTACTGTAACCTGCATGGATTGTGGAAACTGGATTTATAACCCTTTATTGTAAGCATTATGATTGGAAAACAAGTTACCAATTTGCTGAACAAGCAAATTAACGCCGAGATTTGGTCGGCCTACCTGTACCTGTCCATGTCGCTAGATGCTACATTCAAGAACCTGAATGGCGTGGCCAACTGGTTCAGGGTGCAATGGCAGGAAGAACTAGAGCATGCCAAGATTCTGCAAGAGTACATGAACTCACAGGATGCAAAGGTAGAGCTGCAACCTATCAAGGAAGTGCCTAACACCTGGGCTTCGGTGCTAGAAATGTTCAAGGATGCCCTTGAGCACGAGATGGAGGTTACCTGCCGCATTCATGAAATTGCCATGCTGGCACAGAAAGAGTACGACTATGCCACTTTTAGCCGCATGCAATGGTTCATCGACGAACAGGTTGAGGAAGAACAATTGTGCAAAGACCTTATCCATCTGTACAAGATGAGTTCGGACAACCATGCCCTGCAGTACCAACTGGACAAGGACCTTGCCAAGCGAAAATATAAAATGAGCGAGCATCTGCATGCCGAGCACTGGATCTCATAAATGTAGCGTATAAAGAAAAACAAATAATCATAAGTGATAATTGAGGATTTATTGCTATCTTTGAAACCAAATTTTCAACCTAAATTATCAACCTATGAAAAAAGTATTTGTTACCCTACTCTGCACAGCCTCATTGCTGTTGGCAGGTTGTTCATCAACAAAGAAACAAGAGATTATTGATCTGCCTCGTGGTGAGGCTAGTGCAGACCTAGTAGCTGCTGTTGACTCATTCGTAAAAGCTACACAGACCCGTCCTGTAAAGCCCGACAGCATTCAGCTGCATAGCATCATGGTGCTAAAGCACGGCAATGTTCTGCTAGAACGTTGGTATAACGGAGAAGCAGCCGACAAGCCACACGCCATGTATTCTGTTAGCAAGACATTTACTGCTACTGCAGTTGGTATGGCTATCAACGAAGGCAAGATGGCACTTTCTGATAAGGTAATCAGCTTCTTCCCTGATAAGGTTCCTACAGAGATTAGCGACAATCTGGCTGCCATGACCGTTCGCGACCTGCTTACCATGACCTGTGGTCACGACTCAGAACCTACTTACCGCAGAGGTGAAAGTGCCGATTCACTCGACTGGGTAAAGGAATTTCTTGCCTGGCCAGTTGACCACAAGCCAGGAGAATATTATCTTTACAACTCTATTGGCACCTATATGCTTTCTGCCATCGTACAGAAGGTTACCGGCGAAAAAGTACTGGATTACCTTGACACCCGCCTGTTCCAGCCATTGCACATCACTAAGCCAGAATGGGAAGAGAGTCCTCAGGGCATCAATTGTGGTGGCTGGGGCTTGAAGCTGAAGACCGAGGATATGGCAAAGATGGGCCAATGCATGCTGCAGAAAGGTAAGTGGAACGACAAGCAGATTATCCCAGAATCATGGGTAAAGGAAATGTCAAGCTACCAAGTTCCTTCTGCTCCATCAGGTACCCGTTTTGAAGACTTGGAGAAGGTTGGCCTGAACAAGGATAACAACGAGTGGGTACAAGGCTATGGCTACCAGATGTGGATCTGCCGCCACAACGCCTACCGTGCCGATGGCTTTGCAGGACAGTACATCATGGTATTCCCCGACAAGGATGCCGTATTGGTACTTACCACCTCGTCTTCATTGTACCAGCCATACATGGACCTGATATGGGAATTCCTGTTGCCTGTATTGTAAAAAACTGATTAACCTAGAACGACCAACTGGCACCGCAACCTGCCGAGGTAGGCACAAGCGGTGTCAGCATGGTTACATTATCTATATTGTTGTAATAGGTGGTTCGTCCTGTTAGCGAAAGGCGGCCATAGGCATACACCATCCAAGGGCCCCACGACTTTCCCACATTCATCTGCAGGCTCACGCAGTTACCCTGTTCATCAACATTTGTCTTCACCTTGCTATAGTAGCGCAAGTTCAATGCCGTGCGCCATCCATTCTTCAGATTTAGTGATGGCATTACCGAGAAGTTGAAATACGTATAGTCCTTTCCCTTAGCATTTGCATTTTCCTCGTATGCATCCTGTCCATGGCTAAAGATATTGGCTGTTAGCGACAGGAAGAAGATGTCATACTGATACACGGCCATCAGGTTGGCACTTTTGTAATTGGAGTCGTTATCATCTATTACCAGACTCTTGCAACTGTTCACGCCTACATTAGCCGTCAACTGATGCTTGCCCCATACATGGTGGGTAATATACTCTGCCCCTATCTCGTGCGAAACCATCCTTTCCCAGTTAAGCTGTCTGTTCATAAGCACACGCACACGATTGCCAGGACTCAGCTGATAACCTATTACCATACGACCCGTCCAGTCGCTGCGGCCTTCTTTGTTCCATTGGTATTCGTAGCCCGCCTTTATGCGCAGCGGACCATACAAAAGCGTCAGTTCTGCCAAAGGCATCAGCTGCTTGTTTGATTTTGCCAGCATACCCTTTGTGCCTACCTTGTATGACCACAACCCTTTTTCTCCAATTTTCCATTGTCCCGAGAGTTCGGCCGAAGCCTCTGCCACATTTTCATACGATTTGTACTCATATTCCGTCACGCCCTGTTCGTTGTCTGTCCAGTTGTGGATAGGGGTATGGCTGTATTGGGCAGATAGCTTTAACTTCTGGGCCCGACTTATCTGATAGTTATAGTTCAGGCGTGCATTCAGCATGCTCTTGCGCTCAAAATTTATAAATGAATAGGTTTTAACATCCTGTATATTTTCATCCATCGATGTCAGGTCGTCTATCTTGTGTTTGTCCAGATTCATTCCTTCGGTTAACGTCAGGTCAAGCTTGTTGCGTTCATTAGGCGTATAGGTAATCATGGCACGGGCCATCTGGTTCCAAAAGTTGTTGGTGGCCTTCGTGTCGGGCACACCATACTGCAGCACCTCGGTAGATTTTTGTGCCGAGTAAGCCTCGCCAAACAACATGCCGCGAACGGTAAGTTTCTTGCCATGGTAATCCATCAGCACATCGGTCATCAGCGAACTTTCAGTACTAACACCTAATGCCACCTTTCCGGATGTGCCTTTTCTTTTACTGCCCATTGGTTTAAGAACCAAGTTGATAGAGCCCGACATGCCGCCATTCAGGTCGGTGGATGTGGGCGAGTTCTTCACTTCCAATTTCTCAATATCTGCCAACTGCATTACCGACAGAATGGCATCGGCCGAACCTCCCACACCTACGCCATCCACCTGCACCTCGTAGTTGCTCAGGGTGCGGTCGCCAGGGCGTTGCAGCAATTCTGGCAGCAGCCTTATCAGCGCTCCCACATTAAGGTTTTGTGGCAAGGCCAGCGAGTCGGCATAGATTACCTTCGACTCAAAATCCACCTTCACCGGACTTGAATCCTGTGCCCGTGCCATTACCGTCATCAGCACTAGTGCCACCAAGCACCCTATTTGCTGCAGTCTGTTCATTGTGGCTTACTGTATCAGTCTAACTTCGTAGATTTCACCAATCTGCTTATCCTTGTGAGCCACAAACTTCACGCGCACTTGCTGCTTTCCCTGCAGCAGTTCGGCAGGAATGTCATACGCCTCAGCCTTGAATTCCGAGATGCGATACTTACCGGTATTGTTCACCGTCTTCACCAGCACGTCATCAATGAAGATATCGAACTCGTGCGTTTTCCACTCGCCCACACCCCAGTATTTCAGGCGCAGGCTCAGGTTGGTCTTTCCTGCGGTTTCCATCAGGTAGCTAAAGAAATGCCCGTTGCTGGCATCACGGAAGAACACGCTATTATTATTGCCCGTAACGCTCTCGTCGGTTTCCATGCGATGGTCGGTTTCGGGCTGCTGTTCGCCTGGCTGCACCTTATCCACGGTACTGGCCTCTAGTGCCTGACGCTCCTTCTCCTGCTGTGCCAGATTCTCAAGATATGCCTTGTAGCTGTTTGGAGTAAGCGCCAGCCAGTACATCATGTAGCGGCTGTCGTGAATCTCGAAGAAAGGTTGCAACTCATTCTTGATTGGGTTAATTGTCTCGTTCTCAAGTGTAAAGTGCAATGGCTTTCCGGCTATAGGTTTCAGGTTAGCAGCAATATTCTCTATCTTTTCATTAATCAGGATAGGTGCTTCGTTGATAGGCAACTTGGCACCACCAGCATACTGTCCAAAACGGCTGTCATCGGCAATCAGCGATGCCAAGTCCTCGGTACCAGTCTTCATGCCCAACAGCACAGGACCGTACATCAATGCCACATATTGTGGTTCGTTAGGCAGATAGCGCAAGCTGGCAGTCATAGGGAACTGCAAAGTCACCACGTCGCCTTTCTTCCATTTGCGGTCAATGCACACATAAGATGATGGACCGGTAACAATGCTTACTGGCTGGCCATTTACAGCCACCTTGAATGCACCCGGACTCACCCATCCTGGATAGCGCAGCATCAGTTTAAAGCTGCCGCCCCCCTTGGTAATTACCAACTCACTACCCTCTTCATAAGGAAATGCCGTATGCTGTTCCAGCACCACGCCACGTTCTTTCCAATCCAGGCGAGAAGCAGCAAACAGGTTTACAAACAAGGCATCCTCTACATGAGTATAGATAAACTGTCCATACTTTCCGTGGTTCTCCATGCCAGTACCCACGCAGCACCACATAGCCTCGTTAGGTGCCGAGTAGTTACGGTAGTGGCGAGGGCGTGCAGGAGTAAAGTACACATAGCCACCATGTTCTGGGTGCTGTGAAGAAAGAATATGGTTAAAGGTAGCCAGCTCGTAGTAGTCGGCAAAGCGTACCTCGGGATTTCTGCGGTGCAAGTCCTCGGTAAGCTTCAGCATATTGTTGGTGTTGCAGCTCTCGGGGCCATCGATATCGTTAATAAAATCCATGCAGGCATCCTTGGCTGGGAAATGTTCCCTTCGGCTGTTTCCGCCAAATGCCAATGAGCGCTCTCCTGTTACAATGTCCCAGAAATAAGCGCTGGCATCGTGATAGGTAGCATCGCCCGACAGTTCTGCAATTCGTTCAAAGCCAATTACCTTTGGCACCTGAGTGTTGGCGTGCATGTTATCCAGACAGTCCTGACGCTGCGACATAGGGGTAAACAGTCGCTTGTGTGAAAAACGCTTGGCGCACTCCAGGTATTTCGCATCCTTCGAGATGGCATAGGCATCTGCCAAAACCTCGTTCATGCCGCCATGCTCATTACCCAGCATAGCCTCCATCTGTTCGTCAGACAACTTTGCGGTAAGGTCGATGACCCAGTTGCAGAACTCCAGAAACAGTTCCTTTGCCTTCTCGTTTCCGCAATACAGCCATGCATCGCGCAGGCCCGCATACATTTTGTGCAGGTTATAGAAAGGAGCCCACGAGCCAAAGTACACGCCAAATCTGCCTTCCTTGAAATTGCTCCAGATGTTAGCACTATTTGGCATGCCACCCATGTATCCCTTTCCCCACTCGGGGTGGTTCTTGTTGTTTGCCTCGGCACAAAGGGCTATTTCATTGATGATATACTCCATGCGCTTGCGGCATTCTTCATTTCCTGTAGCAGCGTTAATGGCCATGGCAGTAAGATAGTGTCCACCCACGTGTCCGTCTAGGCCGTCCCAGTTAGGATAGGCTGGTGCCTTGGGTGTCAGCCCCGCCTCCTTGCGGAAGGGAGCCAGCAAACGGTCGCAGTCATATTTCAGCAAAGTCTCAATATTCAGGTCGCGTGCATGCTTCAGCACACCATCCAACAATGTTACCTGTCCTAATGGAAACTCGTTGGGGTAAAGTTTATCCTGTGCATAGCAACTGGCAGTAGCCATTCCCAGCACCATTGCCGTAATGATTCTTTTCATAGTATTTTGCGTTTTTCGGTTATCTTTTTGCAAAGATAATAAAATAATTGGCAATGATATACTTGTTGGCAGAAATATAAAAGTTTATGTTAAGAATAAAATTTTGTATACTGTCGCAATAGGGTACGATATGACACAATAGAGCACGATAAAGCATGAGATTTTTTTCTACTTCTTTCTAAAAAATCCTACCTAAGCCTTATCTAATACGGTCACTTAACGGCGACTAGAAGGAGGTACTCTGGAGTTACAGACACCCTACTTATACGCTAGAGGGATTACACAATTAGTGATTGAAGAGTAACACAATAAAAAACGACATAAAATGCAAACAGCGTGTAACTCTTTCGAGCCACACGCTGTTTATATTGTCTATGAAGTCTAGTAGAACTTTACTTTACCTCCTCGGAAACGACTAATATTGACTATCAATGCGTTAGCACTGGGCGTTGCTCACATGTCGCAAAAATCAAAATAATCATTGATAATCAACATGTTACAAAACCGATGCAAAGGTAAGAATTTATACCCGAATAACCAAAAATAACCACATAAAAAAGCACTATTTTGCTACATTTTCTTGATACATATCATCGTTTGA
>JAGHTY010000081.1 GCA_018065125.1 Candidatus Minthousia equi
GGTCATATAGACCACTGCGCTTGATACTGCCACCGCCCCATGTCATGAGTGCGCGGTTGCCAAACTGAGCCATAATGCTCTGCGGTTTCTCTGCTACTACACCCTTGCCGAAAATGAGTCGGGTAGGGGTGTGATAATCAAAATTCTTCATATCAATTATTTTGTTGTTCTACATTCTGTACGAAATGGTCTTAGAATTGCTTCCTTGATACCCTCAACACTATCATTGAAGTGAATACCATGTGCCTCTATTCGTGAACAATCCATCGTCAGGTTTCTCGGTTGGACAGCGAATCTTTCATCGTCTGGTAGAATCAAATTCTGTGCATCCTTTATGCCCATCAGTTCAGCGACCTTTAGATGAAGCTCGTAACTGTTTAGTGCATTTCCGCTTCCGAAATTATAGATACCTCCAGGCAGTGAGATTGCTTTCTCAATATTCCTGACCACGTCCCACACGTATGTTACACCTCGATATTCATGAGTCGCAGCTTTGATGGGGCTACTTTCGTTATATGCCTTTTGTATGTTGACCAATATGTTGCTATTCAGCTTCAATGAACTGCTTGGCAGGTCGTACATCCACGACAATCTTAATCCCACGGATTCAGGGTTGTTCCACCCGGCTCTTTGTTCGCATTCCAGCTTGTGCTGACCATAGATATTGACTGGTTGAAGCACATCCTCTTCTTTAAGCGCCCCTAACAGAGGAGTACCATTATACATCTGATCGCTGGACATGAACACGAGCTTCGCCCCCGTCAGTTTGCATGCCTTGGCAATGCGAACCGTTCCTTGCACGTTTACCCTGTGCGATTCTTCAGGATGCTGTTCGCAGTACCAAGTATTGCTGAGAGCAGCACAATGAAGAACTACTTCAGGCCTGTTTTCCTCCATGTAGGCCCTTACCGCCTCTTCACGGCTCACATTAAGTTCTGCATGAGAGGGCAGAAGTAACTCATACTTCTCCTTCAAGTAATAGGCCAACCTGCTCCCCAGGAATCCAGAACTGCCAGTAATCAGTATCTTATCTTTCTTCATGTACGAATGATATTTATAGATTATCCCAACGCCCCTGGTATGCATCAAGCAATCGAGGTGATATTAAATGCTCATTAGGGAATCGTTGTGGCACACATATTTTGCAAAAGTAGGTAGTTTTTTCTTCATCTCAAATTATTTCATGGCAAAAATTGCGCTTTGCATACAAATTTGATTTACCTTTGCCACATAAATTAAACTTAATAGATTAACAAAGCGTTTGTTGATTTGTTTTGCGTGTTTGCTGAATATGTTTTTACGTTTTGAAATAAACATCTAATTGGATAGTTATCCAGTGTCAGTGCTTTGCCTACGGTACTGCAGTACCTCGCCTGCGGTACTGGAGTACTTCGCCTGCAGTACACGAGTACTTAGCCGCAAGTACTGGCTTAGTCGTACCTATTCAAAAGCTATTACGGCACACGTGCCTCGTTTTCATTTCAGTTCTATAAAATAACTATAGTTTCCCACCTTTGACAGGGGCGGCCTGAAAGGCCAATGTTGCTTTCAGCCCAATGGCAGCGCCTTGGGTTTCAATATGATGAGGTTACATTCGCCTTGAAAAGGCAAA
>JAGHTY010000038.1 GCA_018065125.1 Candidatus Minthousia equi
TATCTGCTCATGGAAAAGCAGCACAACAGAGGTCAGGAAGGTGCCGGACTTGCTTGCGTAAAACTTCAGTCAAATCCCGGCGAGGAATATATGTTCCGTGAGCGTGCCCTTGGTTCGGGCGCCATTACCGAAATTTTTCAAAATGTTCAGCAAAAGTTCATTGGTTTGGATTCAGAACAATTAAAAGATGCTGAATATGCAAAGCGTTTCCTTCCTTTTGCAGGCGAACTTTACATGGGCCACCTCCGGTACTCAACTACCGGCAAGAGTGGCCTTTCTTATGTCCATCCGTTTATGCGACGAAACAACTGGCGTGCAAAGAACCTCACACTCTGCGGAAACTTTAACCTTACCAATGTAGACGAGGTTTTCCAGGAGATTACTGCCAAGGGCCAGCATCCTCGCATCTACAGCGACACCTATATCATGCTCGAGCAGGTGGGCCACAGACTGGACAGAGAGGTTGAGCGACTGTTTCAGCAGTACCTTGCAGACGGAAAGCAGGGAATGGACATCACGCGTGCCATTGAAGATAATGTAGACTTGAGCAACGTGTTGAAAACCTCGGCACCTTCGTGGGATGGAGGCTATGTTATCTGCGGAATGACAGGAAGCGGCGAAATGATGAGCATGCGCGACCCTTGGGGCATTCGTCCTGCCTTTTGGTATATGGATGACGAGGTAATGGTTCTTGCCTCTGAACGCCCTGTTATCCAGACAGCATTCGACTTATCCGTAGATGATATCCACGAACTGAATCCTGGCGAAGCCATCTTCATCAACAAGTATGGCAAGATGCGCCTTGAGCAGATCATCCAGCCAAAGGAGGTAAAGAAATGCTCGTTCGAGCGAATCTATTTCTCACGTGGTTCCGACCAGGACATTTACCTTGAAAGAAAGGCACTGGGATTTCAGCTGCGCGATGATATCCTGAAAGCCATCGACAACGATGCCGACAATACAGTCTTCTCGTTTATCCCAAATACTGCAGAGGTGGCCTTCTATGGCATGCTCGACAGTTTCAAGGATTACATGAACTACAAGAAGATGGAGCGCATCAGCCAGATGGACCATGTTCCTACCATTGAAGAGATGGAACAGTTCATGCAAACACGCCTCAGAAGCGAGAAGGTGGCCATCAAGGACATAAAGCTCAGAACCTTCATTACCGAAGGAAACTCGCGAAACGACCTTGCCGCACACGTTTACGACATTACCTATGGCAGCGTTCGTCCACACATTGATAACCTGGTTATCATCGACGACAGCATTGTGCGAGGCACCACACTAAAGGAAAGCATTATCCGCATCCTCGACCGTCTGCACCCAAGGAAGATAGTCTTGGTAAGTTCTTCACCTCAGGTGAGATATCCCGACTATTACGGAATCGACATGGCCCGCATGAGCGAGTTCATCGCCTTCAAGGCAGCCATCGAACTGTTGCAAGACCGCGGAATGACACATATTATAGAAGAAGCATACACCAAGTCGAAGGCACAGGTTAACCTGCCAAAGACACAGATGAAGAACTACGTAAAGATGATCTACGAGCCATTTACCGATGCCGAGATTTCTGCAAAGATGGTTGAAATGCTTCGCCCAGAGGGAGTTACTACACCTATTGAAATCGTGTTCCAGTCGTTAGAGGGCCTTCACCGTGCCATTCCTAACCACACGGGCGACTGGTATTTCAGTGGCGATTATCCTACACCTGGTGGTGTAAAGCTGGTTAACCAGGCTTTCATCAACTATATCGAACAAATTTATGACAAACAATTAAAGATAGCATTTTAGATTATTATAATGAGAAACGTTACACTAATCCTTGACGACGGGAGCCAGTTCCATGGCAAGTCGTTTGGTTACGACAAACCAGTAGCAGGTGAAGTGGTATTTAACACCGCAATGATGGGTTATCCAGAAAGCTTGACCGACCCATCCTATGCCGGACAGTTAATGGCACTTACTTATCCATTGGTAGGAAACTATGGTGTTCCACCCTTTACCATTGAAGAAAACGGAATACCAACTTTCATGGAGAGCAGCAGAATTTGGGCAGAGGCCATCATCTGCAGTGACTACAGCACAGAATACAGTCACTGGAATGCAAAGGAAAGCTTGGCAGATTGGCTGAAGCGCGAGCAGATTCCAGGCATCACAGGCATCGACACCCGTGAGCTTACAAAGGTGCTGCGCGAGCATGGTGTAATGATGGGAAAGATTGTGTTCGATGATGAGCCTAGCAATATTCCTACAGCCAACTACAGCGGTGTGAACTTTGTTGACAAGGTGAGCTGCAAGGAAATAATCAGATACAACGAAGGAGCAGGGAAGAAGGTGGTGCTGGTAGACTGTGGCGTAAAGGCCAACATTATCCGCTGCCTGCTGAACCGTGGTGTTGAAGTAATTCGCGTACCTTGGAACTACGATTTCAACGATATGGAGTTTGATGGCCTGTTCCTGGCAAACGGTCCTGGCGACCCAGACACTTGCGAGGCTGCCGTGGCAAATATCCGCAAGTTCCTGGCCAATCCAAAGGTTCGTCCTTGCATGGGAATCTGTATGGGAAACCAGTTGCTGTCAAAGGCAGCAGGTGCCACCATCTATAAGTTGAAATACGGTCACCGTTCTCATAATCAGCCTGTTCGCATGGTGGGCACAAACAAGTGCTTCATCACCAGCCAGAACCATGGCTATGCAGTAGACAGCGACACGCTGGGTGCCGATTGGGAACCATTATTCGTGAACATGAACGACAACAGCAACGAGGGTGTTCGCCACAAGACCAACCCTTGGTTCTCTGCACAGTTCCATCCCGAAGCTGCCAGCGGACCTGTTGACACCGAGTTCTTGTTTGATGATTTTGTCAAATTACTTTAATTGATTCGAAAATGGAAAGAAACGAAATAAAGAAAGTACTGCTTCTTGGCTCTGGAGCTTTGAAGATTGGTGAAGCAGGCGAATTTGACTACTCTGGTTCACAAGCCCTGAAGGCGCTGAAAGAAGAGGGCATCAAGACCATCCTGATTAACCCAAACATTGCCACCGTGCAAACCAGCATGGGCGTGGCAGATGAAATATACTTCCTTCCTGTAACACCTTTCTTTGTAGAGAAGGTCATTGCCAAGGAAAAGCCTCAGGGCATTCTGCTGGCATTTGGCGGACAAACTGCACTGAACTGTGGTGTGGCACTCTACGAGCAGGGAATCCTTGAAAAATATAATGTGCAGGTGCTGGGAACTCCCGTACAGGCCATTATCGATACAGAAGACCGCGAAAAGTTCGTTGAGCGCCTTGACGAGATTAACGTAAAGACCATCAAGAGCCAGGCAGTAGAGAATATTGAAGATGCGCGCAAGGCTGCCCAGGAACTGGGTTATCCAGTCATCATCCGTGCTGCCTATGCGTTAGGCGGTCTGGGTTCGGGCTTCTGCGACAATGAAGAAGAGCTGAACAAGATTGCCGAGAAAGCCTTCTCTTTCTCTCCACAGGTATTGGTAGAGAAGAGCCTGAAGGGTTGGAAGGAAATTGAGTACGAGGTAGTTCGCGACCGTTACGATAACTGTATCACCGTTTGTAATATGGAGAACTTCGACCCACTGGGCATCCACACCGGCGAGAGTATCGTTATCGCTCCATCACAAACCCTTACAAACAGCGAGTACCACAAGCTTCGTGCATTGGCTATCAAGATTATCCGTCACATCGGAATCGTAGGTGAGTGTAACGTTCAGTATGCCTTCGACCCAGAAAGTGAGGATTACCGAGTAATCGAGGTGAATGCCCGTCTGAGCCGTTCTTCTGCCTTGGCATCAAAGGCCACTGGTTATCCTTTGGCATTCGTGGCAGCAAAGCTGGGCTTGGGTTACGGTCTGTTCGACCTGAAGAACTCGGTTACCAAAACCACCAGCGCATTCTTCGAACCTGCACTAGACTATGTAGTATGTAAGATTCCTCGCTGGGACTTGGGCAAGTTCCGTGGCGTTGACCGCGAGCTGGGTTCTTCAATGAAATCAGTAGGCGAGGTAATGGCCATTGGTAGAACCTTCGAGGAGGCCATCCAGAAGGGTCTTCGTATGATTGGCCAGGGCCTTCACGGATTTGTAGAGAACAAGGAGATTGAAATAGATAATATTGAAGATGCGCTGAAGAAACCAACCGACAAGCGTGTGCTGGCCATCTCAAAGGCCATGCGTGCCGGTTATACTGTTGACCAGATTCACGAACTCACCAAGATCGACAAGTGGTTCTTGCAGAAACTGAACAACATTCGCCAAACCAGCAACGAGCTGTCGGCAGCAAAGAGCATCAACAACCTGGATAAGGAACTGCTCAGAAAGGCAAAGGTTCAGGGATTTACCGATTTCCAGATTGCCCGTGCAGTAGGTCTTGAAAACGAGATGGATATGGAACTGGCTATCCTTACCATCCGTAACCTGCGCAAGATGCGTGGAATCTTGCCAGTAGTAAAGCAAATCGATACCCTGGCAGCCGAGTATCCTGCTCACACCAACTATCTATACCTTACCTATAGTGGCATCGGAAACGATGTGAACTACCTGGGCGACCACAAGTCAATCGTGGTACTGGGTTCGGGTGCCTACCGCATCGGTTCTTCTGTAGAGTTCGACTGGTGTGGCGTTCAGGCACTGAATACCATTCGTGAAAACGGTTACCGTTCGGTAATGATCAACTATAACCCCGAGACCGTTTCAACTGACTACGACATGTGCGACCGTCTGTACTTTGACGAGCTCACCTTCGAGCGTGTAATGGATATCCTTGAAATGGAGAATCCTCACGGTGTGATTGTCTCTACCGGTGGTCAGATTCCAAATAACCTTGCCCTTCGCCTGAATGCACAGAATGTTCGCATCCTGGGAACCTCAGCACAGAGCATCGACAATGCCGAAGACCGCGACAAGTTCAGCGCCATGCTGGATAGAATAGGAGTGGACCAGCCTCGCTGGAGCGCCCTTACCAGCATGGAGGATGTAAACGAGTTTATCAAGGAAGTAGGCTTCCCAGTACTGGTTCGTCCTTCATACGTGCTCTCGGGTGCAGCCATGAACGTGTGCTCAAACCAGGAAGAGCTGGAACGATTCTTGCAGCTGGCAGCAAACGTAAGCAAGAAGCACCCTGTGGTAATCAGTCAGTTCATCGAGCATGCCAAGGAGGTTGAGATGGATGCTGTGGCAAAGAACGGCGAAATCATTGCCTACGCCATTTCAGAGCACATCGAATATGCCGGCGTTCACAGTGGCGACGCAACCATCCAGTTCCCTCCACAAAAACTGTATGTAGAAACTGTAAGAAGAATCAAGCGCATCAGTAAGCAGATTGCCAAGGCACTGAAAATCAGCGGTCCTTTCAATATCCAGTATTTGGCGCGCGAGAATGATATCAAGGTAATTGAATGTAACCTGCGTGCATCACGCTCGTTCCCATTTGTGAGCAAGGTGCTGAAGATTAACCTTATCGACCTGGCCACAAAGGTAATGCTGGGCCTGCCAGTAGAGAAGCCAGAGAAGAACCTGTTCGACCTGGACTATGTGGGCATCAAGGCCAGCCAGTTCTCGTTCAACCGCTTGCAGAAGTCCGACCCAGTGCTGGGTGTAGACATGGCTTCTACCGGTGAGGTGGGAACCCTGGGCGACGACGTGAACTGTGCCGTGCTGAAGAGCTTGCTCTCTGTGGGTCTTCGCATTCCTAAGAAGAACATCCTGCTTTCTACCGGTACTGCCAAGCAAAAAGCCGACATGCTCAATGCAGCCAAGATGCTGATCGACAAGGGATACAACCTTTACGCCACAGGCGGAACCAGCAAGTTCCTTACCGAGAACGGAATAGAGAACACCCTGGTATATTGGCCAAGCGAGGAAGGCATGCAGCCTCAGGCACTAGACCTGCTGCACAACCACGACATCGACATGGTTGTGAACATTCCAAAGAACCTTACTGCAGGCGAGCTGTCAAACGGCTACAAGATTCGCCGTGCCTCTATCGACCTGAACATTCCTTTGCTCACCAATGCCCGCCTGGCTTCTGCCTTCATCAAGGCATTCTGCGAAACCTCTCTCGATGACATTGCCATCAAGAGCTGGCGCGAGTATGGTGCTGAGGAAGCGTAAGGACCCCTCTGTCACCCCCTTCTGTTCCCCCGTTATCGGGGGACGGAAACCTTAAAGGGGGAAGAGTTATGAGTTGTGAGTTATGAGTTGTGGCTGGAAGCCACTACACCCAAAGGGTTTGTAACCGGTTGCACCGAAGGTGCTGCCGGAGTATAACAAACTAGCTCTCTGCCTGGAGGGCAGTACTTATGAGTATAGAGTTTTTAATAAATAAAAAAGAGGCATCCTGTGGTGCCTCTTTTATTATTTGGTGAATAGATTAGGTTATAGATTCTCGATTTGTTCAAGGGTTAAACCAGTAGCCTGCATAATCACTGATATGCCATATAGCTTTTCACACCCTCCATAGAGCTATGCATGCTTCTTGCTCTTCACTCTTCATAAATGGCAATTATTCTATTGGTAAACAGTAAGTTATGTGCGTGACGAGTTTTCTTGACTCTTCACCACACTTCACGATAAACTTATAGGATAAAACAAATGACAAGAGGCTCAACACATAGATTAAAGAAACAGAAAAACAAAGCAAT
>JAGHTY010000072.1 GCA_018065125.1 Candidatus Minthousia equi
AGTAGGAACCGAGACACGTCAAATTACCTATTTTAAATAATAAATGAAAAACAAACTTTTATTTGCAACTGCAGGCTTACTACTTGCAGCATGTTCAAAAGCTCCAGTCGAGGAGCAGCACGATGGCTACAACTTGATTATTCAGGATGGCCCTACATTGGGATATTCTCCAAATTCTGGCGTAAAGATTATCTATGAGGACAATAAGGCCTTCAAGGATTTGAACCGCAACGGAAAACTGGATGTTTATGAAGATTGGCGCAAGGACCTTGAAGAGCGTATTGCCGATTTGGCTAATCAGCTTACCAAGGAAGAAATTGCAGGCTTGATGCTGTATAGCAATCACCAGTCAATCCCTAATGCCCTTCCTTTGGCCTATCATCCATCAACCTATAATGGTAAGGATTATGCCGAGAGTGGTGCCAATCCTTGGGATTTGAGTGATGAACAGAAGAAATTCTTGAAGGACGATAATCTTCGTCATGTGTTGATTATTGGTGTTGAAAGTCCTGAAATAGCTGCCAAGTGGAACAATACCGCTCAGGCATTCGTTGAAGGATTAGGTCATGGTGTGCCTAACAATAACTCAACCGACCCACGTCATACAGCAAGAAGTGATTCTGAATTCAATGCTGGTGGAGGTGGCGACATTTCTATGTGGCCAAGTGAATTGGGTATGGGTGCTACCTTCGACCCAGAATTGGTCCGTAACTACGGAAAAATAGCAGCTGCCGAGTATCGTGCTTTGGGTATTACTACTGCACTTTCTCCTCAGGTGGATATCGCAACTGATCCTCGTTGGTTCCGTTTCTCTGGAACCTATGGAGAAGATCCAGATTTGAATGCAGCCATTGCCGAAGCATATTGTGATGGTTTCCAGACCTCTACTGGAGATGCTGCCGTTTATGGTGCATGGGGTACTCAGAGTGTAAATGCCATGGTTAAGCATTGGCCTGGAGGTGGTCCTGGTGAGGCAGGTCGTGATGCTCATCTTGGTCGCGGAAAATATGCTGTTTATCCAAACAATAACATTGCTTTACAGAAGAAAGCCTTTATTGATGGTGCATTCAAGTTGAAGAATGGTACAGAAAAGGCTGCTGCTGTCATGCCATACTATACTATCTCTGTTGGTCAGTCAAGTCAGAATGTTGCCAACAACTTCAACGATGAGATTATCAACAAGCAGTTGCGTGAAGAAACTGGCTATGAAGGTGTTATCTGTACCGATTGGGGTGTAACCGCAGATTATCACCATACTGGTGTTCATGGTGGAAAGCCTTATGGCGTAGAAGACCTTACCGTTGGCGAGCGTCATTACAAGGCGTTAATGGCAGGTATCGACCAGTTTGGTGGCAATAATGACAAACTTCCTGTACTCGAGGCATTTGAGATTATGGCCAAGGAGATTGGTGAAGAGAAGATGCAGGAGCGCATTCGTCTATCTGCTCGCAGATTGTTGCGTAACATCTTCCGTACCGGTTTGTTTGAAAACCCATACCTTGATCCTTCAGAAAGTGCCAAGGTAGTAGGTAATCCTGATTATATGAAGGCTGGTTATGAGGCTCAGATTAAGAGTATTGTTATGGTTAAGAATCATGCCAATGCTTTACCTATCAAGGAAAAGGCTACTAAAGTATATATCCCTCAACGTACAGTTCCTGCTCATATGAGTTTCTGGGGAAATGTAGAGGCAGAAAAGACATTTACGCCTATTAAGCCAGAGTTGGTTGGGAAATACTATACTCAGGTGAATACTCCAGAAGAAGCAGATGTAGCATTGGTATTCATTGAGTCACCTGCAAGTGGCTATGGTTACAGCTTGTATGATGCCATGAAGGATCCTGCCATCAAGAAACGTGTTATCAGTGAATTGGAAAATCGAGACAACATAAAGTTGCCAGATAATTATGCTGATACCTTTGTTGAAAACTACTTTATTCCAGATCGCTCTCAATGTCCAGAACCTGATAATGCCTATTATCCAATCAGCCTTCAGTACAATGATTATGTAGCTACTAACGCTCGTGAGAAGAGCTTGGCTGGAGGGGATATGTTCGAGAAGACAACCAACCGAAGCTATAAGGGCAAGGGCGTAAAGACCATTAATTATGGTGATTACGAGTTGGTAAAGAAGATGCGCGAAGTTATGGGTAACAAGAAGGTGATTGTTGTAGTAAATACCTCAAACCCATTTGTAATGAGCGAAATCGAACCTTTGGCAGATTCTATCTTGTTGATCTTTGATATTCAGAAACAGGCTGTTCTGGAAATCGTTAATGGTACATACGAACCAAGTGCACGTCTGCCATTCCAGATGCCAGCAGATATGCTGACGGTGGAAGAACAGGCAGAGGATACTCCTCGCGACATGCGTTGTCACAAGGATGCTGATGGTAATACCTATGACTTTGGATTTGGCCTTACCTGGAATGGTGTTGTCAAGAAATAAGCTTAGAATGAGAACTGCATTTGTGCCTCAATCTTGTTGTAACCATCTGTAAAGGATGGTTCACAACGAGAATATTGCAACTGAATGCGACATTCTTTATAGAACCAATACTGAAGACCTGCAACATAGTTGGTTTGCTTCATGCCTGCCTGCTTGTTGTAGGTCATCTTGTCATAACTAGCTACAATATCAAAATTCTTTGCTACAGGAACACAACCGGTTGCGTAATAGCCTTCACTTTTCACATCACCATCCTTACCAGCTAGATATTCGGCACGAAGATTAAATTCTGGTGATTTATACATGGCACCTAAGCTCCAGCGATTTCGGGTATAATCATCCCCAACCTTGATGGTAGGGTTGAAAATTGAGGTTCCAACCGCATGTCCTTTTCCTACTTGGAATGAACCAACCACATCCAATCCCTTTGTTGGTGTAACGGTTAGTTTACCAATTACATCCTTCTGGTTGTTGGCATCTTTCTTGTTGATTCCTTGTCCGTTATAAACACCTAATTCGTATTTCAATGTTCCTGGAACGATATCACCATAAATCATGATACCCAAGTCACGACCAATCTGAGGACCATACAACTGGTCACTACCCACACCACTCAGATAGGTTGAAGCCTGTGAACAAACACTAATCATTTCCAGTTCAGTTGGCGCGATAGGGTTTTCAATAGAAAAAGGAGTCTTCATCTGACCTACACGAATACCCAATGCAGGATGGAAGCGATAATCGGTCCAGTATTCCTGAAAAGCACCACTTACAACATTATGCATCAGCATAACAGTCCAGTTCTCAGTGATACGGCCAACGGCAAAGAGGATGACACGCTTTAATTCAAACGAATTGTTTGGATTGGCTTTTTCCTGATAGGTAAACCCACCCTGTGCATATGCATGTAGTTGTAAACGGTTCTTTAACAATCCGTTCCAGTCGATTGGTTTCTTTGCTTCCTGAGCAAAACTCATTGTAGCACATAATAGTGCAAATGATGATAATACAAATTTCTTCATTATTACCGCTTTAGGTTAGAATAATACCATGGAAAGGGCATAGCTGATAAAGGTTGCTACAGTTATACATACCAATCCAGGCATCATAAATGAATGATTCAATAGATATTTACCAATTGTGGTTGTTCCACTTCTGTCAAAGTTTACGGTTGCGATATCCGATGGATAATTTGGAATAAAGAAGTATCCATATACACAAGGAAATACACCTAACAGAACAGGTCCGGTAATGCCAAATGAATAGGCAAGTGGTAGCATGGCTGTAACTGTTGCTCCTTGCGAGTAGATTAATATGGATACTAGGAAGAAAACAAAGGCAATGCTCCATGGGTATGAAGCAATTACCTCACTAAGACTTTCCTTCATCACATCCATGTAATTTCCAAAATATGTATCTGCCATCCATGCAATACCATAAATGGCAACAACTGCTACCATACCGCTTTGCCACACAGCACCACCAACCGCTTTCTTTGGGTCGGCTTTACAGAAGATAGTCATACAGGCAGCTGCAGATATCATGACAATCTGGATGACAATACTCATCTTCAATGTTTCGCCATTCCATTCTGGTAGGATATTGATGCCAAAAGTCTGCAGAAGAGCTATACCAACAATCACACCTAAGGCTGACAGGAAAATGTAAACGGCACGTTTGCTTTCCTTTGGTATGCTATGATTCAGAACAGTCGCATTATGGCCATACATATAATCTCTTGTGTCAGGATCGGCTAAACGTGCCTGAAACTTAGGGTCTTTATCAAGATCCAGACCTCTTTTATAAGAACAGGCAGATGCAGTCAGAAGTCCAATAATACTAGCAGGAAGCGTTACCATCAAGAC
Organism: Candidatus Minthousia equi; assembly: GCA_018065125.1. Classification (GTDB taxonomy): domain Bacteria; phylum Bacteroidota; class Bacteroidia; order Bacteroidales; family Bacteroidaceae; genus Minthousia; species Minthousia equi. The sequence continues at coordinate 4,315 of JAGHTY010000072.1, forward strand.
CTGTGGAATGGTGATATCAAACCCATTAGCGTTAGAGATTGTTACGAAGGCAGTTACTGCAGCAGCAATAGGAGAACAGGTTATGCCCACCTGTGAGGCAATGCTGGCAACTCCACATGGGCGTTCAGGACGGATTCCTTTTTTTAATGAAATGTCGCAAATGATGGGCATCAAGGTATATACCACATGTCCCGTTCCTACCAGTACGGTGAGAAAGAAGGTGCAGAGTGGGGCATAGAATGTGATATGGTCGGGATGCTTCCTCAGCATTTTCTCTGCTATCTGTATTAGCCAGTTCATGCCACCAGATGCCTGCATCATTCCTGCACAGGTAACGGCAGCAATAATCACGTAAATCACATCTGTTGGTGGATTTCCCGGTTTCATGCCAAAGGCAAAGACCAATATAGCCAATCCAATACCACTTATGACTCCAAGTGCTAAACTACCATATCTCGAGCCAATATATAATGCTGTCAGTACTACTAACAGCTCAAGAATCATTGTAATCATCCTCCTTGATTTGCTAACGGGGTGCAAAGGTACAAATTATTTCTTACATTTTTGCTCGTTGTTTAATTATTGTGTAATTTTGCATCATGCTTTACGTTAATGATGATATCCAAAATTTGCCTGCCCTAAAATTCCAGGAGATGTATGAGAATCTGCCCCTCTGGAGAAAAAAGCAGGTGGATGCCATTAAGCACCAAAGCGGAAAGTATCAGTCGGTAGCAGCTTTTTCTCTTTTGCAAAAGGGATTAATGGATAAGTTCCAGATAGATTTAAGGAATGAACCAGCTTTTGCCATTGAGGAACATGGGAAACCATATATGCAGAACCATCCACAGGTTTACTTTAATATCAGTCATTGCAAGGTAGCAGTTGCCTGTGCCATTAGCAATCAGCCAATAGGAGTGGATGTGGAGTGTACAGGTAGATATAGAGAAGGTGTTGCCCGTTTCTGTTTGAATGACGAGGAAATTCAACAGGTAATTGGTGCTGATAATAAAGATCTGGAGTTCACTAAATTATGGACAAGTAAAGAAGCATTACTTAAATGTTCAGGAGAAGGTGTCAGTCATCAAATGAAAGATGTCTTGAAGAGTAATTCCCATATAAGGATTACAACTACAGTTAATCAGGAAAAGGGATATGTAGTTAGTATGGCAGAATAAATACAAACAAATATTTTATTAAATGAAAAATCTATTTACAGGAATGCTGTTGCTTACTGCAATGGGTGCAACAGCTCAGGAAGCTCGCTTGCTTCGTTTCCCCACAACCAATGGACAGGAAGTGGTATTTACTTATGCAGGCGACCTTTACAAGGCACCAATCAGTGGTGGTCAGGCTGTTCGTTTGACTAGTCACATTGGTACAGAAGCTTTTGCCAAGTTCTCACCAGATGGTAAGACATTGGCTTTTAGTGCACAATATGATGGCAATACCGAGGTGTATACCATGCCATCAAATGGTGGTGAACCACAGCGTCTTACCTATACTGCTACCAATAGTCGTGATGATTTGGGCGACCGTATGGGCCCTAACAATATGGTAATGGGCTGGAATCCAGATGGAAACAGTATTATTTACCGTAATCGTATCAGTACTGGTTTTGATGGCAATTTGTGGACTATTTCTACAAAGGGTGGCATGAGTCAGAAAGTAAACTTGCCAGAGGGTGGTTTCTGCTGCTACAGTCCTAATGGAAAGCAGTTGGCATATAACCGCACAATGCGTGAGTTCCGTACCTGGAAGTATTATCGTGGTGGTCAGGCAGATGATATCTGGGTGTATGATCCTCAGGCAAAAATCGTAAAGAATGTTACCAATAATGATGCTCAGGATATTATGCCAATGTGGATTGGTGATGAGATCTACTACATCTCTGACCGTGATCACACCATGAACATCTTTGTATATAACACCAAGACCCAACAGACAGAAAAGGTAACTAACTTTACCGATTATGATGTAAAGTTCCCTTCAACTAACGGAAAGATGATTGTCTTTGAAAAGGGTGGTTATCTATATAGCTTGAATCCTGCTGGCCGTCAGGTAAAGCAGATCAACATCCAGTTGAATGCAGAAGGTGTTTATGCTCGTACCCAGAAGATGGATTTGAGTAAGAACATTACTGCCTTCAGCCTGAATAATGATGGTTCAAGAATGGCAATTACTGCTCGCGGTGAGGTATTCACAGTTCCTGTAGCAAAAGGTGTTACCCGCAATATCACTCGTACTCCAGGATCTAATGACCGTGGTGCTGTCTATAGTCCTGATGGTAAGTATGTGGCATACATTGGCGACCAGACTGGAGAAACAGAGGTTTACTTGTATACTGTTGAGAGTGGTGAAACTACTCAGCTAACCAAGAAGAATGATACCTATATCCGTTCTTTGCAGTGGACTCCAGATAGCAAGATTCTTCTATATACCGACCGTAAGAACCGTCTGGTAAGCTTGGATCCTGTTGCAAAGTCAAAGAAGGTATTGCTTACCAGCGATAAGGGTGAATATCGTATCAGTGATATCAGTGCTGATAGCAAGTGGTTGGTCTATACTCGTCCTGCTGAAAATCAGATGAGTGTGGTTATCGCATATAACCTTCAGAGTGGAAAGGAGATTGCCATTACAGAAAAGTGGTATAATGCAGGTTCTCCTAAGTTCAGTACAGATGGTAAATACCTTATCTTTACTGCCGATCGTGACTTCAACCCAACCTATGGTTCATTGGAATGGAATCACACCTATAATAATCTGAGTGGTATCTACATGACTATGTTGGCAAAGGATACTCCTTCTCCATTGTTGCCTACTGATGGTGAGAAAACTGGCAAGCGCAAACCAGGAAAGGATGATGCCAAGGAAGGTGATGCAGGTGTAAATGTTACTATTGATGCTGAGGGAATCTTCGACCGTCAAGTTAAGCTTCGTGTAGGTGGATGGCCTATCTATTGTGATGGCAAGAAACTATGGTTTAGTGCACAAGGTGGTACCAAGGTACTTTCTTTCGATACGATGGAGGAAGACAATATTGCTAGTGCCTCAATGTCGGTTCAGAATGGTAAGGCTATTTTTATGGAAGGTGGCCGAAGAGGTGGTGGAAAGGTCTATGTAATGGACAATATTCCAAGTGGAAAGGCTAATCTGAGCAAGGCTATCGACCTAAGCGATATGGAGGCTGATATTGATTACAAGCAAGAATGGGCTCAGATCTTTAATGAAGCTTGGCGTGCTTTCCGTGATGGATTCTACCTTGAGAATATGCATGGAGTAAATTGGGAAGCTGTAAAGGCTAAATATGAGGTGATGGTACCATTTGCCAAGACTCGTCTGGATTTGAATTACCTGATTGGAGAGATGATTGGTGAACTGACCTGTGGCCATTGTTATGTTAATCCAGGAAAGTATGCTCAGGCAGAAAAGATTGACATGGGATTGCTTGGTGCCGAGATTTCACGCGACAAGAGCGGATACTACAAGATTGAGCATATCCTGAAAGGCGCTCCATATTCAAAGACTCTTCGCTCTCCTCTTACCGAACCTGGAATGAACATCAATGAGGGCGATTATATTACTGCTATCGATGGCATCTCTGTTACTACTACCGAGAATATTTATTGCATGCTTATCAACAAGGCTGATCGTCTTACTGAACTTACTATCAACACCAAGGCTGCTGCAGGTGGTCGTAAGGTTGTAGTAAAGCCTATCAGTGATGAATATCCTCTCTACCATTACGAATGGGTACAGAAGAACATTGAATATGTAAACAAGAAATCAAATGGAAAGATTGGTTACGTTTACATTCCAGATATGGGTCCTGAGGGCTTGAACGAGTTTGCTCGCTACTTCTATGCTCAGTTGGATAAGGAGGCATTGATTGTAGATGATCGTGCTAATGGTGGTGGTAATGTTTCACCTATGATTCTTGAGCGTTTGTTGCGCGAGCCTTATCGTCTTACAATGAGAAGAGGTAGTTCACTCATCGGAACTATTCCAGATGCTACCTTGGTAGGTCCTAAGGTATGTTTGGTAAACAAGTATTCTGCTTCGGATGGTGACTTGTTCCCATGGAGTTTCAAGGCTACAAAGGCAGGTAAGGTAATTGGTACCCGCACTTGGGGTGGTATTGTAGGTATCAGTGGTTCATTGCCTTATATGGACGGTACCGACATTCGCGTGCCTTTCTTTACTAATTATGACTATAAGACAGGCCAGTGGATTGTTGAGAACCATGGTGTAGATCCTGATATCATCATCGATAATGATCCTATCAAGGAAGCAGCTGGAATTGACCAGCAGTTGGATAAGGCTATTGAGGTATTGCTTGAGGAAATCAAGACCCGTAAGCCTATTCCTGGAGTTCCTGCTCCAAGAAACTTCTCGAAAGTAGGTTTGGAATAATAAAATAAAGGGGAGCAAAATTTGCTCCCCTTTATTTTTATAAGTCTTGAAGTGATTAGTGAGTAATGATTAAC
>JAGHTY010000093.1 GCA_018065125.1 Candidatus Minthousia equi
TGTGGTGGTGTGCAAGGGACGTGTGATAGCGCGCTGCTATAACCTTACCGAAACCCTGACAGATGTTACGGCCCATGCCGAGATGCAGGCCATTACTGCTGCTGCCAACACCTTGGGTGGAAAATACCTGAATGAATGTACGCTGTATGTTACGGTAGAACCTTGCGTGATGTGCGCAGGGGCCATAGGTTGGTCTCAAATGGGTAGGCTGGTATATGGTGCGTCGGATGAAAAAAGAGGATTCCAGCGCTTTGCTCCACAAGCGCTACATCCAAAGACACAAGTTCTTTCTGGCGTATTGGCCGACGAGGCAGCCGACCTTATGAAAAGGTTCTTTCAGTTGAAGCGGTAGTTTGTTGAAAGTCAACAAGTCCACGAGTCAACAAGTCCACAAGAATCCTTCGGGCGGCGATAGCCATAGCGATAGCAAAAACTTTGCAACTATGTGTCTTTTAAACTTTCAACTCTAATCTCTCAACTCTCAACATCTCCTCCCTTAAAGGAGGTCGGGAGGGGCATCCTTTAACCCTTTAAACTTTTAAACTTTTAAACCTTTATTCTTTCACTTCCTCGAACTCTACATACTCTCCATCGTTGTCGTGATAGAGTTTCTTGTTGTTCTTAGGTTTTGAAGTGGTAGTCTTAGCGTTACTGCGGGTGTTGGTTTGTTGCTGACCAAAAGGATTGGCACCTGCACCAAATGGATTCCCTCCTGCGCCGAAAGGATTGCCGCCACCGAATGGATTCTGCTGTCCTCTGAGTTTCATGAAAAGCATGAAAACCTTCTGCAGGAACCACATGCTTAATGTTGACTTGCCTCCAAAGGTGTTGATGATACCATCAATCAAACGAAGTGCCAGCATCACCACCATGATGGGGATGCCCACAATAATCATTATAATACAGCCTAGAGGCGAAACCTTCATCATACAGATTTATGCTTTTAGTGAAAGAATAGACGAAAGGATAAGGTACCACAGGATAACGGCAGCAATACCGCTAATGCCTAGGAATACCAGCAATACGATAGAGGTAAGTACGAAGATGTACTTAATCTTGTTGTCGGCCCATGACAAGTTCTTGAACTTGAGTGCAAACATTGGCAGGTCGCTTACCAGGAAGTAAGAGAATACCAATGTGCCTGCTAACAGGATCAATGCCCAGTATGGTTCGTCCTCGCGCATGAAAACGCGCTGGTATGCCACAACCAGTGAAGCCCAGAACAATGCGTTGGCAGGGGTAGGAAGACCGATGAACGATGTTGCCTGTCGGGTATCAAGGTTGAACTTTGCCAAACGGATAGCCGAGAAGGCAGCCATGATCAATGCAATATATGGCAGATAGGCTTTTACGCCCATCAGGCATTCTGGATAGGCACAAAGCTTGCACATGGTAAGAACCATGCAGGCAGGTGCAACGCCGAAGGTTACATTGTCGGCAAGTGAATCCAGTTCCTTGCCAATGGCAGAAGAAACGTGCAACAGACGAGCAGACATGCCGTCGAAAAAGTCGAATACTGCACCAATGATGATGAACAACAGCGCAGCAGAGAAACGTCCGTAAAGGGCGTAGCTGGTAGCGATACATCCAGAGATAAGGTTGCAGGATGTAATAGCGTTAGGAATATTCCTGATGATAAGATTAGCCATAATAAATTAGAGTTTTGCCAAGATGGTTTCGTTGCCAACAGCTTTTTGACCTACCTGAACCAGAATCTTAGTACCCAGTGGCAGATAAACATCGACACGAGAACCAAGCTTGATGAAGCCCATGTGCTCATCGATGAAACACTCTTCACCTTCCTTGGCGTAGGTTACGATACGTCGTGCCATAGCACCTGCTACTTGGCGTGCCATCACTTCAATACCCTCTGGGGTGCGGATAACAACCATAGAACGCTCGTTCTCGGTGCTGGCTTTAGGAAGCCATGCTGCCTTGAAACGTCCGTTCTGGTGGGCAACCTTGGTTACAATACCATCGCATGGGAACCAATTGGCGTGAACGTTGGTGAGACTCATGAAGATAGAAACCATCATTCGGCGATCATGGAAATACTCATGCTCTTCAACCTCTTCTACAACTACCACCTTGCCATCAGCAGGTGCTACGATAACACCAATAGTATCCTCTTGTGGGAACAGACGGATGGGGCATCGGAAGAAATTAACAAGGATGAGGTAAACTATAACACAGAGTCCTAGTGTTATATAGAATGGAACTTTGTTCTCGAAAAGAAAAAACATGATAGCGCACAGTATAGCAAAACCTACAAAAGAGTAGACGAGGGTATTGGTACCTTCGCTGTGCAGTCTTATTTTCTTTAATCTTTTAAGTCGGTTCATTCTTAATTTGTAAATTTCGTGCAAAGATAACTTTTATTTAATAAATAAACAAACTTTCCGCTGTTCTTTTTGCTGATTTGACCGAAGTGATGTATCTTTGTGGAAAATATAAAAACCAATGGAAGATTTCATTCACTTACACGTACATACGCAGTTTTCGTTGCTTGACGGACAGGCTTCTATCTCAAAACTGGTGGATAAAGCCGTGGCAGATGGCATGCGAGGAATGGCCATTACCGACCATGGAAACATGTTTGGTGTGAAGGAACTTTTTGATTATTGTGGCAAGGTTAACAAAGGCCGAAAGAAAGAGGGGCTTCCTCCGTTTATTCCTATTTTTGGCTGTGAGATGTACTGTGCCAGAAGAGGAGATATGCGCCTGAAAGAAGGTCGTATGGACCAGAGCGGATGGCACCTCATTGTGTTGGCTAAGAACGAGGTAGGTTATCGTAACCTTATCAAGTTGGTGAGCCACTCTTGGGTAGATGGTTATTACATGCGTCCGCGTACAGACCACACAGAACTGGAGAAATATCACGAAGGCCTGATTATCTGCTCGGCTTGTATCGGAGGTGAAGTGCCCAAGAAGATTCTGGCAGGTGACATAAAGGGTGCCGAGGAGACGATACAGTGGTTTAAGAACATCTGGGGTGACGACTATTACCTGGAACTTCAACGCCATCCGGTAACCAATCCAAATCAGCGTGCCAACCGTGAGACCTTTGAACTGCAGGAGCAGTGCAATCCTATATTGGTAGACCTGGCTCGTAAGTACGATGTAAAGTTGATCTGTTCTAACGACGTTCATTTTGTGGATGAAGACAATGCCGAGGCACACGACCACTTGCTGTGCCTTTCTACCGGCAAGGATCTGGATGACCCTACCCGAATGCTCTATACCAAGCAGGAGTGGTTCAAGACACGCGAGGAGATGAACAATCTGTTTGCAGATTATCCTGAAGCGTTGGCCAACACTTGTGAAATTTTGGATAAGGTTACAACCTATAATATTGAAAGTGATCCTATCATGCCATTCTTCCCAATTCCAGAAGAATTTGGAAGTGAGGAACAATGGCGCCGTGAGTTCTCTGAGGATGACCTCTTCAAGGAGTTCACCAGTGATGAGAACGGACAGAACCAGTTGCCCGAGGAAGATGCCCACAAGAAAATAGGTAAGTTGGGCGGTTACGACAAACTTTACCGCATTAAGTTTGAGGCCGACTTTCTGGGAAAACTTGCCTATGAGGGTGCAAGTCGCTTGTATGGTACTGGTTATCAGGAAATAGGTTATGAGCGCGCTCTGCAACCCAATGACTTGTCGGAATGGGCTACTGCCCATGGTATTAGCAAGGAAGTGGATGACCGCATCCGCTTTGAGTTGCATATCATGAAAACTATGGGTTTTCCTGGTTACTTCCTTATTGTGCAGGACTTTATTAACTCTGCCCGCAGCGAATTGGGCGTGTGGGTTGGTCCAGGACGTGGTAGTGCAGCAGGAAGTGTTGTTGCCTACTGCTTGGGAATCACCAAGCTGGATCCTTTGAAATACGATTTGCTGTTTGAACGTTTCCTTAATCCGGACCGTATATCACTACCTGATATTGATACTGACTTTGATGATGACGGACGTGGAAAGGTGCTGAACTGGGTTATGGATAAGTATGGTCATGAGAATTGTGCCCACATCATTACCTATGGTACCATGGCAGCCAAGAACTCTATCAAGGACGTTGGTCGTGTAGAGAAGGTACCATTGAGTGTGGTAAATGCCTGGTGTAAGGCTATGCCCGACCGTTTGCCAGATGGAATGAAACCAAAATTGGCAAACTATCTGAAGTGTACACCAGAACTGCAGAAAGCCGAAGCTTCACCTGATATTCACGAAGCCAATACCATCAAGTATGCCAAGATGTTGGAAGGAACCGTTCGCGGTACTGGTATACATGCTTGTGGTTTCATTATCTGTCGTGACCCAATTAGTGACCACGTGCCTGTGTCTACGGCTGATGACCCAGATTTCCCAAATGTGAAGACGGCTGTGACTCAGTACGATGGACATGTCATTGAATCTACAGGTTTGATTAAGATGGACTTCTTAGGTCTCAAGACCCTTTCGGAGATGAAGGAAGCCTGCCGTGTAATCAAAGAAGCTCATGGAGTAGATATCGACCTAGATACATTGCCTATTGACGATGAACTTACCTACCAGCTTTATCAGAATGGAAGAACTATCGGAACCTTCCAGTTTGAGTCTGCAGGTATGCAGAAATATCTAAAGGAATTGCATCCTACTGTCTTTGAAGACCTGATAGCCATGAATGCTCTTTATCGCCCAGGTCCAATGGATTACATTCCTTCGTTCATTGCCCGTAAGAACGGTCGAGAAGACATCAAGTATGATATTCCAATCATGGAGAAGTACCTGAAGGATACCTATGGTATTACCGTTTATCAGGAGCAGGTGATGTTGTTGAGTCGCTTGCTGGCAGACTTTACCCGAGGTGAGAGTGACGCTTTGCGTAAGGCCATGGGTAAGAAGAAAAAAGATATAGTAGATGCGATGAAGCCAAAATTCATCGAAGGTGGCAAAAAGAACGGGCATGATCCAAAGGTGCTGGAGAAGATTTGGGGCGACTGGGAGAAGTTTGCATCCTATGCATTCAACAAGTCGCATGCGGCTTGCTATTCCTGGGTGGCCTACCAGACAGCTTATCTAAAAGCACATTATCCTGCCGAGTTCATGGCAGCTTTGCTTACTCGTCGTAATAGTGATATAAAAGAAGTAACAAAATTGCTCGATGAGTGCCATGCCCTGAAGATAGAGGTGCTGGGTCCTGATGTAAATGAATCGCATGCTGTGTTCGGTGTGAACGACAAGAGTCAGATTCGTTTCGGCCTGAAGGCTATCAAGGGCTTTGGTGAATCGGCTGCAGATGCCGTGGTAGAGGAACGCGAGAAGAACGGTCCGTTCAAGAGTATCTTTGATTTCGTGGAACGTGTACCAATGTCGGCAGTGAAACGCAGTGGCATGGAGTGTTTGGCACTAAGTGGTGCGTTTGATACATTCTCTTCAGAGATTACCCGTGAGCAGTTCATGGCACCAGTAGGTAAAGATGAAATCTTCTTGGATCAGCTGGTACGCTATGGTAACCGTTACCAGCAAGATAAGGCACAGAATACCATGTCGCTATTCGGTGACATGGGAGACATAGAGATTGCTCACCCAAAACCAATAGCCTGTGCGGCATGGGGGGATTTGGAGCGTCTGAACCGAGAGAAAGCCCTGGTAGGTATCTATCTTTCTGCACATCCCTTAGATGACTTTAAAGTTATTCTGGAGAATGTTTGCAATACCCGCATGGAGGAACTGGAAAACAAGGAGTTGCTTGCTACGCGCGACATCAGCATGGGTGGCATTGTCATCGATGTGCGCGAGGGTAGAACTAAGAAGGGAAAACCAATGGGCGTTGTAAAGATTGAAGATTATAGTGGTGTGGGAGAACTTGCATTCTTTGGTGAGGATTGGGAGAATGTACGTAATAAGATGTTGGTGAACAATTCTTTGTTTATTACAGCAAAATGTGAGCAGCGCCCTTATCAAGAATCAGTTTACGATCTAAAGGTTACAAAGGTAGAACATCTTGTTGATGTGAAGGATACTGCAATTGAAAAACTTACTATCACGGCAGATCTTGACGCTTTGGATGAAGAACTGATTAATGAGTTGTCGTCGTTGATAAAGAGTAATCCAGGAAATGCGGATTTGTGCTTTATGGTAAATGATTTGTCAAAAAAGATGAATGTACAATTGGTATCGAAAAAAGTGAAGGTGAATGTTCACAAGGATCTTATTTCGTACATCAATAACCACCCGTCTCTGAGCTTTGCTATAAATTAATCTTCAAAATAAATAAGGTTAAAAAGACAAACATTGTTTTTCAATTGACGTGTATTATACTATCTTTGCATAGACAATATTTTAAAAACGAAATAAATTATGGCATTACAGATTACAGATCAGAACTTTGAGGAGTTGGCAGCACAAGGAAAGCCAATGGTTGTTGACTTCTGGGCTACCTGGTGTGGTCCTTGCAAGAAGATTGCTCCATATATCGAAGAATTGGCAAGCAACTATGAAGGTCAGGCTATCGTAGGTAAGGTTGACATCGAGGAGAATGATGACCTGGTAGAAAAGTTTGGCATTCGTAACATACCTACCGTTATTTACATTAAGAACGGTGAGGTTGTTGACAAGAATGTAGGTGCAGCTGCTAAGGCTGTCTATGAAGATAAACTGAAGGCAATTCTTTAATTATGGGTCAGTCAATGGAGGATATTTTCCTGAAAGAAGCAGAAGATGACTTGAGAACCATCGAGTACATCCGCAATTATTTGCCTGCAGATTTGAAGGAGAGGTTTAGCGATGAAACCATTCAGTATTTTCTGGATATTATCTGGGAATACTATGCTGATACATTTGGTGACAGTAATGATGAGGTAGAGATTGATACCGAAGCAGTTGCCCAGCATGTGGTGAAAGTTGCCAAAAAGGAAAAACAAGGTGAGTTCAGTGCCGAGGAGGTATTATTCGTGGTATTGGGCGAACTGGAGTATGCAGAGAGTTTAGAAGAAGAGTGATGTCAACACATCACCCTTCTCTATAGAAATCAAGCATTTCGAATATTTCATCCTTAGAGGCTGTCTGGTTGATGCGAATGTCGCCCACCTCGCCTAACAAGGTGAAGTTGATGATTCCCGATGAGTTCTTCTTGTCGTGAGTCATCAGTTCATACAAGGTTTCATACTTTTTGCAATCAAAATCGAACACGCCATAGTTCTCACGGATGAATTGAACTGTCTGGCGTAGTTTCTGCGATGGGAATCCGGTTTTAACCGAAGAAAGATACAACTCACAAACACATCCCCAGGCTACGGCATAGCCATGTAACACGGCACGATTTTCGGCCAATGCCAGACTTTCGAAAGCATGTCCTACAGTATGGCCCACGTTCAATGCCTTGCGGATGCCATGTTCGTAAGGATCTTCCTCAACGATGTGTTCCTTGATGCCCACGCTGTGAGCTACCAGTTCCTGCAATTTGGCATAGTCCACGTTGTTCAAGTCGAAGTTCAAAAGGTCGGCCCAGTGTTCTGTGGTGCTGATAAGACCATGTTTCAGCATCTCGGCATAACCACTGCGGATGTTGGCGTCGTCAAGAGTGCGAAGGAAATTGGTATCCAGCAATACACAAGAAGCAGGGTTAAATACGCCCACTTCGTTCTTCAGACCGTTAAAGTTGATTCCGGTCTTGCCACCAACAGCTGCGTCCACCATGGAAAGAAGGGTAGTGGGAATGTTGATATACTGAATGCCTCGCTTGAAGGTTGAAGCTGCAAATCCTCCAAGGTCGGTAACCATACCGCCACCCAGGTTTATCATCAGAGATTTGCGACTGCCCCCACAGCTGCTGAGTACGGTCCAAACATGAGCCAAGGACTCAAGGGTTTTGTTTGTGTCGGTGCTACCAATACAGATGAGGGTTGCTTCTTTCATATAGTCGAAAGAGGAAATCAGAGGCCAGCACAGATTTTGGGTACACTCGTCTACAAGGACGAACATACGGTCGTGAGGACAGTTATCTATAGCCTGTTTAAGATTCTCTTTCAGGTTCTCTGTTACGATGACTTGTTGCTTTTTCATGACTCGAGTTGTATTTTACAGGGTGCAAAGATAGCGCAAAATGCGAGTGAATATCCGAGTTCTTCCTTAAAATATCCTAATTGGTCGAAACTACTAAAATGAGGATTAAACCATTTGTGTGTTTTTCTATCCTAATCTTGGTTCGAAAATAATAAAAACAAACATAAATAATAAATGAAAAGATTGTTTCTTTTATGCTTGCTGATAGCTGTTACTGCTACTGCTTTTGCACAGCGTGTAACGGTATCGGGTCGTGTCGTCGAGGAAGATGGCACAACTCCTATAGAGCAGGCTACAGTGCAAATTCTGTCATTACCCGACAGTGCATACGTGAATGGTTGTGTAACCGATCCTAATGGTAACTTTACTTTGCCTGCCGTGAAAGCTGGAAAGTATGTGGTGAAGGTGTCGTTTGTGGGTTATAATACCCAGATGAAGAGTATTACTCTTGTATCTTCACGTACAAAGGAAAATATAGGAACCTGTTTCCTTCCTCAGGATGGTGTATTACTGGGCGAGGCTGTGGTTGTGGCTCAGGCAGCTCAGGTTGAGGTGAAGGAAGATACCATTCAGTATAATGCTTCGGCCTACCGTGTTCCCGAAGGTTCTGCCTTAGAGGAATTGGTAAAGAAGATTCCTGGTGCTGAGGTGAGTGAGGATGGTAAGATTACCCTGAACGGCAAAGATATCTCTAAGATTATGGTAAACGGTAAGGAATTCTTCTCAGGTGATACAGATATGGCGTTGAAGAACATTACCGTAGATATGATTGAGAACCTGAAAGCTTACGACCGTAAGAGTGACTTGGCACGTATCACAGGTATTGATGATGGTGAAGAAGAAGCTGTGCTCGACCTTACCATGAAGCAAGGTCAGAACCAAGGTACTTTTGCCAATATGGATTTGGGTTATGGTACTAAGAAAAGATATACCACTCGCGGTATGTTAAACCGTTTCTCTGATAACTATCAAGTATCTATCATGGGAAATGCCAACAACACCAATGATATGGGTTTCCCTGGTGGAGGCGGTGGTTTCCGTGGAGGTAATAACAATGGTTTGCGCGCCAACAAGCGTATAGGTGGTAACTTCGCCTATGAGAACAAGTATATAGAAACTGGCGGAAATATTCAGTATAATCATAATAGTACTGATGTACAGAGTCTAGGGTCAAACCACAATTTCCAGTCTAATCAATATGGAAATAGCCGCAGTATGCAGTTTGGTAGTTCTACCAATTTCAATTTTGACTATCGCTTGGAGTGGAAACCAGATTCAATGAACAACATTATTTTCCGCCCTCGTGCTAACTATAGAAAGAATAGCAATGATAGAAATTCTCTTTCAACATCTTCTAATTCAGATCCAAGCGAAGCTGGCTCTTTGCTGAGTATTATTCAGGAGTTCTTAGCTGAAGGTAACCATTCTGTATTTGATGCTCTAAACGACCAGCAGAAACTGATTCTTCTGAATGCGCAACGACAGGAAACCTTGAGTAAGTCTTCTTCTACTGAAATTTCAGGTGAGTTGCAGTTTAACCATAAGTTCAGCAGTAATGGTCGTAACCTGACATTCCGTGTTACAGGAGGTTTCTCTGACGGTAAGAGTGAAAGCTTTACGAATAGTGATCAGTGGTTCTTCCAGTCTGGATTTGATGATACTGTTACTCGTAGATTTACCAATACACCAACCAAGAACAGCAATTTCTCTGGTCGTGTAACTTATAGCGAGCCTATTGCAAAAGCTGTTTATCTTCAGTTCAGCTATATGTTCACTCATCGTTTTAGTAAGAGTGACAAGCAGGTGTATGATTTAGGCGATTTGTTGAATAGTGCTGATGCCATAGGTATGCTACCTATTAATTATAGTCAGAACCAGGATAAGGATCAGAGTAAGTATGTAGAAAATGTGTTTGACAACCATGATATTGCAGTAACTCTGCGCGTTATCCGTCCAAAATGGCAGTTGAATGCAGGTGTTAACTACAAACCACAGTACTCTAAGACATCTTATCAGCAAGGTGCTAACATGGATCATTTAGATGTTTTCAGCCGTAGTTATAATAATGTGTCACCAACTATCGACTATCGTTATAATTTCAATAAGCAGACACGCTTGCGTATAGAATGGCGTAATAATGCTTCACAGCCAAGCGTTTCAAACTTGGTTCCTGCTATTGATACATCAAACCCATTGACTATTTCAGCTGGTAACCCAGAATTGAAGCCTTCTTACACAAACAATGTAAGTCTTCAATTCAATACCTTTATTCCATCTTCTCAGACTACTATTGTTTCTCGCTTTAATGTTCGTGCTACTAGCAACAATGTTAGCAATATGCAGGTTTACCGTGAAAATGGTGGAACTTATTCTATGCCAAAGAATACTGATGGAAACTGGAACATGTTTGGCATGTTTGTATTCAATACAGCCTTGAAAGATAAGCGCTTCAATATTGGTACCTTTACTAATGTGATGCTTAATAATATGTCTTCATTCTTCAACAATGGCCAGAAGGTTACTCTGGATACCAACAACTTCCAGAATTTCTACAATGCCTTCAACCAGTTGGAAGCAATTAAGAACATAACCAAGAGCTTAGTTATTAACGAACGCTTGAGTTTCAATTTCCGTTCTGATTGGTTTGACGTGGGTGTGAATGGTGGTCTTCAGTACCAAAAGTCTGACAATAAGTTGGATGCAAGTAAGAATACCAACACTTATAATTTCTCATATGGTTTGAATGGTAACTTGCGTTTCCCTTGGAATATGTCAATCTCTACAGATTTGACAAATAACAGTCGTCGTGGTTATTCTGAACCAACTTTCAATACCAATGAGTTGTTGTGGAACGTGCAGATTTCCCAATCATTCTTGCGTGGAAAGGCTGCAACCCTTACTCTGCAGTTCTTCGATATTTTGGGTCAGCAGAGTACTGTAAGTCGTAGCATCTCTGCAAATATGCAGAGTGATACTGAGTATAATGCTATTCACAAGTATGCTATGCTGAAGTTTACCTATCGTCTGAACTTGATGGGTAGCCGTGATGCTCGTGCTGGTCGTGGTCGCGATGGATGGGGTGGCTTCCCAGGTGGTGGCTTCCCTGGTGGTGGTCGTCCTGGTGGTGGCTTTGGCCGTCCTTTCTAAGAAGAAAGATATAAAGATTATATTAGTAAAAAGTTCCGACTACATATAAGGAAGTCGGGACTTTTTTGTATATTTGCCGATAAATAACCCAACTGTATGGAAATGATATCGTTTGGCTCGATATTTTCTATTATCTATCTAGTATTGACACTCAGTATCATTATTGTGATAGTAATGGATAACCGAAATCCTGTTAGAACTTTGGCGTGGATTTTGGTACTCCTATTCTTGCCTTTGTTGGGATTAATTCTGTACTTTGCTTTCGGACGGAATATCCGCAGAAAACGTCGATTATCACAGTTTGTGCCAGGACTTATCAATCCAGAGATTCTCCATCAGCTGATGGAGGCAGAACCTGCAAAAATAAAACCAGAGCAGGCTACAAAATTGCAGTTATTTGAGAATGTAAGTGATGCCTTGCCATTGGATGCTTCCCATTGTGAGATCTTCACTGTAGGTGACGATATGCTTCAATCTCTTCTTAGTGCCATGGAAAATGCTACAAACCACATCCATGTGCAGTTTTATATATTCGAAGAAGATGCTATTGGCAATATCGTAAAGGATGTGTTGATTAAGAAAGCACGTGAGGGAGTAAAGGTTCGAGTGATTTACGACCATGTAGGGTGCTGGTCAGTAAAGCATGAGTTTTATGAGGAAATGGAGCGTGAGGGTGTAGAAATATATCCTTTCCGAAAGGTGTATTTCCCATTTTTTACCAGTAGGGTAAATTTCCGTAACCACCGTAAGATTGTGGTAATTGATGGACGAATCGGCTTTGTCGGTGGTATGAATCTTGCCTTGCGTTATTTCCGTAAGGATAAGGGACAGTTCTGGCGTGATTCTCATCTTCGATTAGAGGGTCGTGCAGTTTATGGCTTGCAGTATACTTTTTTGTCTGACTGGATGTTTGTGTCTCAACAACAGGTGCGATCTGTGAACTTCTTTCCAGAACTTCCTGCCAATAATGGTTTGTTGTGCCAGATTGTGCATTCAGAACCTTCCAATACTTGGGAAAACATCATGATGGGTTTTATGCAGTTGATATTGCAGGCCAAACAATACTGCTACATACAAACGCCATATTTCCTACCTACAGACTGTATGCTGAAAGCCATGCAGACTGCGGCATTGTCTGGTGTAGATGTTCGGTTGATGATTCCAGGACATAGTGACAGTATCTTGCCTCATTTGGGTTCACAGTCCTATTTGGAGGATGTATTGCGTGCTGGCGTGAGGGTTTATGTATACAAAGAAGATTTCCTGCATGCCAAGACGCTTGTATGTGATGATGAAGTTGCAACCGTGGGTAGTACTAATATGGATTTCCGAAGTTTTGAACATAACTTCGAAGTAAATGCCTTTATCTATAACTCTGATTTTGCGAAACGCTCACGAGAGATATATGTAAACGACATGCAGACATGCTATGAACTGACTTTGGAAAAATGGGAGAAGCGTTCAGTATGGAAACGGATTGCAGAATCTTTTGTACGTCTGTTGTCACCTTTGTTGTAATATACTTATTTAAAGAAAGAGAAATTTACGCTACCATATGAGCGATGTTCTATAAAGCGTGGATGTTCACTGAAGTCGAAGTCTTTTCCATGCTCCAAAACAAATAATCCATCATCTTTTAATAAGTTGTTTTGAAATACTAGTTCCGGTATCTGTCCTAGTTCTTTAAGGGCGTAAGGTGGATCTGCAAAGATAAAGTCGAATTGTTCGTTGCAGCGCTGTATGAACTTGAATACGTCTCCACAGATAGGAATACATTTGTCGGTCTTTACTTCTTCTATAACCTTTCGGATAAAGGCGTTGTGCTGTCGGTCTTTCTCAATGGAAATAACTTTGCTACAACCACGGCTTACCAATTCAATACTAATGCTACCAGTACCTGAAAAAAGGTCAAGAGCAGAGGTATCTTCAAAGTCAATGTAAGCCATCAGTACGTTGAAGAGGTTTTCTTTGGCAAAGTCGGTTGTCGGTCTTGCCTTGAAACTACGTGGCACGTCAAAATGCCTACGTTTGTATATACCACTGATAACTCTCATAAATGATAGGATTAGAATTAAATGCCGCATAACAGCAAAGACTGAATGTCGTAGGTTACATTGGAGTCTTTTGCTATTTCTGAACGGTTGAACTCAGATGAAGGATTAATGATGTATACTTGTTGAATATAATTGTGCAATTCTGCAACGATACTTTCACGTGCAGGAATTTGCCCACCAAGGGTAAGTTCATCCTTTCGTTGGTCAAGACCTTGAATCTGCCATGCTTGCAGCATGAAGTAAAGTGCGTCGTTGATATCAAGACAACTAAATGCATTAGCAAATTGCAGTTTACCGTTGTCGTAGATAAAGAGGTGCATTTTGCTTGTTAGGAAGATGGCATACATCTTTCTAGTTTCTCTTCTTTTGGAACGTTCTTGTAAATGCTCTAGCAAAGGACTTTCAGAGGCATAGAAGTGCACATTATTATATTGCTCTGTCAGAATTTGGTAAACACTCTTATCTATAGAAAACAGTACTACCATATTTGTTCTGGAAAGGATGTTGTATAAAATCTTTTTTCCTTCTTCTGTAGGATGACTGAAATTAAATATGGTATCGACGTTTTCTTCTTCGAATTGTTCAAACGAAATATAGCTTACAGGACCGTCAACGACAACTTGTACACTGTGATAAGGATGGTGTGTCTCGGGAGTTTGTGCCAATGCTTTTTTTAGGTTGGCCGCCATTGAAATGGTTGGGTCAACATTGTATGGGATAAACCTAAAGGATGGTTTATCTTGAGGGGTATGTATAGAAAAAGAAAATCCACCCGTACAAAGACGGATGGATAGACTTTTATTGTAAATGAGATTATTCCCAGTTACCTGCATTGTTGTTAGGAGCTTCGATGTCACCTACCTTCAAACCGCAGTACTTGTACAACTGACCCTGCAGTTTCTCCAAGTTAACCAATTCCTGGTGATCCAGATCAGACAAATAAGTTTTGTAAGCACAACGTGCTTCGAACAAATTCAGTGGCTGACCCTTATCGGTGGTGTCACTACGTGCAGCCATCTTGAACTGCTGACCGTTGCTGAATGGAATGTAACGCAAAGAATCTGCGTTGAAACCTACACCAAAGATAGTATCACTAATGCTCTTCCAGATAGTATCACGACGGAAACCAGTCAAACCATTTGCTGCAATAGCAGCAGCGTCACCACTACGTACAATAGCAGCAGCCTTAGCTTCGGTCAAACCCTTATCCAACTGCTCATCGCTCAATACACCTTCCTTAATCAAGTATGCACGCTTTGCATTCTTAACGAAGTCAATCAAAGAATCGAAACTGTCGGTGTACTTACCCTGATGCTGCAGACGGTATTCCTCCTGAGCCTTACGGATGTCAATCAAGCGGGAAATGATCACTTTCTCACGGCGTGCTTTCTCGTCGTCAAATTTGATAGGACCCATAATCGAAGCATAGCAAATCCATGCCAAAACGATTGCGCATACTACCAAAATCGAATTAATTAAGATTTTCATAATACTATTTAAAATTTATTGTTTATATTCGTACCGCAAAAATAAGACATTTAAATTGAATAACCGAACTTTTTGTTCATTTTTTATTGGCATCCAATGATAAATACCTATTTCAAGCAGCAAATTAAGCAAAATTTTGGCTTTCTACCAACTTTTGAGCAAGAAAATGTGATGGACAGCCTATCAGATTTTTTGTTTTCGCGCAGTAATGGGGGAATCTTTGTCTTGCAAGGCTATGCAGGAACAGGAAAAACATCATTAGTAGGAGCACTAGTAAAAACCTTGACGGAGCTTAAACACCCCGTTGTCTTATTAGCCCCAACAGGCAGAGCGGCAAAGGTGTTCTCTCTCTATGCCGATGCGGCAGCCTATACCATTCACAGACGTATTTACCGTGAGAAATCTTTTGATGGTATAGGCAAATTTGATTTGAATTTCAATAAGACTAAAAATGCTGTATTTATTGTTGATGAGGCTTCCATGATATCTAATGCAGGTTTAGCAGGAGCTGTATTTGGAACGGGTCGCCTATTGGATGATCTTATCTCATTCGTTTTCCAAAATGAGGGATGTCGCTTGATTTTATTGGGCGATACAGCTCAGTTACCGCCAGTAGGTCAGAATGAGAGTCCTGCTCTTTCTGTAGAAGTGTTACGTCGTTATGGAATGCCGGTAAATGTATGTGAGTTAACACAAGTAGTACGTCAGCATGAAGATTCGGGTATTCTTTATAATGCTACACAAATTAGAATGCTGCTTCAGTCAGATGAGGTGTATGATTTTCCAAAAGTCAGATTTTCTGGATTCTCGGATGTGCACCGTGTTATGGGTAATGATTTAATCGAGACGCTCTCAACAAGCTATAGTCGCGTTGGACATGATGAGACCATGGTAATCTGTCGCAGCAATAAGCGCAGTAATATCTATAACAATGGCATCCGAAACCAAATACTGGATCGGGAAGATTTATTGTGTGCAGGTGATCGTGTTATGATAGCTAAGAATAATTATTTCTGGACGGAAAATATCAAGGAGATAGACTTCATTGCTAATGGCGATATGGCAGTGATACGTCGTGTGCACCATGTACGTGAGTGCTATGGATTTAACTTTGCAGATGTTGTGTTACAATTTCCTGATTATAATGACCTAGAGTTAGATGTGACAGTGTTGCTTGATACGTTACAGAGTGAGGCTCCCTCTTTGTCACAAGAAGAAAACGAGATTCTATACAACAAAGTGATGGAAGATTATGAAGATATTCCACTAAAGCCAGATCGTATAAAATCTATTCGAAAGAATCTTTATTATAATGCATTACAGATTAAATATGCCTATGCAGTAACGTGCCATAAGAGTCAGGGTGGGCAGTGGGAACATGTGTATGTAGATCAAGGTTATATGCCGATAGAGAATCTTACATCAGATTATTTCCATTGGCTGTATACTGCTTTTACACGTGCTACGCAGCAGTTATATTTGGTAAATTGGCCAAAAGAACAGATAGAAAAAGAAAAGGTGTGAAAATTATCACACCTTTTTTCTTTATCTTAAAATATTTCTTTCTTATGCAAATGCAATTTCCTCCAGCTTGTTTACAGCTTCTGCTAAGCCATCAGGATTCTTGCCGCCTGCGGTTGCAAAGTGAGGCTGACCACCGCCACCACCTTGAATAGCCTTGGCTGCTTCACGAATCATCTTACCAGCATTCAACCCCTTTCCTGCTACTAGATTATCACTAATCATTACTGTAAGTGCAGGTTTGCCAGCTTCAACGCTACCAACTAAGAAAAGGAAATCTTCGGAAATCTCACCACGCAACTGGAAGGCAATGTCTTTGATGGCTGCTGCAGGCAATGAGAATACTCCTTTAATCAGTTTTATGCCATCCTTCTCTACGATTTCATTGCGCATCTTGTCCTTCAAACGAGACACTTGTTCCTTCTGAGCTTCCTCAACTTTCTTCTTCAAATCGGCATTCTCTTCAATGGCTTTGCGGATTGCAACGCGTAATTCAGGAACATTATTGAAGAAACCTGAGATTTCACGGATTAAGTCTTGAGTGTCGTCCATCATCTGTTCAACCTTGGCACCGGTTACAGCTTCAATTCGACGAACACCTGCTGCAACACTGCTTTCGGAAAGAATGCGAACCATACCGATGTTGCCTGTTGCTGAAGTATGGCATCCACCACAGAACTCTACAGAATCACCAAATTGAACTACACGAACCTTATCGCCATACTTCTCACCAAACAATGCAATGGCACCCAGTTCCTTTGCCTTCTCGATAGGGTAGTCACGATATTCTGTTAATGGAATATTCTGACGAATCTTTTCGTTCACATAGTGCTCAACCTCTCGAATCTGCTCATCTGTAACTTTTTGGAAGTGTGAGAAGTCGAAACGTAAACTATCAGGAGTAACTAATGAACCTTTCTGCTCAACATGGGTGCCCAGAACTGCACGTAGTGCTTCGTCTAATAGGTGAGTACAAGAGTGATTGCACTCGCTTGCACGACGACGATCTACGTCTACGCATGCCATGAACTCTGCTTCTGGGTGCTCTGGCAATTTCTTTGCGATATGGATAGGAAGGTTGTTCTCCTTCTTGGTGTCAATGATTTCGATAGTTTCAAACTCGCTGCAAATAACACCCTGATCGCCAACCTGACCACCACTTTCAGCATAGAATGGGGTAGTATCCAGAACAATTTGATATAGGGTCTTACCCTTTTGGGTTACCTGACGATAACGCAAAATTTTAGCAGTGTATTCTGTGTAATCGTAACCGACAAACTTGGTTTCGCCTTCTTCCAGGGTTACCCAGTCGCCAGTTTCAACTGCAGCTGCATTACGGGCACGAGCCTTCTGCTTCTGCATCTCAACATCAAATTCCTTTTCGTCAACGGTTAGGCCATTTTCACGACAAATCAATTCTGTCAAATCCAATGGGAAACCATAGGTATCGTAAAGGGTGAATGCCTCTGTACCATTAATCTCGGTCTTGCCTGCTGCTTTTGTGTCGGTAATAACCTTTTCCAACAAGCGGATACCTGTTTCCAAAGTGCGTAGGAATGCATCTTCCTCTTCCTTCATAACCTTGCAAATCAGTTCTTTCTGAGCTTCCAATTCTGGATAGGCGTCGCCCATACTTGCAATCAAGGTAGGCAGCAGGCGGTACATGAATGCACTCTTCTGTCCTAGGAAGGTATAGCCATAACGTACAGCACGGCGAAGGATACGACGGATTACGTAACCAGCCTTGGCATTGCTAGGTAGCTGACCATCGGTAATGGCAAAGGCTATGGTACGAACATGGTCGGCAATAACGCGCATGGCAATGTCTTGCTTTTCATCCTTGCCATAAACGGTATTGCTCATGTCGCCAATGGTCTTCAACAATGGCTGGAATACGTCAGTATCGTAGTTTGAGGTCTTGCCTTGCAAAGTACGAACCAATCGCTCAAATCCCATACCGGTATCAATAACCTTTGCAGGCAGTGGTTCTAGCGAGTGGTCGGCCTTACGGTTATACTGCATGAACACCAGGTTCCAGATTTCAATTACCTGTGGGTGGTCTTTGTTTACCAGCTGGCTGCCAGGAATCTTTGCCTTTTCCTCTTCAGGACGAGAATCAACGTGAATCTCTGAGCAAGGGCCGCAAGGACCAGTATCACCCATTTCCCAGAAGTTGTCGTGCTTGTTGCCATTGATGATGTGGTCTTTTGGCAAGAATTGCTCCCAGATGGCAGCAGCCTCATTGTCGCGCTCCAAACCTTCTTCGGCAGATCCCTCGAAAACCGTAGCATACAAATCCTTTGGATCCAGCTTCAGTACATCTACCAGGTATTCCCAAGCCCAGCTGATGGCTTCTTTCTTGAAATAGTCGCCAAACGACCAGTTACCCAGCATCTCGAACATGGTGTGATGATAGGTATCGTGACCTACTTCTTCCAGGTCGTTATGTTTACCGCTAACGCGAAGACATTTCTGTGAGTCGGCCACACGCTTGCTCTGTGCTGGACGGTTACCCAGGATGATATCCTTGAACTGATTCATACCGGCATTGGTAAACATCAAGGTTGGGTCATCCTTTACAACCATTGGTGCAGAGGGTACAATTAAATGGCCTTTTGATGCAAAGAAACTCTTATAAGAGTCTCTAATTTCTTTGGCAGTCATCATATTTTTATGTTATGAAGTTAATAATCAACAAAAGTTCGGCAAAGTTAGCAAGTTTTTCTGTATTTTTGCGTCATTATTCTGCAAAAAATGCATAAGGTATATTATATTTATAATCCAAGAACGGGATGTTACGACCGTATCTACCCTACATTCAAACAGCGCTTTCGCAGTTATCTGCGCAGAGTGCTTCAGGTGCTTATCCCCACGGCACTTGTGATTTTGGCTGTAGTGTATTGGAATATAAGACATAATGAAGCTGATGCATACCTTGCCGACAACCAGCGTTTGCGTGTGCAATACGCTGTGCTTCGAAAAGACTTAAGTGAAGCCTTGAAGGTGATGCAAGAGATAAAGGAACGTGATCATAACTTATATCGCGTAATGGTTCAGGCAGATTTGATGCTGCCCGAGGATGAACTGACAGAAGCAGAGATTGACTACTCGGAATTCAAGGATTCTACCAATGCCATCTTGTTGCACTCTACCGAACAAAAGGCCGAAAGGTTGCTCAAGCATATCTATGAACAGATTCGTTCTTTCGATGCAATCTCTTTAGAGATAAGCCGTGAAACGGAAAAAGTGCAGAGTATCCCTTCGATTCAACCAGTCAAGGTGGAGGATTTAAATCATCTTTCATCAGGTTTTGGCTTCCGAACCGATCCTGTTACCGGTGAACCTAAGATGCATACAGGATTGGATTTTGCGGCAGCTGTGGGCACGCCAATCTATGCCACAGGTTCGGGAGTAGTATCATTTGCCGATTGGAAATCAGGTTATGGAAACTGTACTATCATTGATCATGGATATGGTTATCAAACCTTGTATGGTCATCAAGATGAAATACTAGTTAAAGTTGGGCAGAGTGTGAAGCGAGGAGACCTAATCGGCAAGGTGGGTAATACGGGAAAAAGTACAGGTCCTCACTTGCATTATGAGGTAATGATTCAGGGCAGAAAAGTAAACCCTGTAAACTTCTTCTCAAAGGAACTTACGCCTGAAGAATATGATAAACTATTGCGCGAAGCTGCAGTTCGTGCAGGTGTATTTGATTAATAATTAATATACTATGGCATACAATCCAAACAAGCAATTGAAGATGTACTACTCCATTAAGGAGGTGGCAGAAATGTTCGATGTAACCGAAACTCTGTTACGTTATTGGGAAAAGGAATTCCCTAATATCAAGCCAAGAAAATCGGGTCGAAACATCCGCCAGTACACAAAGGAAGATATCGAGGAAGTACGTAAGGTTTACCTGTTGGTAAAGGAAAAAGGTATGACTCTTGATGGAGCTCGCAAGACATTGAAAGCCAATGGCGAGGTAACTCAAAATACTGCAGAAATCGTTGACCGATTGAAAGAAGTACGTGAAGAGTTGGTGGCTATCAAGAAAGAACTCGATCAGCTGGTGTAATTACTTCGTTCGAGCTACGGTCTTCAATCCTTCTACCTTTTTCAGGTTTGACACGATGTTCATTACATCTTCTACGTCGTGTACGTGAAGTTGAATCTGCCCTTCAAAGATACCATCGTTTACTTCGATGGTAAGTTTGTGAATGTTAACATCCAGTTCACGTGATAGGATTCCGGTTACCTCATTCAACAAACCAATACGGTCAATACCAGAAATGGTAATGTTTACAG
The DNA here is from genome assembly GCA_018065125.1 of Candidatus Minthousia equi. Classification (GTDB taxonomy): domain Bacteria; phylum Bacteroidota; class Bacteroidia; order Bacteroidales; family Bacteroidaceae; genus Minthousia; species Minthousia equi. Next base: position 20,565 of record JAGHTY010000093.1, read on the forward strand.
GGAAGAACAGTTTCTTGTGAGTATCCCATTGCGCTGCCACTATGCGACTTCCATAGCTGGCTTTCAGTTTGGCTGCTATAGGGCATTGGCGCTTGTGAATGATGATGTGATGCTGATCAATATAACCAAGTACGTCATCACCAGGAATAGGGTTGCAGCAATCTGCAATAATGAAACTGTTTTCTAGGGTATCTTCGTTCAGCGTAATAGGCTTTTTCTTGTCTATCTCTCCAATTTCTTTCTTTACAATTGCTGGTTCTTGTTTTTTGACTTTTTCCTTGTTGCTGCCAATGAAAGGAAGGAATTTCTTCCAAGATGAGTTGTTTGTGTTCTTGTTTCTTAGAGCACTTAAGTCGTTGTCACCTAATGTGATATCTCCTTTTCCAATAGCTTGAAGCAAATCCTCTCTATTTGGCAACTTGTGTAGTTCTGCTAGTTTGTCTATAGAACTATTGCTAACCTCTAAATCTTGCTTTTCAAGGAATTCCGCTAGTATATCTTCACCATTTTTCTGTTGTTCTCGTTGTTCCCTGCGAATAATGGCTGTAATTTTTCCCTTGGCTTTCGCTGTTGTTGCAAAGTTTATCCAACTAGGTTGAACATGCTGAGACTTTGAAGTTAGAATCTCTACCTGATCTCCACTTTGCAGTTTGTGACTGATTGGTACCAGTTTGTGGTTCACCTTTGCACCGATACAATGGGTTCCGAGGAAGGTGTGGATAGAGAAAGCAAAGTCTAATGCTGTACAATTTTGTGGCATGGTTTTCAGTTCACCCTTAGGGGTAAACACGAATATTTCTGATGCATACAGATTCAACTTTATGGTTTCCAGGAAGTCCATGGCATTAGGTTGAGGGTCATCTAGGATTTCCTTGATAGTTTTCAACCATTTTTCCAATTCATCCTCATCCTCGCTGCCGCCACCTTCTTTGTATTTCCAATGGGCTGCTAATCCCTGTTCGGCAATATCATCCATGCGTTTGCTACGGATTTGTACTTCAATCCATTCGCCACCCTTACTCATCAGGGTAACATGTAGTGCCTGATAACCATTTGCTTTTGGGTGATTTATCCAGTCACGAACACGTTCTGGATGTGCTTCGTATAATTGAGAAATCTGCACATAGATGTTAAAGCAATCGGTTAGTTCTGTCTTTTCTTCAGATTCATAGATAATGCGCACTGCCAGAATGTCGTATATTTCCTCGAAGGTAACATGCTTGTTCTGCATCTTGTTCCAAATAGAATAAGGTGACTTGATGCGCTGCTTTATCTCGTATTTCATGCCCATGGCATCCAGCTTTGCACGGATGGGGGCTGTGAAACGATCGAAGACAAGGTCACGCTCTGTGCGTGTCTGTGCAAGTTTGTCTTCAATCTTTGCATATTCTTCTGGATGCTCGTACTTAAAGCTGAGGTCTTCTAACTCGCCTTTTATCTTGTTCAGTCCTAGTCTGTTTGCTAGTGGAGCATAGATGTAAAGTGTTTCTCCTGCAATTTTGTACTGCTTGCTGGGAATCATCGACCCCAGTGTACGCATGTTGTGTAGGCGGTCAGCAATCTTGATTAGAATTACACGAATATCCTCGCTCATGGTTAGCAGTAATTTTTTGAAGTTCTCTGCCTGCTCGGAAGCGTGATCTCCAAAAATACCACCAGAAATCTTTGTTAGCCCATCAACAATTAAGGCGATCTTGTTGCCAAAGATGTTTTCAATATCTTCAATGGTGTAGTCAGTATCTTCCACCACATCATGCAGTAATGCTGCACAGATTGATGTTGATCCAAGACCTATTTCCTGACAAGCAATTTGTGCAACAGAAATAGGGTGCATGATATAAGGCTCACCAGATCGACGTCTGACACCCTTGTGTGCCTGACGGGCAAAGTTGAAAGCTTTTGTGATGATGTCTATCTTCTTTCTATGTTTAGAGTGCAGATAGGTGTCTAGCAGATGCGCAAAGGCGTCATCTACCATCTTGGTTTCCATCAGTTCTTTGTTTTGCTCGTCCATGCTAGTGAATACTTAAGCCGGTTTATTTTACACGAATGCTTTGTCCGGCACGGATGTTGCTACCCTTGATGCCGTTTAGTTTCTGAAGTTTTGCTACAGTGGTTCCGTTCTTTCTTGCGATAGCCGACAGAGTTTCACCCTTCTTTACTGTATGGTTAGCACTGCCACCACCTTTGTTCTTCTTGCCCTTCTTGCCATTTCCTGCAGCTACTTCTTGCTGCTTACGATGGCGACGGTCGCGCTTGCTGGTAGAGGCGGAGTTGTCTGTATAAGTACCTTGGTCAGCAATTTCTACGGTGCGACGCTTTGTCTGGTAGTCGCTGCGGCGATAGTTGTAGATACTGTCCTGATTAGTGATGAACGCAGCCATTGCTTCACTTGGAAGGCGCAAGATACAATATACGCCACTTCCAGGAATCAAATTAGTGCGGTATTGTGGGTTCAGTGCCTGCAATTCGCTCATGCTTACGTTGCAGACATGCGATATTTGGTCCATGTAGATATCGTTGCTCACATGAATGGTATCGGTCTGAGCTGGTAGTCTTGATTCATATGGACAGATGTTATGGTCGCAGTAATAGTTCATGATGTAAGTGGCTGCAATGAACGAGGGTACATAGCCACGAGTTTCTTTTGGCAGATAATTGTAGATCTTCCAATAGTCCTTAACTTCACCTGCACGGTGAATGGCTTTGTTTACATTACCTGGACCGCAGTTATATGCTGCAATTACCAGATGCCAGTCATGGTAGATGTCGTATAGGTCCTTTAGGAAGCGTGCTGCAGCATAAGATGACTTAACAGGGTCGCGTCTCTCATCGACGAGACTGTTAATTTGAAGGTCATACATCTTGCCTGTTCCCACCATGAATTGCCACAATCCGGCAGCACCTACAGGCGAGGTGGCTTTAGGATTTAGGGCACTCTCAATTACAGGAAGGTATTTTAACTCATGAGGTACGCCGTAAGTTTCCAATGCTTCTTCAAAGATAGGATTATAGAAATTGTTGGCTGCCAACATAAACGATACAGATTTGCGAAGTCGTCCGCTGTACATGTCAATAAACTTCTGGATAACTGCATTATGAGGCAACTCCACAATGGTTGGTAGGCGTTGCAATCTGTCTACATATACTTCGGTAGGGAAGGTTGGATTTTCATCCTTCATGTGGCATTCCTCTTCCTTGTCCAGATAGGTACGTGAATACCATTCGTTCAAAAGACTGTCCACGTTTGCAGTAAGTCCTTCAGGAAGGCCTATTTCCTCGTTTTGCCCTAGGTTCTCGTCGTATACAGTAATTACGCTTTGTGCCGATACTGGCATGCACAGAGCACCTATGGCCAATGCGAAAACTGATTTCTTTATTGCTGTTATCTTCATAAATTTATGCCGTGTTAGAATGTAAGCCTACACTGTACGCCATAGGCGTTGTCGCCGCCTATGAACGAGCGGGGCCCATTCGTATGGTTAATAATCGTTGGTTCTATTTTAAGACTAAGATCTTCGTTGATGTCAAATGATGATAGTTCTGCATCTACATAGGCATCTACCACAGAAAGCAAGTATACGCCAATGAATGAGAAAACGCTTAGGTCTCGGTATTTTCTATAATAATCCTTTTTCTTCTTCAGAATTTCCTGATATCGTTTTTCGTTGGCAGGAGTAATCTTGACACCATAGGGAAGCCATGCTTCGTAACTCTTGGTGTTTGGATCATCGTCCATAATGTCAAGATAAGCCTGACTGTAATCCTTGTACATCATATTGTTCCAGGTAAGGGCATAGGCACAACCAACGAAACCGCCATAGAAGATTGGTAGTTTCCAGTATTTGTGGTTGTAGATTTGGCCGCCACCAGGAATCACCAGCGCCATCCACATGGCGCGCTTGGGATTAGGACGCCATCGTTCCTTTGGTTTGTATGTAACGGTATTCTTCAGTGAGTCGGGAAGCTCCATCTTGATGGTATCTTCTTCCAAACGGAAAGCACGGATAGAATCCTGCTCGACTTGTGCATACAAGTTACCACTCCATAGCCAAAAGGTACAGAGCAGTAAAAGACGGATATGTATGTCAAGCCTTCTTATTTTCAATTTCTTTTAATTTGGTCTAACAATTCTATGATATGCTCCAATTGTTCTTCGTTCTTGAAAGGTAGTACTAACTTTCCCTTGCCATTTTCGCTATACGTCATTTGTACAGAAGTGCTGAAAAGGTCAGAAAGGTGTTTTTTTAGTACGTTGTATTCCTCTGGCATGTGTTTTTTTGTTGCCTTAAGAGTACTTTCTGCACTATTGCCTTCCTTCATGTTTCTTACCAATTCTTCAACCTTACGTACCGAATAACCGTTCTTCACGATTCCTTCGAACAAGCTGATTTGGTCTTTAGGACTTTCCAAAGAAAGTAGTGCGCGGGCATGTCCCATGTCTATCTCTTTGTTCTGCAATGCCATTTGTATTTGTGCAGGGAGACGCAGCAGTCTCAGATAGTTTGATATAGTGACACGCTTCTTTCCCACGCGGGTGCTCAGACGTTCCTGGGTCATGTTGTATTGTTCCATCAAACTCTGGTATGCTAAGGCAATTTCCATGGAATTCAGGTCCTCACGTTGAATGTTTTCAATCAGTGCCATTTCCATTACCTTCTCATCGTCGGCAGTACGAATGTAGGCAGGAATACGGGTTAATCCCGCTAGCTGAGATGCGCGGAAACGGCGCTCACCAGCAATGATCTGGTAGTTGTTTTCATCCATCTTGCGCAGGGTAATAGGCTGGATAATGCCAATTTCTGCGATAGAGTCAGACAACTCCTGTAGTGCCTCCTGATCGAACTCGCGACGTGGCTGGTTTGGATTAACCTTGATTTTTTCAATCTCTATCTCATGGATAGATGATGACCCTTCTGTATGGATTTCTTCTGTTGAAATTAGGGCATCGAGTCCTCTGCCCAGTGCTTTGTATTTTTTCTGGATAGCCATATCTTCGGGTCGTTATTTGTTCTTCTCAATAATCTCCTGTGCTAGGGCCAGATGGTTCTTGGCACCGGTAGAGTCTGCATCATACAGAATAGCAGGCAATCCGTGACTAGGAGCTTCACTTAATTTTACGTTACGCTGGATGACAGTCTTGAACACCAGTTCTTGGAAGTGTTTCTTCACTTCTTCGTAAATTTGGTTAGCCAGACGTAAGCGTGAATCGTACATGGTCAACAAGAATCCTTCAATAGATAGGGCAGGATTCAACTTCGACTTGATTATCTTGATGGTGTTCAGCAGTTTGCTGATGCCTTCCAGGGCAAAGTATTCACACTGCACAGGGATAATTACAGAATCTGCAGCAGTCAACGCATTCACTGTTATTAAGCCCAGCGAAGGTGAGCAGTCTATCGGTATATAGTCGTAATCCGCTTTTATGGTGTTCAGCAGATTTGCCATTACCTTTTCGCGGTTTTCCATGTTCAGCATTTCAATCTCGGCACCTACCAGGTTGATGTGTGAAGGAATTATATCCAGATTCTCCACATCAGTAGTGTAGATGGCCTCGCGAATGTCCACGTTATTGATTAGGCATTCGTAGATAGAACAGTCAACCTGCTGAATGTCTACACCCAAACCTGATGAGGCGTTTGCCTGAGGGTCGGCGTCAATCAGCAGAACCTTCTTCTCAAATGTTGCCAGCGAGGCTGCCAAGTTCATGGAAGTGGTGGTTTTTCCCACACCTCCCTTTTGATTTGCCAATGCGATAATCTTTCCCATATCGTTATTCTGTCTTTTTTATCTTTTTGCCTAATGATGAATCCAGTATTGGATTACTGATGCAAAGGAACAAAAAAAAGACTGTCTTCTTGCTTTTTCCTGAAGAATTCGCACCAAATTGTTGAAAACTCAACTAATTTGTTGAAAACTCCTCATCCATAAATTGCGACAAAGATACATATTTTGTACCACAAAAGCATTCTTATCTTCCTTTTTTTATTTACTTTTGCACATCATAACATATTATTATGCAAAACGCCAAGCCTCTGATTGTAATATCAAACGATGATGGGCTATATGCCAAAGGCATAACCCAGTTAATAGAAATAGTTCGCCCTTTGGGCGATGTGCTGGTGGTGGCACCTGATACTGCACGCTCGGGTTATGCCATGGCCATGACTTCGAATGTTCCTGTAACCAAGCGTTTGGTGCGTAAGGAAGAAGGTTTAGAACTTTACACTTGCAGTGGAACTCCTGTGGATTGCATCAAGATAGCTTTACATGACTTGGGAAGTCGATTACCCAATTTGGTTCTTAGTGGCATAAATCATGGTGAAAATGCAGGTGTTAATGTTCATTATTCTGGTACTATGGGTGTGGTGTTAGAGGGATGTATGAAACTCATCCCTAGCATTGGTTTTTCACTTTATAGCCACGATCCTGAGGGTGATTCCATGCCTTATGCTTCTTTTATTCGTCATATATGTCAGCGTGTGCTGGAACAGGGGTTGCCTATAGGAACATGTCTAAATGTAAATTTTCCAGAAAATGATGAAATGAAGGGTGTGAAGATTTGCCGACAAGCCCGTGGTCAGTGGAAGAACGAGTGGGAAAAAACTACTCGCCAGAATGGACAGGTACATTATTGGCTTACAGGTTATTATGAACCAGACGACTCTAATGACAAGACTACAGATAAATGGGCATTAGCCAATGGTTTTGTGGCTATTACTCCTACTACCATAGACCTTACGTCGTATAGCACTATGCAATTTGTAGAACAGTTAGTTACCCTTTAACCGCAATCCTGTGAATGATTTTAGAAAGTTCCTTATAGATGAAGATCCCGAGGAAATGGCGGCATGCTTTGCTGCAGCAAGGGATAAACTAGAAACTCTTTTCCCTTGCCATGCTATTTCGTATCATGATTATTATACTTTGTTTATAGAGTCAGACAGTTATTATGCAGAAAATGGCATGGATACCTACGAGTTGGGGTTGGTAGATGAAGAATATCCTGCCATGCGTCGTATCCGTGATGGCGAAGTGTTTACTTTTAGGGTCTAGGACTCTTTGACTGTAGCATTATAGACCCTCGGACCATGACATTATAGACCCTTCACAGAAACATCTAAGACCCTTCTTTTTTCTCCAAGAGTTTGCATAGTTCGTAATAAGTTATTTACTTTGCATCATTATGAAATATTATTTGATTGTTGGCGAGGCTTCGGGCGATTTACATGCATCGAACCTAATGAAAGCTCTGAAAGAAAAAGATGCTCAGGCAGAGTTTCGTTTTTTCGGTGGAGATTTGATGCAAGAAGTAGGTGGTACGTTGGTTAAACATTATCGTGATATGGCCTACATGGGCTTCATTCCTGTGTTGTTGCATCTAAGGACTATTTTTGCCAACATGAAGTACTGCAAACAGGATGTGCTGACATGGAATCCAGACGTGTTGATTCTTGTTGATTATCCAGGATTTAACCTGGATATTGCAGCCTTTGTTCATAAGCATACCTGTATTCCTGTTTATTACTATATCTCTCCCAAAATTTGGGCATGGAAAGGGCATCGCATCAAGAATATCAAGTGTGATGTAAAAGAACTATTCTCAATTCTTCCTTTCGAGGTGGAATTCTTCAAAAAACAGGATTATCCTATTCATTATGTTGGGAATCCTTGTGTGGATGCAGTTACAGCCTTTCTGCAGGAACATCCTAAGGATGAGACTACATTTTTGCGTGAGAACTATTTGGAAGTAAAACCTATCATTGCTCTTTTGGCAGGTAGTCGCAAACAAGAAATCAAGGATAATCTGCCTAAAATGCTTCAGGTGGCATCTAAATATACCAATTATCAGTTAGTATTGGCTGGTGCGCCAGGTATTGATCCAGAATATTATCAACCCTATATAGAACGATATAATGTTAAAGTGCTGTTTGGCAAGACTTATGAAATTTTGCAGTATGCTCAGGCCGCACTTGTTACATCTGGTACAGCCACGCTTGAAACGGCTTTGTTCCGTGTTCCTCAAGTAGTGTGTTATGAAACCCCGTTGAAAAAAATCATTGGGTATCTTAGAAAGAAAATCCTGAAAGTAAAGTATATTTCATTAGTGAACCTGGTAGCCGACAGGGAAGTTGTACGTGAACTGGTTGCAGATACATTTACCTTGCAAAATCTGGAAACAGAACTCACTGGCATTCTGCCAGGTGGTAGTCTGCGACAGCAGATGCTGACAGAGTACGACAGAATGATAGAGATTCTTGGTCCAGCAGGAGCTTCACAAAAGACTGCTCAGCAAATGCTAGAGTGTCTACAAAATCACTAAAGTATAAAGATATACGACAGCAGCCAGAATGGCGATGAGTGAACTGTCAAAACGGTCGAGCATGCCACCATGGCCAGGCAAGATATTTCCTGAATCTTTGATGCCAAGCTTTCGTTTTAGCAAGGATTCTACCAAGTCTCCCCAGGTTCCGAATACCACTACTACCAGTGCGAGTCCCATCCATATCAAGGCATCGGTTTCAAACCAAATAGATAGTAAGTAACCTACGCCGATAGCAAGTATTGCCCCTCCAATGGAACCTTCCCAGCTTTTCTTTGGAGAGATACGTGGGAACAAACGGTGTTTGCCCAGTAACATCCCCGAACAATAGGCGCCTGAATCATTAGCCCAGAGGAAAATGAAAACTGAAAGTGGAGTTGCCCAACTGTATTCCAGATGCGCCAACTCTGGGTTATAAGTAAATGCCAACAAATTAAGCAAGGCAAATGGCAATGCAATATAGAACTGTGCTAGCATGGCATAACCCCAGTTCGCAATTGGGTTGGGGCGATCATAGTATAATTCGCTGATGAACAAATAAAGAATCAGTATTAAATAGGGTATGAAAATGCCGCCAGAAGCAATGGCAGGGTTAATCTCGCTATACCCAATATACAGATGAAAGGCCAAGAACAGGTAAATACCAGCCAAGGTAGTGATGAAACGGTTTACATAAACATCATCCTTGTGGTTGATGAGTGAGGAAAATTCCCAGATACTCATGCCTGTAATTAATGCAAATAATAAGCCAAAGGTTAGAGGACCATAGATGATGGCACCAACTAATACGCCTACAAACACGATGCCTGTCAAGGTACGTATGATGAAATTCTTCATTTGTTTATTTGTATTTCTGTGTTTATTTAGCTTCTTCCTCTGTAGCAGGGGCTGGTAGTTTTGCTTGCTTTGGCAATTCCTTTTCCTCCTTAATCTCCTCTACATCAGTAGAATCATTCATAATTTCTTCAGAACGTGAACCCCATGGACGCTTTCCGAATATCTTCTCAACATCCTCGGCAAATATAACCTCACGTTCCATAAGAATCTGTGCCAACTGTGCATGACCGTCCTTATGCTCATCCAGAACTTCCTTGGCGCGTTGATATTGCTCGGAGATCATCTTCTTAACCTCTTCGTCTATCAGTTGTGCGGTAGATTCACTATAAGGTTTAGAGAATGAATACTCGCTGTTGTTATAGTAGCAAAGATTTGGCAAACTGTCGCTCATACCAGCATAGGCAATCATGCTATAGCTCTGTTTGGTAACACGTTCCAGATCGTTCATGGCACCAGTAGAAATATGTCCGATGAATAATTCCTCGGCAGCTCTACCACCCAAGGTAGCGCACATCTCATCCAACATCTGCTCTTTGGTTGTTATCTGTCTTTCTTCTGGTAGGTACCAGGCTGCTCCTAGAGCACGACCTCGAGGAACGATGGTAACCTTGATCAAAGGATTTGCATGTTCCAGGAACCAAGAGATGGTAGCATGGCCAGCTTCGTGAATAGCAATCGACTTTTTCTCGGCAGTGGTAAGAACCTTGGTCTTCTTTTCCAAACCACCAATGATGCGGTCAACAGCATCCAAAAAATCCTGCTTGCCAACGAATTGCTTTCCATGTCGGGCAGCAATCAAGGCTGCTTCGTTACATACATTAGCAATGTCGGCGCCCGAGAAACCTGGAGTCTGGCGTGACAATAGGTCTATGTCGACGGTATTGTCTATTTTTACAGGGCGTAGGTGAACATTAAAGATTTCCTTACGCTCGTTTAAGTCTGGCAGGTCAACGTGAATCTGACGGTCGAAACGGCCTGCACGCAATAATGCCTTGTCCAAGATGTCCACGCGGTTGGTAGCTGCCATGATAATAACGCCACTATTGGTTCCAAAACCGTCCATTTCGGTAAGCAACTGGTTCAAGGTGCTTTCGCGTTCGTCATTGCCACCCATTGCAGCATTCTTACTACGTGCACGACCGATGGCATCAATCTCGTCAATGAAGATGATGCAAGGTGCCTTTTCTTTTGCCTGACGGAACAGATCACGTACACGAGATGCACCTACACCTACAAACATTTCTACGAAATCAGAACCTGATAAAGAAAAGAAAGGAACGTTTGCTTCTCCTGCTACAGCCTTGGCTAGCAATGTTTTACCAGTTCCTGGAGGACCAACTAACAAGGCTCCCTTTGGAATCTTGCCGCCCAATTCTGTGTATTTCTGTGGGGTTTTTAAGAAATCTACTATTTCTTTAACCTCTTCCTTTGCACCGGCCTGACCGGCTACATCTTTGAAAGTTACTGATGTTTTCTCGTCTTTCTCAATCAACTTTGCCTTAGAACGGCCTACATTGAAGATGCCGGAAGAACCGCCCATTCCGCCTCCCATCCTTCTAAACAAGAAGGAGATAAGGAAGAAGAAAAAGAAAAGTGGAGCGATATTCCAGAATAAGGAAGAAAGAAAACCGCTTTCGCGTTCATAACTGAGCTGTCCAAGGAAGTGCTTTTCCTCTATCTGCTTGTCGATAAATTCTTCCAGTTTGTCAACAGAACCAAAATCAACGGAAACATAAGGCTGGGTGCCAGTTTGCTGTGCCGAAGTCTTGAATACATCGCGGATATTGGCCGAGTTAACGAACATTCTTAATGTACCTGCGTCCTTGTTGGCAATGATGCGTGAAGCATACCCTTTTTCTACGTAGTCCTTAAACTCAGAATAGGTTGCACCTTTGCTGGCACTGTCATCCTGATTAGAAAACATCAGTAGGGCAATTACGGCAATAAGGCCGATGTATAGCCAGTTAAGGTTGAATTTAGGTGCGTTGTTTGGTTTCTTATTTCTGTTATCGTTCATTGTTATTAATCAATGTTAGGTATTTGGGTTAACTGGGCATCAGCCCATAAGTTCTCAATATTGTAAAAGTCGTGACGTTCGGGAAGGAATACATGTACCATAACATCTACATAGTCAATAGCAATCCATTCTGCATTTCTGAATCCATCTACTGCTACAGGTTTCTCGTTCAGATCACGGTGTACTGTATATGCAATGGATTGGGCAAGTGCCTCCAAGTGACTGGGAGAATTTCCTTGGCATACGATGAAATAGTTGCAGATGGTGTCGTCAATAGGAGTTAGATCTGCTATTACAATATCCTTACCTTTCTTTTCCTGGATGCCTTCAATGATTTTGTCTACCAGTTTTTTCTGTTTATCCATTTACGCTTTTATTAATATTCAGCAAAGATAAGTCGTTTTTCTTATATGCGCACTATTATGGTATGTGCTTTTCATTTTTTTTATAATATAAGGTGTGAGAAGAGGACATTTTGAACATTTTTCTAAAAAAAACGGGTAAAGGTTTGGGAGATTGAAAAAAATGCCATACCTTTGCATCGCTTTTGAAAAATAAAGTGAATGACCTTGGGATATGGTGTAATGGTAACACTACAGATTCTGGTCCTGTCATTCCAGGTTCGAATCCTGGTATCCCAACAAGAAAGAACTTCAGAAATGAAGTTCTTTCTTTGTTTTATATACAAATAACCCAGGACGATGTGCCCTGGGTTTGTATCTAATTCATCTTGCTTTTTAACTCTTCAACTTCGGCTTTGAGTTTCTCCATTTTGCGGTTCATCTCATCCACCAATGCATTGCCTTTCTTTGAATTGGCGGTCAGGAAACCTAGATTGTTTTCATAGGTTTTGAGTTCTGCCAACTTGGCATCCAAGATGCGTTTCATGCGGTCGGGAGTCAAATCTTTTGTCTCTTTTCGGCGAGGTAATAGCTTCTCTACTTCCTCTATGGCAGTATGGAATTCCTTGTAAAGCTTATCCTTTTCCTTGAATGGTACGTGGCCAACTTCGTTCCAGCTCTTAACGATATCGCGAATCTGGTTGCGATTGATGTTTCCTGATGTTGCAAGTTCCTTAACCTGAGCAATGATTTCTTTCTTTTTCTTTAAGTTCTCAAGTTCTGCATTCTTCTGTGTGTTGGCAAGCTTGTTCTTTCGGTCGAAGAAGGTGTCGCAAGCCTTGCAGAATCGTTTCCATACAGTATCAGAATCTTTCTTAGGAACAGTACCAATACTCTTCCATTCTTTCTGCAGCTGTATCATAGCGTCGGCAGTTGTTTTCCAATCTTCACTATCTTGCAGTGCTTCGGCCTTTTCACACAGAATCAGTTTCTTGTTAAGATTATCGTTAAGACTGTCTTTCAAATCCTTATAAAAAGTGTTCTTTTTGTCGAAAAATGCACCACAGGCAGTACGGAAACGTTCGTAAATCTTTGTATTCTGCTTTTGTGGGGCATAGCCAATCTGCTTCCATTGTGCTTGTGCGTCTAGAACCTTTTGTGCTACTTCGTTCCAGGAAGCGGTGGTGGTTAGCTTTTCAAAGTCAATGGTTTCAATCTGTTGGCAAAGCTGCTCTTTCTTCTCCAAATTCTTCAGTTCTTCTTGACGGATATCCTCAAAATGCTGTTGATGCATTTTGTTTACTACGGTAGAGGCATCTTTGAAACGCTTCCAGATATCTTCACGCAATTCCTTTGCTACAGGACCACAGTCCTTATATTCCAAGTGCAGTTGTTGCAACTTCTGGAAAGCGTCGATAATGTCATCGCTCTTGGCCAGTGCCTCGGCCTGCTCGCAAAGAGTAGTTTTTGTCTCTAGGTTCTTCTTGAAGTCTAGATCACGAAGTTCGTTGTTGATTTTCTGAATATCGTAGTATTGTTCTATTACCAGTTGGTATCTTTTCCATAGATCAGTTGCACTTTCAGGAGGTACGCTACCTGCTACTTTCCAGTTCTGTTGTAGCTGGCGAACTTCTTCAAATGTGTTTTCTGCTGATTCGGGGTTGTCTATGATTTCTTTTATGCGGGCAATGATGGCCTCTTTCTTGGCAAGGTTTTCCTGTTTCAACTGTTCTTGCTGTAGTAAAAGCGCATTACGGCGTTCCTTGATGGCTTGCATCAGTGCTTTGAATTCTGTTTCGGAGGTATCTTCTGGAATGATGAAGCTGGCAGCATCATTACCACTGTCTTCATAATCCTTTCGAGCCTTTTCCATGGCAGCAAAGTGCTGCTTGTAGAACTGCTGCTTTAGAGAGTCGATTTCAAACTTGTCTATGGCTTCATTGTTTTCAACAATAGCCTTCAGTCTGTTAACTATAGATTCGGTTCCTACTAATTCGTTAGCATCCATAATCTTGTCTTTTATTTGGTATAAGATTTATTTCAATAAATGAATGACAAAGGTAAACTTTTTTTTCGGAAATACCCTAATCTTCATCGTTTTTTTTCAGTTCATACAGATTCAGTTCCTTTTCCACTTGGTTGGTAAGTTCTATAAACTGCTGTACGCTGAGTTGTTCAGGACGTTTGTTCATAATGTCTATAGCCAGTAATGGACTTTCCTTGCCAAGAATAGGCTTGATAGAGTTTCGCAGGGTTTTACGGCGTTGGTTGAAGGTAGTTTTTACCACACGCTTGAACAATGCTTCATCACATCCTAATTCGGTTGTACTGTTGCGTGTCATACGGATGACGGCACTTTTTACCTTAGGTGGAGGATTGAATACATTCTCGTTTACGGTAAATAGATATTCTACCTTGTACCATGCTTGAACAAGCACACTAAGAATGCCGTAGGTCTTGCTACCAGGACCTGCAGCCATGCGTTCTGCCACCTCTTTCTGGATCATGCCAGAACAGAAAGGGATAATATCCTTGTTGTCTAGCATTTTGAAGAAAATCTGGCTGGAAATATTATATGGATAATTGCCCGTAAGAATGAAAGGCTTTCCGTCAAACAGATGGTCGAGGTGCATCTTCAGAAAATCGTCTTCGATGATAGAATTCTCTAGCTCTGGGTAGTTGGTGCGAAGATATGCAACTGATTCGAAATCAATTTCTACTACTTTTAAATCACGTCCTTTTGGAACCAGAAACTGAGTAAGGACACCCATACCAGGACCTACCTCAAGAATTGGGAGATCTGGACACGCATCTACGGTGTCGGCTATGGCTTGGGCAATCTTTAAATCCTTTAGGAAATGCTGTCCAAGGAACTTTTTTGGTTTGACTAATGCCATTAAAAAGAATTAATTTATTTTGTATTCCGCTTTGCTTACACTATCTTTGCGGTACAAAGATACTAAATAAATTGAAACAGGTTATCAATAACATCATAAAAGTGGCGTTGCCACTGCTACTTGGAAGTGTTATCTTGTGGTGGACGTACCGCAATTTCGATTTTTCAAGGGTGAGTCACGTGTTGTGGGAAGAGATGGATTGGGGTTGGATGCTGCTTTCCATCCCCTTTGGCATACTGGCACAGATGTTCAGGGGATGGCGCTGGAAGCAAACTTTGGAACCTATGGGTGAGCATCCCAAGACTTCACATTGCGTGAATTCCATTTTCGTGTCGTATGCAGCAAACTTGCTGTTACCTCGTGTAGGAGAGGTGTCTCGTTGTGGCGTGTTAAAAAGATATGATGGTGTTTCGTTCTCAAAATCCCTGGGAACTGTGGTTACAGAACGCATCATCGATACCATCTGCATTTTATTAATTACTGGTGTTACTTTACTGACGCAGATGGGTGTTTTTTCTGATTTTTTTAAGGAAACAGGTACCGACTTAAGTAATATTACGGCTCGTTTTGCTACCATTCACTATATTATATTAGGTGTAAGTGTATTGGCAATTGCAGTCCTACTTATCTACCTAATTAATAAACTGGCGGTGTTGAGCAAGGTCAAGGCGGTGTTCCGCAATCTTTGTGAAGGCATCTTCTCTTTGAAAAAAGTACGTAACAAATGGCTGTTCGTGTTCTACACCATTGCTATCTGGACAAGTTATATCTTGCATTTTTATCTCACATTCTATGCCTTTGGATTTACATCAGAGTTGGGTGTTACGGCCGGATTAGTGTTGTTTGTTGTAGGAAGTATAGCCGTTGTAGTACCAACCCCTAATGGCGCGGGGCCTTGGCATTTTGCTGTGATAACCATGCTTGTACTATATGGTGTAGGACAGAGTGATGCCGAAGTTTTCGCGCTTTTGGTACATGCCATCCAAACTCTACTCATTATTATTCTGGGTGTTGTAGGCTGGTTGCTGCTTAATTTTGAAAAACCAATTGAAATTAAAAAAGATAATACACATGAAGACTATCAAGGACTTGACTCCAAGAGAGATCTGGAGTAACTTCGAGGCACTTACACAGGTTCCACGTCCATCTGGACATTTACAGAAAATACAGTCTTTTTTGCTTAAATGGGCAAAGAAAGCAGATGTTGAGGCATTTCAGGATGAGGCAGGTAACATTATAATGAAGAAACCTGCTACCCCTGGTTATGAAAATAAGCAGACCGTTATTCTGCAAGCACACATGGATATGGTGCCTCAAAAGTTGGAGGGTCATCATCATATCTTCCATGAGCATGCAATCAAGACTGTAGTTGATGGTGATTGGCTGAAGGCCGTAGGCACTACACTGGGTGCAGATGATGGTATTGGTGTTGCCTCTATCATGGCTGTGATGGAAGCAAAGGATTTGAAGCATGGTCCGCTAGAGGCATTGATTACTGCCGATGAAGAAACTGGTATGTATGGTGCGTTTGGCTTGCAACCAGGTGAACTTTCTGGTACTATTCTTTTGAATCTGGATACAGAGGATGAGGGTGAACTGATTATCGGTTGTGCTGGTGGTGTTGACGTAACAGCATCTCTGGAATACAAAGAGGTACCATGCGACAAGGAGGATATTGCCATGAAGATTGTAATCCGTGGTTTGCTAGGTGGTCACTCTGGTTTGGAAATTAACCAGAATCGTGCGAATGCCAATAAAATGATGGCACGTATTGTTCGTGCTGCCATTTCTGATGATGCTGCACGCCTTGCCAGCTGGCATGGAGGTAATATGCGTAATGCTATCCCACGCGAGTGTACTGCCGTAGTAACAATTCCTGCTGATAACAAGGAAGATTTCATTGATTTAATTCACTACTGCAAGAAGATGTTTGTAGATGAGTTGAAAGATGTAGAAACCGATGGCTTTGAGTTGTTTGTTGAAGAAGTAAAACTTCCTTCTAATCAGGTACCAGTAGAAATTCAGGATAATCTTGTGAATGTGATTTATGCTAGCCAGAATGGTGTGATGCGTAACATTCCTACTATTCCAACTATTGTTGAAACTTCAAGCAATCTGGCTATTGTAGATATTGAAGAAGGTAAGGCTACTATCGATGTTCTGGTACGTAGTTCAAGCGAGAGCATGAAGGAATATTTGGCAACCTCTTTGGAGTGTGGCTTCAGCATGGCAGGTATGAAGGTCATGATGAGTGGTTCTTACAGTGGTTGGGAACCAAACACTTCTTCGCCTATTGTCAAGGCTATGACTCAAAGTTACGAAAAGCAGTTTGGCACTCCATGCAAGGTTCAAGTTGTACATGCAGGCTTGGAATGTGGTATCATTGGTGCAACCATGCCAGGTTTGGATATGGTGTCTTTTGGTCCTACATTGCGTAGTCCACATACTCCTCAGGAACGTTGCTATATACCATCTGTAACGAAATACTGGGATTTCCTGAAAGCAACGCTGGAACAAATCCCTGAAAAATAAGAATGAAAAGAATAGTAATATCTGTCCTGCTTTGCGGTGCCTTTTTGGTACCTGCAAAGGCACAGGACGATATCTTAAATACTGCAGGTGAGTTGCTGGATATGTTCTTCCAGTACCTGGGTGCTGCTCAGATTGATGAGATTCCTATAGACAGCAACCGGTTAGATTCTGTTCAGTGGCAATCTACCCCTGTGGGTGGCATGAAGTTGCTGAAACAGAAGAATCTTGGCGACTGGAACATCAAGGCTGGTGACTATAGTGGTATTGTGTGGCTGGGAGAACGCAACTTTGCTGTGGTGAGTGATAAGGAACGTACCGATGGCTATATACCATTCCTGATAGACATCAATCTAGATAATGGAAATCTGGAAAATGTGTATCGCTTTGACAAAGTGCAAGGTAATCCTCATCCTCGTTATGGCTTGGGTGGACAGAATACCATGCGTGACTGTGAGGGTATCGCTTATTTTCCATCCAACAATTCCTTTTTCATTGCAGGAGAAGGTGACCAACGTATCTTGGAGTATGATGCTCATGGCAAACCAACTGGCAGGGAATTGGCTGTGCCCAAACAGTTTGGAATAGACTGTATTTACAAGAATTATGGATTTGAGTCGTTGACATACTCCCCAGAAAATCATCGCTTTTGGACAACAACAGAATCGGTGTTAAAGGCTGATGGAGAACCTGCCGGATTCAAGAATCCTAATTCTTTGAACGTGTTACGTATACAGTCGTTTGGCGATGACTTGAAACCCAAGGAACAGTATGCTTACCGTATGGATAAGTGTACTGTAAAAAAGCAGAATGATACTTATGCTTATGGCGTGTCAGAACTGTTGGCATTGCCTGATGGTCGTTTGCTGGTGCTGGAAAGAGAATTCTATGTGGCAGAACGCTATGCTGGCAGTTATGTGAACCACAGATTGTATGTGGTTGATCCAAAGAGAAGTCATCAGATATCCTTCGCTACCTCATTGAAGAATCTTACCGAGAACCAGTTCATGGAGAAAAAACTGGTTACCGAGTTTAAAACAGAACTGAAAATAGGTAAGATGAACCTGGCCAATTACGAAGGTATGTGTCTTGGGCCTAAGTTGAATGATGGTAGGCAAACTGTCATTCTAATTAGTGATTCGCAGCATAATTATGGTAATTCTTTTTTTCATCTGAAGGACTATATGCGTGTCTTGATAATCGGGTAAAAGTTTGCCACTCTAAAGTTTTTTCCCTACTTTTGCAGAAGATATGCAAATTATGAAAAAGTTAGGACTCTTATCAATATGTTTGTTTTGGACTGTATGCGTTATGGCACAGCCCAAGATGAAATTTAACAAAGAAATAAACGACTTTGGTACAGTGTTGTGGGCAAACCCTGCAACTGCTGTGTTCGAGGTTACAAATACAGGTAATACGCCATTGGTTATCAATGATGTGCAGACATCTTGTGCCTGCACGGTGGCCGATTGGCCTCGTACTCCAATTGCTCCAGGAGCAAGTGCTGCCGTAACAGCGGTGTTTGATGCAAAAGCGTTGGGCACTTTTTATAAGGAGGTAATGATAGCTAGCAATGCAACAACAGAGCCAGTGTACCTGCAGATGCGTGGAAAGGTTGTGGCTAACAATGATGAAATTGCTGTTGATGAAAGCTTTGAATATGCCATGGGTGATGTGCGTATGAACAAGGATGCTCTTTCGTTCGATGCAGTGAACCGTGGTTCTGATCCAGTAGAGGAAATTCTGGTAATGAACACTAGTCGAGCTTCTTTTGAACCAGTATTGATGCATCTTCCAGACTATTTGGAAGTAACTTGTATCCCACAGCGTATTCCTGCAGGACGTACTGGTAAGTTGCAAGTGAAGTTGTTGACAGACAAGTTGAATGACATGGGATTGACACAAACTTCTGTTTACCTTTCACGTTACTTTGGTGATAAGGTAGGAGAAGAGAACGAAATCCCTGTTTCTGTAGTATTGCTGCCAGATTTCTCAAACCTGACTGCTAGTCAGAAGGCTCGTGCTCCACATGCTCAGTTATCTACCACTCAATTGAAGATTTCTTTGGCAAAAAAGGCTAAGGGCAATGGAACTATTACAATCAAGAACGTAGGTTTAAGCACTTTGAAGATAGACCGTTTGCAGGTGTTTAGTCCTGCCATTGGTGTGAGCCTGCCTAAAAAGGAAATTGCAGCAGGCGCTACCGTTAAAATGAAGATCACGGTTCAGAAGGATAAGTTGAAAAAGAATAGAAGACCTCGTATTCTGATGATTACCAACGATCCTGATCAACCAGAACAAATCATAACCATTCAGACAGAATAAAAGATATGGAACATCCTGAGAATGATGAGGCTTATAAGGGCCTAACAGTTAATTCTGGTATTATTCATCCAGATTCGGTAAATCCATATTTAAAGGCTTCACGCTTCAAGCGTCGTGAGTTGTCGGTAAACGACTATGTAGAGGGTATTATCAAAGGCGATACAGTGATTCTGAGTCGTGCCGTTACCTTGATTGAAAGTCTTTTGCCACAGCATCAGGCATTGGCGCAGGAGGTGATAGAGAAGTGCTTGCCTTATTCTGGCAATTCTGTACGTGTAGGCATTAGTGGTGTGCCTGGTGCAGGAAAGAGTACTTCTATTGATGTATTTGGTACCCATATTCTTGAGGAGAAGGGCGGTAAACTAGCAGTTTTGGCCATTGATCCAAGTAGCGAGCGTACCAAGGGAAGCATTTTGGGTGACAAGACCCGTATGGAGAAGTTGTCGGTTCATCCTAAGTCTTTTATTCGTCCTAGTCCGTCGGCAGGTTCTCTGGGTGGTGTTGCGCGTAAAACGCGTGAAACTATTATTCTTTGTGAGGCAGCAGGTTTTGATAAAATTTTTGTGGAAACCGTAGGAGTGGGACAGAGTGAGACTGCTGTACATTCTATGGTTGACTTCTTTCTCCTATTGCAGGTGGCTGGTACTGGCGATGAATTGCAGGGTATCAAGCGTGGTATTATGGAAATGGCAGATGGCATTGTTATCAATAAATGTGATGGAGACAATGTTGAGCGCTCGAACTTGGCTGCGTCTCATTTCAGAAATGCTCTTCACCTTTTCCCAATGCCAGATAGTGGATGGGCGCCAAAGGTACTTACTTATTCAGGCTTCTATGGATTGGGCATCAAGGAAATCTGGGATATGATTTATCAGTATGTAGATTTCGTTAAGGCAAATGGTTACTTCCAGTACCGCAGAAATGAGCAGAACAAATACTGGATGTATGAAAGCATTAATGAAAACCTGCGAAATAGTTTCTACAACAATGCCAGTGTGGATGCCATGTTAGCAATGAAAGAAGAGCAGGTGTTACAAGGAAAAGTAACTTCCTTTGCTGCTGCCAAACAATTACTTGATTTATATTTTGCCCAAATGAAGAAATAAAAGAAGGAGGTTTTTCAAAAACCTCCTTCTTTTATTCTTGTATTTTGTTGGCGTAGTCTCGGCATTGCTCCATTAGCCATTTAGGTGTAGATGTGGCACCACAAATGCCTATCGTTTCGGCTTTTTCTATCCATTCCTTCTTGATTTCCTGAGGACTATCTACCAGATAGGTATTTGGATTTACCTTTTTGCACTCATTGTAAAGTACCTTCCCATTTGAACTTTTCTTGCCGCAAACAAACAGAACAAGGTCGTGCTTGCTAGCAAACTGGCAGATGTTTGGCATACGGTTGGCAACTTGGCGACAGATAGTATCGAAGTACTTGAATGAAGCAGTTGGGGAAATGTGCTGCTGGATGTAATTCACCACTTTCCTAAAGCCGTCCAATGACTTTGTCGTTTGTGAGAAGAGATAAATGTCGTTGTTGAAATCTAGTTTTTCAACTTCTTCTGGTGTTTCAATAACTATGGCTTTACCTTCGGTTTGTCCTACTAGACCTAGAACTTCTGCATGACCATTTTTCCCAAAAATCACAATTTGCTGCTTGTCGTTGCTTAATTGGTCATAAACAACCTTGATGCGTTGTTGTAACCGAAGCACAACGGGGCATGTGGCGTCTATCAACTGGATGTTGTTACGTTGTGCTTGCTGGTATGTTTGCGGTGGTTCGCCGTGTGCACGAAATAGTACGCGAACATCGTGCAGTTTTGAGAACGCTTCATGGTCAATGGTATCCAGTCCTAAAAGACGAAGTCTCTCGCATTCTTGTCCATTATGCACAATATCACCTAGACAGTATAATTTGTGGTTCTTGGTAAGTTCTTCTTCTACCTTGCTAATGGCAGTTGTCACTCCAAAGCAGAAACCAGAACTTTGGTCTATTTCAATATCTTTCATTGAATTGCCTTTTCGTATTGTTCCTTTAACCAAGCCTTCTGCTCTTCAATGGTTAGATTGCTGTTGTCTAACAAGATAGCATCGTCTGCCTGCTTCAATGGACTTACCTCACGCGTCATGTCAAGTTGGTCACGCTCCTTTACATTCTCAAGGATAGATTCAAATGAGGCTTCTTGTCCTTTTGCTTTCAGTTCGTCGTATCTGCGCTGTGCTCTAACCTCGGCAGAAGCAGTAACGAAAATCTTCAATTCGGCATCGGGAAAGACCGTTGTTCCGATGTCACGACCGTCCATTACAATGCCTTTGTTCTGACCCATTTCCTGCTGCAGTTTTACCATGGCAGTACGCACAAATCCTAAGGCTGCAATATGACTAACCCTTGAGGATACTTCCATGCCTCGGATTTCTTGCTCTACATTTATATTATTTAAATAGGTGACAGGACGCTGTGTCTCGGCATCCAGTTGGAAAGAAATATGCACATCCTGTATTTTATCTTCCAGGACGTCAACATCCACACCCTGTTCGTTGAATAGCCCATTCTGCATGGCAAAGAGGGTTACAGCACGATACATGGCACCGCTATCTACATAGATGTATCCGATCTCTTTGGCCAAGTCTTTTGCCATGGTACTCTTTCCGCAAGAAGAGAAACCATCAATTGCAATTGTAATCTTTTTCATATATAGAAAATGCTTTATTGTTTCCGACTTCAAAGATACGCCTATTTTTGATTTTAGTTGCCATTTTTACCCATTTTAGTGCATGTAAAAGGGGAAAAAACGAAAAAAGTAAGCCTTTGCGAAAAAAAAATGAAGGAAAACAATGCATGAAAGAAAAAAAAGTGGTACATTTGCCACTACCAATGAAGAACATGTAAAAATAAATAGAATAATTATGGAATTAAACCAGTCACAAAGCTTGATTGAAATCAAGAAATCAGAGCAGGCAGATTTGGAAAAATCAAAAGGTACAGGTTTCCTGATCGGTTTGACTCTTTCTCTTGGTTTACTTTTCGTAGGTTTCGCTTGGACAGAGCGCGAACAGAAGATTGACTTGAGCGATGCCGTTCAGGACCTCGTTTTGGAGGATGAAATGGTTCCTATTACTCAGCAGGAACAGAAATTGCCACCTCCACCACCAGATGCACCTTCTGTAGTAGAAGAAATTAAGATTGTAGAAAACGATACCAAGATGGAGGAATCTGCAATCCAGTCTACTGAGGATACTAACCAGCAGGTTGAGGTTCCACCAGTACAGGCTGTAAAGAAGGAAGAACCAAAGGTAGTTGTTGAGGAAGTTGACGACGAGCAGACAATCTTCCAGGTCGTAGAAAACCAGCCAGAGTTCCCTGGTGGCCAGAGCGCTTTGATGCAGTATCTTTCTAAGAACATCAAGTACCCACCTGTAGCTGCAGAAAACGGTGTTCAGGGTCGTGTAATTGTTCAGTTCGTTGTAAACAAGGATGGTTCTATCGTTGATGCAGTTGTTGCACGTTCTATTGACCCAGCTTTGGATAAGGAAGCACTTCGCGTGGTTAACAGCATGCCTAAGTGGAAGCCAGGTGAGCAGCGCGGTAAGAAGGTACGTGTACGTTACACATTGCCTGTAACATTCAAACTTCAGTAATTAATTCTGATATCAAAATAGAAGAGGCTGCTTATTGGCAGCCTCTTTTGTTCAACTCAAAATTCATGTTTACTCCAATTCAGTATCAAAATCTGGTAAACGATTATTTGGCTAATATGCCTTATGATCGTGAACCTGCACGCTTATATGTTCCGGTAAAATACGAACTATCTTTAGGTGGAAAACGTATTCGTCCTGTATTGATGCTTATGGCCTATCATTTGCTGAAGGATGATGTGAAAAGTATTCTTCCTGTGGCAATAGGTTTGGAAACTTACCACAACTACACTCTTGTCCATGACGATATTATGGATCATGCTGAGATGCGTCGTGGTAAACCAACAGTTCATTGCAAATGGGATGAAACCACGGCATTGCTAGCTAGCGAGGTCATGGTGCTACACTCGTATCAAGGTGTGATGCAGGCCAAGTCAGAGTGCTTGAAGGCTTTGCTGGATGTGTTCTCTGAAACTGCATTGGAGATTAGTGAGGGTCAGCAATATGACATTGAGTTCGAGAATCGCCAGGATGTAACCGAAGAAGAGTATATAGAGATGATTCGTCTTAAGACATCTGTATTGTTGGCATGTGCTCTGAAAATGGGTGCTATACAAGGAGGTGCATCTGAGAAGGATTGCGAACTGCTTTACAAGTTTGGTGAAAAGTTTGGCTTGGCGTTTCAGCTGCAGGATGATTATCTGGATGTTTATGGTAATGCTCAGACTTTTGGAAAAAACATCGGTGGAGATATTCTTTGCAACAAGAAAACCTATATGCTTATCAATGCAACCAATCTGGCAACGGGTAAAACTGCTGAGTATTTGACGAAATGGATAGAGTCAAAAGACTTTGTGCCAGAAGAAAAAGTGGCTGCAGTTACTGCTATTTATAATGAGTTAGGCATAAAGGAACTATGCCAGAAAAAGATTCAGTCGTTCTACGATGAAGCATATAGCCTATGGCAGCAAATGTCATTCCCGATTGAGCGCAAGCAGGTGCTTTGGGATTATGTAACCTCTATGTTAAACCGTACATTCTAATATATGCCTTATAGACGACTCCCAAAAACCGACGCAGGACGTATCAAGGCTATGAAAACAGTTCTTGATAAGGAAGAAGCGTTTAACTCTCGTACTAGAATAGTTGAGTGGAAAACACTTTCTGCTATTCAATTAGCGTATGACAAGTTCATGGGAGCCTATCTCTATCATGCAGGTTGTAAGAAAAATCAGGTAAAGCATTCTGGCGAAGGAGATCCATCCAAGGCAAAAGCCAGGATGTTTGTCTCTCATTTTATCCAAGTACTGAACTTGGCAGTTCAGCGTGGTGAAATTAGGGCAAGTTACAAACCCTTGTACGGATTGCAAGAGGATGACTATACAGTACCCGATTTAACCTCTAACGAGCAATTGGTATTTTGGGGAAAGAATATAATAAAAGGTGAGAAAGAACGTCTGAAGAAGGGTGGAGTACCTGTTACAAATCCTTCGATAGCCAAGGTTTCTGTTCATTTTGATATTTTCTTCGAGCAATACAGTCGTCAGAAGCGTTTGCAGGAGTTAACGTCGAATAGCGGTACCGACCTTGGCCAGTTGCGTGAAGAAACCGATAAGGTAATCTTGGATTTGTGGAATCAGGTTGAAGCTGCTTATGCCAATCTTCCTTTAGCAGAACGCTATGCCAGGTGTATGGATTATGGTGTTGTGTATTATTACCGAAGAAAAGAACCCCATATTGAAGGTCTTGATCTATGAAAATCATCGACACTCACTCTCATATCTACCTTGAGGAATTTGACCAAGATCGCCTCGAGGTGATGGAAAGAGCGCAGGCAGCGGGTGTGGAGAAGATTATGCTGCCTGCTATTGACATGAAAACCTTACCTCGCTTATTAGCTATGTGTAAGGAATATCCTCAGTCTTGTTTTCCAATGTTAGGCTTGCATCCAACAGAACTGGATGAGAACTATGCCTATACGCTTTCGCAGATGAAAGATTTTCTGCGTGAAGGACATCCTTTTTTGGCAATAGGCGAGGTGGGACTGGATTTTTACTGGGACGAAACCTTTAGGAAAGAACAATTAGCTGCTTTCGATACGCAAATTCAATGGTCTCTTGAATATGGATTGCCGCTGATTATTCACGCGCGTTCGGCTCATTGTGAATTGGTGAATACCTTATATAATTATAAAGACGAACCCCTTTGTGGAATTTTCCATTGTTTTTCTGGTACACCAGAAGAAAGAGATGAACTGTTAGATTTTCCTGGTTTTTATCTTGGTATAGGAGGCGTACTTACTTACAAGAAGAGTACCTTGCCTCAGGTGATAGAGAATGTTCCTTTGGATCGCATTGTCGTAGAAACCGATTCTCCCTATCTTGCACCTGTTCCCCATAGGGGAAAGCGCAATGAGTCGGCATACGTTTATGATACGGTGTGCGCCTTGGCAAAGATAAAAGGTGTTGATGCCGAGCAGGTAGCTCTAATTACCACAGATAATGCAGAAAGACTGTTTTGGGGGTGTGATTTTAACGAAAAAAGGCCAAAACAGCACTAATTTTACGTCTATAAGTAAAAAAAGTGTAAGAAAACTCTTTTTTAAGTCAAAAATATAATATATTTGTAGTTGAATTGTGTGGAAAAGGTAAAACCGCACGATTTAGCTTAAATTTGAAAGACGAGAAAAACAATAAATTAATTAATTAATCTTAAAATTTTTAGACACACAATGAAAAAGTTTTTTGCAATTGTTGCAGTTATGGGCTTGATGACCTTCGGTCTGACCCAGAACGTGATGGCACAGGAAGAGGCTACCGCTGATTCTGCCGCTACAGAGAAAGTTGATTCAGCAGCTGTTCAGGACGAGGCTCCAGCAGCAGTAGCAGACGAGGAATCTTCTATCCAGGAAGGTGACGAGTCTTTGCACCAGGCATTGAAGACCAAGTTCATCGAAGGTGATGCTGGTTTCATGTCAATCGTAGCTTTGGCTTTGATCGTAGGTTTGGCATTCTGTATCGAGCGTATCATCTACTTGAGCTTGGCAGAAGTTAACACTAAGAAGTTGATTGATTCTGTAGAAGGTAAGTTGAAGGCTGGTGACGTAGAAGGTGCTAAGGCAGTTGTTCGTGGCGCTCGTGGTCCTGTTGCTTCTATCTACTATCAGGGTTTGATGCACTTGGATGAGGGTCTGGACGTAGTTGAGCGTACAGTAACTTCTTACGGTGGTGTTCAGGCTGGTTATCTGGAAAGAAACTGCTCTTGGATTACTTTGTGTATTGCAATGGCTCCATCTTTGGGATTCTTGGGTACTGTAATCGGTATGGTACAGGCATTCGATAAGATCCAGCAGGCAGGTGGTATCTCTCCAACAGTTGTTGCAGGTGGTATGAAGGTTGCGTTGATTACTACTATCTTCGGTATCGTTGTTGCATTGGTACTGCAGTTCTTCTACAACTTCATCTTGGCTAAGATCGAGTCTATCACCAGCGATATGGAGGATTCTTCAATCACTCTGTTGGATATGCTGACTAAGGCTAACCTGTCTAAGTAATCTTTAAAAAACTAGAGAAACAATGAAAGAAAATAAATTGTCATACTACGCGCTGATCGTCTGCTTCATCCTCACTGCAGTGGTGTTCGGACTGTTCTTCTTCGTAGGTTATGATCAGGAAGAAAACGGCTATGTGGCTCCTCAGTTCACAGAGACCTTGATCTTCTTGATGTACATCATGGCTGCCGTTGCAGGCGTGCTCACCTTGATCAGCTTCTTCAAGGGTGTTGCGCTGGGTGGTGCAGCAATGATTAAGAGAGTTGCTCTGGTTTGGGGCATGGCTGCTGTTGCAGTTGTTATCGGCTTCGCTTTGAGTTCTGACGCTCCTGTAACTTTGGCAGATGGTACTCAGGTAGCATCTCGCATCTCTGATGTGATGATCATTGCTATCTACATCTTGTCAGCTGTTGCTTTGTTGGGTTTGATTGCAAGTCTTACTGGTATCTTGAAAAAGTAACTAATAAATAAGAAAAACTATTATGGCAAGAAAGAAAAGAAAAATGCCTGGATTGAACACCAGTTCAACTGCAGATATCTCTTTCATGCTGCTGATTTTCTTCTTGGTTACTACTTCAATGGACACTGATAGAGGTTTGGCACGTCAGTTGCCTCCTCCACCAGAAGATGAGACACAGACTAAGGATATCATCGTTAAGGAGCGTAATATTCTTAACATTCGTATGAACTCAGCCGGTAACTTGATGGTTGAGGACATGGATGGACAGAAGTTCGTTGGCTTAAAGGAGATTAGAAGTCTCGTTAAGGAGTTCATTGCAAACCCAAGCAATTCTGACAGAAAACCAGAAAAGCATGCAGAGAAGTTACCATACTTTGGTGATGTAGAAATTACTAAGAATCACGTAATTTCTGTACAGAACGACCGTGGTACTCCTTACAATGTTTACTTCGAGGTACAGCATGAGCTGATTGCTGCATACAATGAGCTTCGTGATGAAATCTCAACTAAGCAGTTTGGCAAGAACTATGCTGACTTGAACGATGATCAGCAGAAGGCAGTACGTGATTATTACCCTCAGAAGATTTCTGAGGCTGAACCTAAAAACTATGGAGGAAAGAAATAATGGGAAAGTTTAATAAAAATGGCAAGAGGGAAATGCCGGAGATGAATACTTCTTCACTTCCTGACTTGATTTTCTCTATCCTCTTCTTCTTCATGATTGTAACCACCATGCGTGAGGTTACTTTGAAGGTTCAGTTCAAGCTTCCAGAAGGTAAGTCATCAGTTTTGGAGAAACTAGAAAAGAAATCATTGGTTTCTTTCATTTACATCGGTGCTCCAACTCAGGATTTGCAGGCTAAGATGGGTACTGATAGCCGTATTCAGTTGAATGATAAGTTCGCTGAAGTTGACGAGGTTCAGGACTACATCCAGCAGGAGCGTATGAACATGAGTGAATCAGACCAGCCTTTTATGAAGGTTTCTATCAAGGCTGATAGCAAGACTCAGATGGGTATTATCACTGACGTTAAGCAGGCTCTTCGTAAGGCATACGCCTTGAAGATCAACTACTCAGCAGTTGGTAAAATGGATGATTAATAATTCCTACTATAAGAAAAAGGAGGTTCGTTAAGAATCTCCTTTTTTTGTTTGTATAGCTCTTATTTGAACATGCATTGATCTCTTAGTATGATTGGAACTGGTCATTTATTATCTTACGCATTGATCATTTATTATGCTTAGAATAAAGATAAGTAAAGACTAAGTACGCACCCTATTTAGTACTAAACTTGTCCTTTTATTTAAGTAAAACATGCTAATTAATCTAAGATTTGAATACTAGATTTTCATGAAAAAAATAGTATCTTTGCAAAAAGAATAAAATTAAGCATCAATGAAGCAATATTTAGACCTGCTGAATCGTATCCTTACAGAAGGAACAGTAAAGGAAGACCGTACAGGTACAGGCACTATCAGTGTGTTTGGACATCAAATGCGTTTTAACTTGGAAGAGGGATTCCCTTTGGTAACTACCAAGAAACTTCATCTTAAGAGTATAATTCATGAACTTTTGTGGTTCTTGAATGGTGATACTAATGTGAAATATCTGCAAGATAATGGCGTGCGTATCTGGAACGAATGGGCCGACCCTGAAACTGGCGATTTAGGTCATATTTATGGCTATCAATGGCGCAGTTGGCCAGACTATAACGGAGGTTTTATTGACCAGATTCAGGAGGCTGTAGATACAATTAAGAATAATCCAGATTCACGTCGTATTATCGTTAGTGCCTGGAATGTGGCAGACTTGAAGAACATGAATCTTCCTCCTTGCCATGCTTTCTTCCAGTTCTATGTGGCAGACGGCCGATTGAGCTTGCAGTTGTATCAACGCTCGGCAGATAGCTTCTTAGGTGTACCTTTCAATATTGCATCATATGCTCTATTGCTCATGATGATGGCTCAGGTAACTGGCTTGAAAGCAGGTGATTTTATTCATACTACTGGCGATACCCATGTTTACAGCAATCATATCGAACAGGTGAAGTTGCAGTTAACACGTGAACCAAAGCCACTGCCAACAATGAAGATAAATCCTGATGTGAAGAATATCTTTGACTTTAAGTATGAAGATTTTACGCTGGAGAATTATGAACCTTGGCCACACATTAAGGGTGTGGTGGCTGTATAAATTCTATTGAAAATGTACCTTTCTATTATAGCTGCTGTAGCACAGAATCTTGCCATTGGCTTTGAGAACAAGTTGTTGTATTGGCTGCCAAACGACTTGAAACGTTTCAAGGCATTGACTACAGGCCATACTATCGTAATGGGACGAAAAACTTTTGAAAGTTTCCCTAAAGGAGCATTACCTAACCGCCGTAATGTAGTGCTGAGTCGTAATGCCAACTTGGAATTGCCAGGAGCAGAATGTTTTACTTCGCTTAAGGATGCTTTAGCATCTTGTAAAGAAGACGAACATGTGTATATCATCGGAGGTGACAGCGTGTACAAGCAGGCATTGCCTTTGGCTGATGAATTGTGCCTTACATTAGTTGAAGACACACCAGCACAGGCAGATGCATTCTTTCCTGCGTATACTGATGAATGGGAAGAGTCGTTCCGTGAAGAGCACGAAACAGACGAGAAACATCAGTTTAAGTACGCGTTTGTTAACTACGTCCGTAAGGCTTAAGGCATCTTAATCTGACGACGTATGGCTTCGTTGAAAGAGATAATTGTCTCTGAACGAGAAAGTCCTAGTGGTTGTAGTTTATCGTGAATCAAGCTATGTAGGTGGTTGTTGTTGCGTGCATAGATTTTCAGGAACATATCATAACTACCTGTTGTAATATGACATTCAACTACCTCTGGAATCTTCTCTAGGGCACGTAGAACATTGTCAGAAGAACTGGGATCCTTTAAATATAGTCCTACGTAGGCACAAGTTTGATATCCCACTTTCTCAGGATTGAGAATAAACTGAGAACCTTCTATCACACCCATTGCAGTCAGTTTCTGAACATGTTGATGAATGGCAGCACCCGACACTCCACAAGCACGGGCTACCTCAAGAAATGCAATGCGAGCATCGTCTGCTATAAGCTTCAAGATCTGCTTATCTAAGTCATCTAAGTTATTTTCCATATTGTTGGCATTGTTTATGGGTGCAAAGTTACGATTAATTCTTTGATTTGGCTTACTAATTGCGTTTAATTCATAATTATGTAGTAATTTTGCTGAGAAATAAGCATATTCACATGAACAACAGATTATTTGCATTGGTATGTGGCTTGATAATGACTACCGCCATCTATGCACAGAATTTTGAAGATTACTTTGAGGATAATACACTGCGCATTGACTATACCTTTGCCGGAAACCATGATTATCAGCAAATTTATGTAGATGAACTGAATAAGATGCCACAATGGGCTGGTCGACGCCATCATCTGGCAGAATTGCCTTTGGAAGGTAATGGACAGATTACAGTGAAGGACAAGGCTACCGGAACAGTAGTTTATCGTCATTCATTCTCTACTTTATTTCAGGAATGGCTCACGACAGAAGAGGCGACAAAGCAAAGTAAGTCGTTCGAAAATCCATTCTTGATACCTTTTCCTAAACAACCAGTGCTGGTAGAAGTAAATATAGTAGATACACACCATAAGACAGTAGCTACTTTGACACATGAGGTAGATCCTGCAGATGCTCTCATTGTACAGCGAGGAAACAAGCATGTTACTCCTCACAGAATACTGCAAAAGAGTGGTGCGGCACAAGACTGCATCGATGTGGCTATCGTTGCAGAAGGTTATACAAAAGACGAGATGGATTTGTTCTACAAGGATGCTCAGGTTGCAATGGAGCAGATTCTGAAGAGCAAGGCTTTTGCTAGCATGAAGGATAGATTTAACTTCTATGCGGTAGGTTGTGAATCGGAGGAGAGTGGTGTGAGCACACCTTACAAGAACGATTGGCGCAAGACTGCTCTTAACTCACACTTTCATACTTTTTATTCAGAGCGTTACCTCACTACCTTGCACTTGAAGGATTTACATAACCAGTTAGCCGGTATTCCATACGAACACATTATTATATTGGCTAATACCGATGAATATGGCGGTGGTGGAATCTACAACAGCTATACCTTGACTACTGCTCATCACTATCTGTTTAAACCTGTAGTTGTACATGAGTTTGGACATAGTTTTGGTGGTCTTGCCGATGAGTATTACTATGATGATCAGTACGAAACACAATATCCTCTGGATACAGAACCTTGGGAACAGAACATTACTACTCTTGTGGATTTTGATAGCAAATGGAAAGATATGTTACCTGATGCTACCAAAATTCCAACTCAACCCACTAATAAGCCTAGTGAGATATACACAAAGGTTGGTGTGTTTGAAGGTGCTGGATATTGCTCTAAAGGTGTGTATCGTCCTGTTCAAGAGTGCAGAATGAAGATTAACGAAGCACCCGACTTTTGTCCTGTGTGCATTAGGGCAATAAAAAGAGTGATAGATTTCTATACGGCGGATATTTCGCGCTGACAGCATACTGCGTAGGCAATTATCAAATTTCAATAAATAAAAAGTGGAATTACCAAAAGCATTTACACAATACACTCAGAATATACTGGGAGAGGAGGAGTTCAATGCATTGTTGAAGGC
Organism: Candidatus Minthousia equi; assembly: GCA_018065125.1. Lineage (GTDB taxonomy): Bacteria > Bacteroidota > Bacteroidia > Bacteroidales > Bacteroidaceae > Minthousia > Minthousia equi. Next base: position 52,156 of record JAGHTY010000093.1, read on the forward strand.
ATTGGAAGAACCTTCGCCTACTAGTATCCGAACAAACCCTCTCAAGCCATGTAACAAAATTCCGCAGGGCACGGAAAAAGTTCCATGGTGCAGTTCAGGATATTACTTGGCAGAGCGACCTTCTTTTACTCTCGACCCTCTTTTCCATGCTGGATGCTACTATGTGCAGGAGGCAGCTTCGATGTTCTTGGCACAAGTGGTAAAGCATTATGTTGATGCACCTGTTGTGGCCCTCGACCTTTGTGCTGCTCCAGGAGGTAAAAGTACATTGTTGGCAGATTCCTTGCCAGAAGGTAGTTTGTTGGTTGCCAATGAAGTAATGCGACAGCGTTCACAAGTGTTGGCCGAGAATCTTACAAAATGGGGTAACACGCATGTTGTTGTAACCAATAATGAAGCTATCGATTTTCAATCTCTGGAAAACTTCTTTGACGTAATTCTTACCGATGTGCCTTGTTCTGGTGAAGGTATGTTTCGCAAAGATCAGGGTGCCATTGATGATTGGAGCACTGCTAATGTAGATCTTTGCTGGCAACGTCAGCGTAGTATATTGGCAGACATCTGGCCTTGTTTAAAGCCTGGAGGATTACTGGTATATTCTACTTGTACGTACAACACCCTTGAGAACGAAGAAAATGTTGTTTGGATAGCTCAGGAATTAGGTGCAGATGTACTGTCTGTACCAATAGAGAAGGAGTGGAATATTACTTCTTCACTGTATAAGGCAGAGTTACCTGTATACCGCTTTTTGCCATCACGAACTAAAAGCGAAGGATTGTTTATGTGCGCTCTTCGCAAGCATGGTGAAGGTGAAGATGTGGAAATACCAAAAAGAAAAACTAAAAAGGATAAAAACAAGAAACAAAATGCAGTTCAGCCAGTTCCACGCGAGTGTAAGGAGTGGTTACTGCAAGCACAAGATTATATCTATACTTGGCTACATGATGTAGCACTGGCATTTCCTGTTGCCTATCAGCAACAATACCAACAATTGGTCTCTACGCTAAAGCTGTTACATGCCGGTATAGAACTTGGCAGCGTGAAAGGACGTGATTTTATTCCGCATCATGCACTGGCTATTTCACCTCAACGTAGAACAGATTCTTTCCCTATAGTCGAATTGGAGTATGACCAGGCTATAGATTATCTGCGTCGTGAAGCTATAGTGTTACCTACTACTGCTCCTCGTGGCTATGTTGTGGTAACCTATCAGAATATACCATTAGGATGGGTGAAGAATCTTGGTCAGCGTGCCAATAATCTTTATCCAAATGAATGGAGGATAAGAATAAAGGTTTAAAAGAAATGATAAATTAAACAACGAGATGAAAAAAATGTTTTTTGCCGCAATGGCAATGATGCTGGGTTTAGGAGCCCAGGCACAGAATGCACTATCAGAGGAATTGGCATTCAGAGTGAAGAATGAGGCATTTGCCAATTCAAAACTAGAAGAATTGGCAGAGTTTATGACGGATGAATTGGGCTCACGTTTGGCAGCTTCACAGCAGAAGTTACGTTCTGAGAAGCTAGTTGTGGGTAAATTGGCAGAGTTTGGCCTTTCTAACCCACGTGCTGAGTTTGCTGCTGAGTTTTCTAAAGGAGGATGGGATAGTCAAAAGAATTATGTGGCTATGACTGCTCCTTACTATTGCAGTTTTGCTGCAAATCCTCGCGCATGGACAGGCAGCACACAGGGATTGGTAAAAGGTGAGGTTATACTGATTGACCAGATACAGAGTGAAGCCGATTTAGAGAAATATCGTGGAAAACTCTCAGGTAAGATTGTGCTGATGCCTGTAACCCAACAGTATGAAATATCATTCGAACCATTGGCATTTAGATACACCGATGAGGAACTGGCAAAGATGGAAACAGATTCTCGTCCTGGTCGTCATAATTATCGTCGTCAGATGGGTGGAGGTGCTTATACAATGCCTTCTCGTGAACAAATCATGAAGATGCGTCAGTTACAGCAGCAGTTTACACAAATGCTGAAGACTGAAGGCGCATTGGCTATTATCAATACACGTGGAACTTTTAATGTTACTAGTGGTAGTGGTGCACAGTATAAGGTAGGTGATCCAGAACCAACTCCAGAGATTGTTCTTCCTTTGGAAGATGGTGGTCGTATGGCTCGTTTGATTAAGCGAGGTGAGAAAGTGGAAATGGAACTTGACATCCAGAATGTATTTACCGATAATCAGAAGATAAACAATGTCGTTGCAGAGATTCCTGGTACCGATCCAAAACTGAAGAACGAAGTGGTTCTGATTGGTGCTCACTTGGATTCATGGCATAGTGGCACTGGTGGTGCCGACAATGCTTCTGGCTGTATTGTCATGATGGAAGCTATGCGTATCATTAAGGCATTGGGTATTTCACCACGCCGAACCATTCGTATTGCATTGTGGGGTGGTGAGGAACAAGGTTTGTATGGTTCACGTGGATATTTGCAGAACTATCTGTACGACCAGCAGAACAAGAAAACATTGCCAGGTTACAATAATTTTGCATTGTATCTAAACATGGATAATGGTTCTGGCCGTTTCCGTGGTATCTATTTAGAACAGAACGATTTGGCAGTTCCTTATTTCAAGGAATGGATGCGTGCAATCGAACCATTAGGCTTCAAGGTATTGTCTCCTCGTAGAACAGGTAGCACCGATCATGTAACCTTCGACCGTGTAGGTTTGCCTGCATATCAGTTTATTCAGGATGAATTGGAGTACGATCGTACTTATCACACCAACATGGATACCTTTGAACGCCTTTCTCTTGACGATTTGAAACTAGATGCAGCCATGGTAGCATGGTTGGCACTGAGTGCTGCCAATGATAACGGCCGTATTCCTGTGAAGCCTGGTTATCCTGTTCAGTAAAGCATTTTTTCTCTTTATACCTTGTATAATTAAAAGAAGATGCCTATTTTTGCAAAAATGTTAAGTTTATAGATTTTTCATCTTCGTTACGAGGTAAGAATAGATAAATATTAAATGTAAAAGGAAATATGAAATTGAGAAAGTTTATGTATGCACTGATGGCTGGCATGGTGCTAGCTGCGTGCTCACCAGGAGGCGATGGTCCAGAACCTTCACCAACTCCATCTCCTTCTCCTAGTCCATCCCCATCTCCTTCACCTAGTCCATCTCCTGGTGATAAGGTGGATATTAGTAACCAGGTTAATGGCCGATGGGTACTTACCAAGGTGGATGACAAGGAAGTTGCAACCAATAACAGAGAAGTTATCAGTTTCCTGACGGGTGGTATTGGAACCCTTTCGTCGTGGTATGCTGGTCAGTTGCAAGTTAACTATTCCCTAGACGGCTATGGTCTTTATTTTTCTACCACGTTGGCAAATGGAGATTTCATGGAATATTTCACAGAGGTAACCTACGTTACCGAAAGTGAAATGGAACAGCGTCACTATCGCTATGGTGAGAACAAGAACTATAAGGATATTAGTGGCTATAGAGTATACCAGAAATCTACAGTTACCATTGGCAATAAAATCATAGGATTGTGGGAAGATACAGATGCTAATGCCAAGTATCGCTGGGAGTTCTTGGCAAATGGAACCTATAATCAGTACCAGAAGAATGCCAAGGGAAAGTGGCAAAAAGTTGACTTGAAGAATAATACTTATTTCGTTGACTCCAACTGGTTGGCAATTGGTGAGGAGAACTGCTGGGATATTGTTCAGGTAACTGATACCCACATGATATGGAGCGCTTTGCGTGTAGATAGTACCGGTAAGACCTATGAAGAGGCCATTTCTCTGGATAAGACCGAACCAGAACCAGACGAAACAGATACTACAGGTGGTATCGACGATATGCCTATTGAAAACCTTTAAAATGTGTGCCCTATGAAGAATAAAATTTTACTTTTTTGTTTGGCAATCATAGCATTGGCCACATCTTGTGTGAGTGATAACGATAGTCCTGCAGTAGTACAAGGTGATGATGTTCGTGTATTTACAACCAAGCAGGTTGGAGCTGCTACACGTACCTCTGTCATTGAAGATGGTACTACAGCACATATCGTCTGGAATGATGGAGATAGAGTAATGCTGTTCCAGAATGGAGAATATCATGGTTACAACGCTCGGGTACAGAACGATGAGGTAACATTTGTGCCAGCTACAAGTAGCAGTAAAAAACTGGAGAATACCGATGGCTCTGTAGTATATGCCATGTATAATCCTAACACCAACATGAGTTCTATTCATATTGATGGCTCGGTGATTTCATTTGAAAATTCTCAAACAAATGTGCTGACTAATAGTATAGATAATCTGAAAGGTGATATTCTGTTTGCCATGGGTACTATCAAAGATGGTGAACTGAACCTACAGTTCAAGCACATGATGAGTATGGTCCGTATCAGAATCCCTATTTCAGAAATGGGTGTAAATGATATGATTGCTATATCTACCCAGGTAAATCAGAAAGCATGGCCAATTAGTTTGGCAATAGATGTGGCAACTGGTGAAATTGTAGAAAACGAACCCCAATACTATTCTGCAATATTTATCGAGAAAAAAAACTTCATTGTTGATGAAGACTATTATGTGACCTATGTTCCTGTCTTACCACAGCAACATGGTGAGATGCTGCATGTTTTAAAATATGACAGTTCTGCAAAAACGTCAAAATCAGTTGGCTATCGTGCTGTCCCTACAAGTGGCTTAAAGCCAGGTGTGGTATATGCCATAAATTATAGCAAGGAAGAGTATGAAACATCTAATCCTGATGATCCTAACGACGGCAAGGTAGTGCAGTTGCAGGCTCACAAGGATGGTAATGGTATTCCTTTGGTATTCATGGGAGAGGGCTTTACATCAAGCACCATGGATGAGGGTGGTAAGTATGAGCAGGTAATGCGTCGTGAAATGGAGCGTTTCTTTGATGTTGAACCATATAGGACTTACCGCGACCTGTTTGATTGCTATATGGTTAAGGCTGTTTCAAAATCAAACGATTTATATAACAGTGATGATCTGGCATTTAATGAGGAAAAACAGATGGTAGAAAACTATTGGAAAAAGATAGGATTACCTGATACTGAAAAGATGCGTGTAATCATAACTTATAATGCGGAATATTTTGCCCGTAGTTATACTCAGATGTGGACCACTGGTGATTTTATCACATACGATATGAATAATCATCCAAACTTGGTTTGCCATGAGGCAGGAGGACATGGTTTTGCCCACTTGTTTGATGAATACATAGAAGGAGGAAATGAAAAGGAATGGATTCCTGAAACCGGAGGTAATAGTAAGACTTCTCTGGATCAGTGGTGGAATTATAGCTATGGTGGTGCTAATGTTGATTATCATGCTACACCAGAGGAAGTACACTGGAGCAAGTTCCTTACTACCTATAAGGATCTGTATGAATTCGAGAACTTAGGTATATACCAGGGTGCTTATACCTGGGGATATGGTGCTTATCGCCCTACCGTGCAGAGTTTGATGAATAATAATAACTTGTATCATGATTTCAATACGCCAAGTCGTGAGCAGATATTCTATCGTATTATGGAATATGCGTATGGTGACAAATCACGTAATACCGAGGCATTTATTGAATACGATGCAAAGAACCGTGCTACCTCGGTTTCATCATACGGAAGTGCTGCAACCCGCAGCGTTATAAAGCCTCTCGAGAATCGTCCACCTATCATGCATATGGGTTCTCCAAGAGAGTGATATCCTAGATCTTAAATAGAAAATGGGGCAGTTCCAATTGGAATTGCCCCATTTTTATAACTCATAATTTCAGTGTCATTTCTTCAAGATATAAACAGCAAATGTTTCTGGTTCTAGGGTGGTGCAGAAGTTCTGTCCATTTACTTCTACGCTACTTTCCTGTGGAACAACAACATTAGGATTATCAACTGTGTTCTCTGCATCAGGATTCTTTGACTGCAACTTGATAACCTTTCCACTGCTCAATGTTTCCTTCTTCTTCATGTTAAAGGTCATGTTGATGTCCTGTGGCTTGTTACTTGTATTGGCAACTTTAACAATATAGGCATTGCTGTCCTTGTCGTAAACAGCGCTGGCAAACAAACCATTCTGGTCGGCATTGCCTGCAACAGGCTTCTTGTTCATAGTAAGGCTCAGTACGTTGCTGCCTTTGTATAAACTATACAATTGCTGAACATAATAACTACAGGTTTTTACGCTGCGCAGATTGTCGAACCAGATAGCATCTGGACGCCACTGCCAACCCTCAACATGTGCAAATAAAGGTGCGTAGGTTGCCATGTGGACAATGTCGGCATTGCGCTCAAGGTTAGTCATGAAGGCAGATTCCAGCAAGGCAGGATAGAAATGGTTGTATTTCTTTCCCTTGATATGGCAGGCATATTCACCGGCAAATACCTTAGGACCCTTACGATCATAGTTGTCATAACGGTTACCTTGTGCCAGAAACCAATCTGCAGGACGGTAGAAATGTTCATCTACCAAGTCGGCCTTTAATTCACGCATCTGTGGCCACAGGTAGTCAAACTGTTCGCCTTCAGAATCAGGGCCAGAAGAACCTACAATCTTGATTTCTGGGTGTGCTTTGCGGATAACATCCAGGAAAGGCTTGAGGTGTTCAGGATATTCAGGACCCCATTGCTCGTTGCCAATACCTAAATACTTAAGGTTAAAAGGAGCGGGATGTCCCATGTCAGCACGCAGCTTACCCCATTGGGTGTTAACATCACCATTGGCAAACTCAATCAAATCCATAGCATCCTGAATGAACTCCTGAAGTTCTGCAGCAGGTTGGTGGGCTTTCTGATCTTTATTCTGGAACTGGCACACCAATCCACAGCTAAGGATAGGCAGAGGTTCAGAACCAATTTCTTCTGCTAGTTGGAAGAATTCGTAGAATCCCAAACCATAGCTTTGGTAATAGTCAGGGTAGAAACGATAGTCGAAGGTGTATTGCCAACGATTCAGGTTCAATGGACGATTTTCTACAGGACCTACTGTGTTTTTCCAGTTATAGCGGTCGGGTAACTCAGTACCTTCTACAATGCAACCACCAGGGAAACGGAAAATGCCAGGTTTCAAATCAGCCAATGCCTGTGCCAAGTCCTTACGCAAGCCGTTTTCGTGTCCTTTCCAGGTATCTGTCGGGAACAGAGATACGTGATCCATATCCACAGTACCAGTTTCTCTAAGGAAGATACGCAATTGAGCCTTCTCGCAAGTTTGGTTAGGCTTTAAGATAAGGGTGTATTTCTTCCAATCCTTTGAATCAATGGTGATGTACTGGCGATCGTTATAGTCACGTAGGAAATGGTGCTCACGTGAATCACCCGTGTTAACCAATTCTACACGGATGCGTGCAGGTTTACCATCTGGCACACGTGCGGTAACGGTAAAGCGGTATTCCTTGTCTTTTTCTACACCCATGCCAAAGAAACCTTCATTGTCAAGACCTGTCCATTTCTCTGGATGGCTTGCAGTAGAAAGACGCACATAATGTGGGTTCTTGTCGTATGCAGGGTTATCAGTACGAACCTCTACGTTTCCGAAAGATTTCCAACCTAAAAGACTTTGTGGAAATTCGAACGAACGGTTCTTTACCAGTTCTGCATACAAACCGCCATCGGCAGCATAGTTAATGTCTTCAAAGAATATGCCATACATGGTATTCTGTATGGGGGCACCCAGTTCTTGTGTCTGAATTACAAATTCGTTCGTCTGGGCAGATGCCGACAGATTGGCAGTAAGTGCCAATGCCGTCAATAAACCTTTGTTTACTTTCATGATATTAATTGATATTTGTTTATCTGGTTACAAAAATAGAAAATTTGAACGAAATACTGGAAAAAAGCCTTATATTTGCACTAGATATTAACATAATCTAATTATTTGTCAACTATGAAAATCAAGAAAATGTTCAGCGCAGCCTTGCTGGCTGCCATGACAATGCCTGCTTCGGCACAGATTGTTACTGTGCATGCTGATCAGCCAGGTGAGGTAATACCAAAGGAAATTTATGGCCAGTTTGCCGAGCATCTAGGTTCATGTATCTATGGCGGTTTATGGGTAGGTCCTGATAGCAAGATTGCCAACACAAACGGCTATCGTACTGACGTACTGAACGCATTGAAAGATCTAAAGGTTCCTGTATTGCGTTGGCCAGGTGGATGCTTTGCCGATGAATATCACTGGATGGATGGTATCGGCCCTAAGGCAAATCGTCCAAAGATGGTAAACAACAACTGGGGTGGTACTGTTGAGGATAACTCTTTCGGTACCCATGAGTTCTTTAACCTTTGCGAAATGATTGGTGCTGAGCCTTACCTGAGCGGTAACGTGGGTAGCGGTACTGTAGAGGAGTTGGCAAAGTGGGTAGAATATATTACCAGTGATGGAGACAGCCCAATGGCAAACCTGCGCAGAAAGAATGGTCGTGAAAAATCATGGAACCTGAAATACTTGGGAGTAGGTAATGAATCTTGGGGCTGTGGTGGTGACATGCGCCCTGAATACTATGCAGATCTATTCCGTCGTTATGGTGTTTACTGCCGTAACTACGATGGTCATAATCTATATAAGGTAGCCAGTGGTGCCAGCGACTATGATTATGACTGGACACGCGTCTTGATGGATCGTGTAGGTAACAAGATGAATGGTATTTCACTGCATTTCTATACTGTATCTGGTTGGGATGGCAGCAAGGGTTCTGCAACAGATTTCACCAAGGATCAGTACTACTGGACCATTGGTAAGTGCCGCGAAATCGATGATATCCTGCAGAAGCACATTTCTATCATGAACGAAAAGGATCCTAAGAATCACATCGGTTTGCTTTTAGATGAGTGGGGTACCTGGTGGGATGTTGAACCAGGAACCAATCCAGGTCACTTGTTCCAGCAGAATACCATGCGTGACGCCATGGTTGCTTCAACCTCATTCGATATCTTCCACAAGTACACCAAGCGATTAAAGATGGCAAACATTGCTCAGATTGTAAACGTACTGCAGAGTATGATCTTGACAAAGGACGATAAGATGGTATTGACTCCTACATACTATGTATTCAAGATGTATAATGTTCACCAGGATGCTACTTATTTGCCAGTTGACGTACATTGTGACCAGATCGAGGTGTCTGACCAGAACCGTAAGTTCCCTTCAAAGTTACCATTGGTAAGTGCAACTGCTTCTCAAAAGGATGGTAAGATTCATATCTCTTTGAGCAATATCAGTATGGATAAGGAGCAGACCATCACCATTAACTTGCCAGGTGTTAAGGCTACCAAGGCTAGTGGTGAAATCCTTACCTCTGCAAAGATTGATGACATGAATACCTTTGAAAATCCAAACAAGGTGAAGCCTGCTACTTTCAAGGAGGCTAAGATTGAGAAGGGTGTCTTGAAGGTTACACTTCCAAAGAATAGTATTGTAACGTTGGAGTTGAACTAAAAAAAGCGGAGATTATTCTCCGCTTTTATTTTTTTAACTTATTTATGATCAGTGCAATTGCACCGTCTCCCGTAACATTGCAAGCTGTGCCAAAACTATCCATGGCAATATAAAGTGTAATCATCATGGCTTGCTGTTCGGCGTTGAATTCAAGGATGCTATCCAGAATTCCTAAGGCAGCCATAATTGCACCTCCTGGCACACCAGGGGCTGCTACCATGGTAATGCCCAACATTAGAATAAATCCCAGCATTAAAGGAAAATCGAATGGTATGTGCTGAATCAGCATAATGGCAATGGCACATGCCACAATCTTCAAGGTAGAACCTGATAAATGGATGGTAGCACACAGTGGTACTACAAATCCTGCTACATTTTCACGAACTCCATTCTTTAGTGTCTGCTGCATGGTTACAGGAATGGTAGCAGCAGATGATGAAGTTCCCAATGCCGTGAAATAGGCAGGCATCATTGTTACCAGAAGTTTCAATGGATTACGCTTGGTAATGGCACCTGCAATGCTGTATTGCAATAAAAGCAAAACTGCTGTAAGTGAGAAGATTACCACAATAATGCCAATGAAGGCAGTAAGAACAGGACCTACCTGTCCACTGGCAGTCATATCCAGAAATAAACCAAAGATGTAGATTGGCAACAAGGGGATAATGACCTTTGAAATAGCCAGTGTTACAATGTCTTTCAGTTCATCAAACCCTTGCTTCAGCACTTTGGCACCAAAAGATGCGATTCCCAATCCTAATAGGAAAGAAGAAATAAGTGATGTCATCACTGGCATGAGGGGTGGAATTTCTATGGTAAAGAATGCAGGGAACATTTGTCCTGCCTCATTCGTTGCAATTTCCTGTCCTGAAGCTACCAATGCAGGAAACAGGGTTATGCTGCAAACATACGAGAAAAGTCCTGATAATACAGTTGCACCATAAGCTATGCCGGCAGTAATAAGTAGCATGCGTCCTGCTCCTTTTCCCACATCAGCAATGGCAGAGGTTACCAATCCGATGATGATGAGTGGAATGAGGAATTTCAGCAATTGGTCAAACACCCCGTTGAAGGTGTTGAATACGCGAACCATTACATCAGGCATCACAAAACCAAGGGCAATACCCAAGGTAATGGCAATGATGATGCGTACTAAAAGTGGTAGTTTTGTAATCTTCATAGTTGTATGTTTTGCTTTGCAAAGGTATGTATTTTTGTCGGAAAATTGTTCCTTTTCTTGTTGTTTCTGTTACACATTGGTAAATATCATGCAACAAAAAGATTTTTACCGCGCATATATTAGGGGTGTTTGGGTAATTTTTAGTAAATTTACACCCCAAATAGTAAATACAATAATTATTAAATTCAGTAAAATATCATGAGAACAATGAAAAATTTGTTGCTGGGAGGATGTTTGCTCGCAGCATTGGCCTCATGTGGTGGTGCAAAGAAGGCATCTACCGAGGCAACTTTAACCAAAAGTGGTTTGAATCCAGAACTTTTCGATCGTAACTACGATGGTAAGGCTACCAAGCTGATTACCCTCACCAATGAAAATGGCATGGAGGTTTGTATCACAAACTTTGGTGGCCGAATCGTATCAATCATGGCGCCAGATAAGGATGGCAATTTCCAGGATGTTGTCTTGGGCTTTGATAGTGTAGGCGCTTATCGTCCAGACGTAAACCAGAGCGACTTTGGTGCTGCTATCGGTCGTTATGCAAACCGTTTGAACCAGGGTAAGATTGTTGTTGATGGCGATACTATCCAGTTGCCACAGAACAACTTTGGTCACTGTTTGCATGGTGGTCCTACCGGTTGGCAGTATCAGATTTATGAGATTGGCCAGACAACTGCAAACTCTGTTCAGTTGATTATGAAGAGCCCAGACGGTGATAACAACTTCCCAGGAAATGTTGAGGCTAAGGTTACTTATACCCTTACTGCCGACAATGCCATCGACATCAAGTACGAGGCTACTACCGATAAGAAGACTGTCATCAACATGACCAATCACTCTTACTTCAACCTGAACGGTGATGCTAACGAACCTATCACCAATAACCTTCTGACTATCGACGCAGATGGTTTCACTCCAGTTGACTCTACTTACATGACTACTGGCGAGATTCTTCCTGTTGCTGATACTCCTATGGATTTCCGTACTGCAAAGGAAGTAGGCAAGGATATTACTAACTTCGATTATGAGCAGGTTAAGTTTGGTAACGGCTACGACCATAACTGGGTATTGAATACCAAGGGTGATGAAAGCAAGCCATGTGCTCGCATGGAAAGCCCTAAGACTGGTATCGTTCTGGAAGTATTTACCAACGAGCCAGGTATCCAGGCTTACTCTGGTAACTTCCTTGATGGAACAGTAACTGGTAAGAAGGGTATTGTTTACAAGCAGCGTGTTGGTTTCTGCCTGGAAACTCAGAAGTATCCAGATTCACCAAACAAGCAGTGGGCCGAGAGCAATGCTTACCTGGAACCAGGTCAGACTTATACAAGCCACTGTATCTTCAAGTTCAGTGTAAACAAGTAATTTAATTCAAAAAAAACACATAACAAATGGATTTAACACAAGCGATAAGTCAGTCGGGATTCAAAACCGTTGACTTCATAATTTTGGTAGTGTACCTGATTCTCTTGGTAGGATTGGGTATGTTCCTGAGCCGTGACAAGAGCGGAAAGGGAAAGAGTGCCAGCGATTACTTCCTTGCAGGTAACACTTTGACTTGGTGGGCAGTTGGTGCTTCATTGATTGCAGCAAATATTTCTGCCGAGCAGTTTATTGGTATGAGTGGTACTGGTTATGCCGATGGTATTGCCATTGCTGCATACGAGGTTATGGCAGCCGTTACACTGGTAGTTATCGGTAAGTTCCTGTTGCCTATCATGATTAAGCGTAAGATTTTCACCATACCACAGTTCCTTCGTGAACGTTACAATGATGGTGTAGGTTTGGCATTCTCAACTCTTTGGCTGTTCTTGTACGTATTCGTAAATCTAACCTCTGTAGCTTGGCTGGGTGCTTTGGCTATCGAGCAGATTCTGGGTTTGCAGGGCGTGGCAGTTTCTGTCTTCGGCCTGGAAATCTCTATGCGTATGATTATCATCATCGGCCTCTTCCTCATTGCTGGTATCTATTCTATTTACGGAGGTTTGGCTTCTGTGGCTTGGACCGATGTTATGCAGGTTGTATTCCTTGTAGGTGGTGGTTTGGTTACTGCATACATTGCCCTTTCTGAGATTGGTAAGGCTATGGGATCAGATGTAACAGGTGCACTGGGACAGATATTTGGAGAAATGACCACGGGTGATCATGCCATGGATACGCACTTCCATCTTGTTATACGCGAGTCGGCAAGTCAGGATGCATTCAACAACGTGCCAGGTATTGCAGCCATCATCGGTGGTGTTTGGTTGACCAACTTGGGTTACTGGGGTTTTAACCAGTACATCATCCAGAAGGGTTTGGCTGCCAAGAATATCGACGAGGCAAAGAAGGGTTTGGTATTCGCTGGTTTCTTGAAGATCTTGATTCCATTCATCGTTGTATTGCCAGGTATCTGTGCTTACTACATCTTCGAGATGCATCCAGAATACATTGACAAGATGAACTTGCAGGGCGACATCAATGTTTCTGACGATGCTTATCCTTGGCTGATTCGTAACTTTACCCCAACCGGTATCAAGGGTCTTTCATTTGCTGCGTTGACTGCTGCCATCATTTCTTCTTTGGCATCAATGTTCAACTCAACATCAACCCTCTTTACCATGGATATCTATAAGAAGTACATCAATCCAAAGGCTGATGACAAGAAGTTGGTAAGTGTTGGTCGTCTTACTGCAATTGGTGCATTGATTATTGCTGCTATTGCTGTTAAGCCATTGCTTGGCGGTTTGGATCAGGCATTCCAGTACATTCAGGAGTACTCTGGTTTCATTTACCCAGGTATCATTACTGTATTCGGTCTTGGTTTGCTGTGGAAGCGTGCTTCTTCAAAGGCTGCTGTTTGGACAGCCATTCTTACCATCCCAATGGGTGTATTGTTCAAGGTTACTATGCCAGAGGTTGCCTTCCAGTTCCGTGCAGGTTACATCTTCATCATCCTGGTTACATTCTTCATCCTGGTATCTTACCTTGATAACCGTTTCGTGAAGTGCGAGCAGCCAGCTGCTGCCGACCAGAAGGCTATGCTTACATGGGCAAAGATCCTGGGTATTGCAGGTGCTGCTATGGTTCTTGCTGGCTTGGTTGTTGTATTGATGGGCAAGTCAACAGAATTGACTACTTACTTGAACGACATAGGCTTCCAGGCATTCATCTTCTTCGGTGTATTGGTAGGATGCAACGCTGTTTGGTTGTATAGCAACTCTAAGGATACCAAGGCTGATGTAAAGGCATTACCAATCGACTTGAGCTCGTTCTCAACTACTCGTGGCTATACCTATGGAACCATCGGTATCTGCGTAATCACTGCTATTTTGTATATCTTGCTTTGGTAATAAAAAGACCCCCTCGGTCCCCCTTAAAGGGGGAGGAGGTTTTTAGACAATAGACACAAGACCCTCTCCTGTCTCTTCCTTAGGGGAGATGATAAGGCCCTGTACAAGAAGGCTTGAGCACTAAGAGTCCTCCCTTTAAGGGAGGATTTAGGAGGGTCTTTTAAAACTAGAATAAAAATGTTAGAAGAATTAAAAGAAAAAGTATTTCAAGCTAACCTCGACTTGGTAAAGCAGGGGCTTGTAATCTTTACCTGGGGAAATGTTTCAGGTATCGACCGCGAAAAGGGTTTGGTAGTTATCAAACCTAGCGGTGTGAGCTATGATAATATGAAGGCAAGCGACATGGTGGTTGTTTCTTTGGAAACTGGTGAAGTGGTAGAGGGTGATTTGAATCCTTCTTCCGACACACCAACCCATCTGGTGCTGTATCGTGCCTTCCCAAATATTCAGGGTGTAGTACATACTCACTCTACCTATGCTACTGCATTTGCACAGGCAGGTCAGGATATTCCAAATATCGGCACTACCCATGCAGATTATTTCTACAAGGCTATCCCATGTACACGCGACATGACTAAGGAAGAAGTAGAAGGTGAATACGAATTGGAAACAGGTAACGTAATCGTTGACGAAATCCTGAATATTCGTAAGATTAACCCCGACCATACTCCTGCCGTGCTCGTAAAGGATCATGGTCCATTCTCTTGGGGAACTTCTCCTGATAATGCAGTGTATAATGCTAAGGTTATGGAGCAAGTTGCTAAGATGGCATTCATTTCTTTCAGCGTGAATCCTCTTACAACAATGAATCCTCTTCTCATTGAGAAGCATTATAACCGTAAGCACGGCCCTAATGCATATTACGGACAGAAGGGACAGAAACACTGATTTTTTAATGTCAATTATCAATTAAATTTTTAGACATGTATAAAAATTTAGAATTGTGGTGGGTAACTGGTGCCCAGTTACTTTATGGTGGCGATGCAGTAGTTGCTGTTGACGGTCATTCAAAGGAGATGGTTGCTGGTTTAAATGCCAGTGGCATTATTCCTATCAAGGTTGTTTATAAAGGTACTGCCAATTCTTCAAACGAGGTTGAGGCAGTAATGCAGGCAGCCAACAATGCACCTCAGTGTGTGGGTATAATCACCTGGATGCATACATTTTCTCCTGCAAAGATGTGGATCAAGGGCCTTCAGGCACTTCAAAAGCCACTTCTTCATCTTCATACTCAGTATAATGCCGAGATTCCTTGGGATACAATGGATATGGATTTCATGAACCTTAATCAGAGTGCTCATGGTGATATTGAGTTCGGTCATATCTGTACTCGCATGCGTATTGCCCGCAAGGTTGTTGTGGGTTACTGGAAGAGCGAGGAAGTACAGAAGAAGATTGCTGTATGGGCTCGTGTTGCTGCCGGTGTTGCCGATGCTCATAATGTGCGTTGCCTGATGTTCGGTATGAACATGAACAATGTAGCAGTTACCGATGGCGACCGCGTAGAATTTGAGCAGCGCTTTGGCTATCATGTAGATTACTATCCTGTATCTTCCTTGATCGACTATTTCAAGAAGGTAACAGATGCTGAGGTTGATGCGCTTGTAGATACCTATAAGCAGGAATACACCGTCAAGATTGATGAAAGTGGCGAAGAGGTATATTGGGAAAAGGTGCGCAATGCTGCCAAGGCAGAACTTGCTATCCGTGCCGTATTGAAGGATGAGGGTGCAACTGCCTTCACAACAAACTTCGACGACCTTGGTGATGCAGACATCAACGATCCTAACTTCTGTGGTTTCGACCAGATTCCTGGTCTTGCTTCACAGCGCCTGATGGCAGAAGGTATTGGATTTGGTGCAGAGGGCGACTGGAAGACAGCATGTCTCTATCGCACTATCTGGGTAATGAATCAGGGTAACAAGAATGGCGTGTCGTTCCTTGAGGACTACACCCTTAACTTTGCAGAAGGTCAAACTTCTATCCTTCAGAGCCACATGCTTGAGGTTACTCCACTGATTGCTACCAATAAGCCTACACTCGAGGTACACTTCCTGGGTATTGGTATCCGTAAGCAGCAAACAGCTCGCCTTGTCTTCACTTCAAAGACAGGTGAAGGCGTTAAGGCAACAATCGTCGATCTTGGTAACCGCTTCCGCATCATCACTCAGCAGGTTGAGTGCATCGAACCTAAGCCAATGCCAAAGCTTCCTGTTGCATCTGCTCTTTGGGTTCCACAGCCATCTTTCGAGATTGGTGCTGGCGCATGGATTCTTGCAGGTGGTACACATCATAGTGCATTTGGCTATGATATCACAGAAGAGTATTGGGAAGACTTTGCAGAGATGCTGGGTATCGAACTTCTTGAGATTAACAAGCAGACAACAATCGCTAACTTCAAGCAGAACCTCCGCAATAACGAGGTTTACTACATGCTGAACACAGCTTTGCATTAATTGTCAATTATTTAATTATC